>SVSG01000031.1 GCA_015064415.1 Oscillospiraceae bacterium | reverse complement strand
TCAAGATCGACCGTGCGTCTCAGAACGCCTATGAGGAGGCGGTGCGCGCCATGCTTGAGGAGCTGCAGAGCTTCTGCAACTCGCGCGGCGCCATGTTTGCCTCCATTTGCACCGATCAACCTATCGAGAAGGTGCTGTTCAAAGAATTGCTTAAGGTAGGTATTATGGCATGACGTGGTTAACACCTATAGGATTTTTGGGCTTGATCGGCCTTGTCGCGCTGATCGTGATCTATATCATCAAGCCCAATTATCAGAACAAGACGATCTCCAGTACGTACGTGTGGAGATTGAGCTTAAAATACAGAAAGAAAAGAATACCCCTCAGCCGCCTCAACCATATCTTGCTGTTTTTGTGTCAATGTCTGATCCTTACCATCTGCGCGCTGTTGCTGGCACAGCCCGTGATCGCCTCGCAGAAGCCGGGGGATGAGAACGAGAAGGTGATCATCATCGATGCATCCGCCTCGATGATGGCATCCGACGGCGTGAACACGCGCTTTGAGCGCGCCGTCGAGCAGGCAAAGATCATGGTGGAGGACACCGTTTCCGGCGGCGGCCTTGTGTCCGTGATCGTGGCGGACGGCAAGCCCGACAAGTTTTTGGCGCAACGCGTCTCCGGCGATCAGCTGGACGAGGTCTTTGGCGCGCTGGACGCGCTTGTTGCCGACGGCACAAAGTGCACCTACGGCTCTGCCGATCTTGACAAGGCCGTGGAGCTGGCACAGGAGGTACTGAATTATAACAACGAGGCGCAGGTGTATCTCTACACCGGCACAAGCTTTACCCAAAAGAACGGCATCATTGTGCAGAACGTGGGCGTGGAGGGCGAATGGAACGCCGCCGTGCTTGGATGCGATGCCAAATATAACGAGAACAATCACTACGAGATCACGGTGGATCTCGGCTGCTTTGGCCGCACCGAGCAGCTGACCGTCTACTGTGAGGTGCACGGGGCAAACGGCCGCACCGACAAGGTGGCGCCTTACTCCAAATCCGAGTTCTTTGACCCCACGGAGGAGGAAAAGCGCGTGGTCTTTACCACCGATGATTTCGGCGGTCAGCCGTTGTACTCCTTCGACTATCTGGAGGTGTACGTGTCGGTCGCGGACTCCTTTGCCGAGGACAACTTCTTCTTCCTTTACGGCGGCAAGAAGCCGACCATCCGCGTGCAGTACGCAAGCAGTATCCCGAACAACTATTTTGCCGGCATCGTGCGCACGATGCGCGAGACGATGAAGAACCAATGGAAGATCGAATTTGTCGAGTGCAAAGCGGACGAAAAGGGCAAGACCGAGGGGTTTGATCTTTATATTTTCGAGCACAGGATGCCCGACGTGATGCCCACCGACGGCGTGGTGCTGCTGGTGGACCCCAACAAGGCACCCGACGGCTCGGGTCTTCGAATCGGACAGGCGTATGCCGTGAACAGCGACACAACGCTGGCCAGCGGCGTCACGCACGATCTGATGAAATACGCGGACCCCGGCCGCGTGACGGTGTCCAAGTACATCGACATTCAGTCGCACGATAATTACGAGGAGCTGGCCTACTACAACGGCCGCCCCATGATCCTTGCCAAGAACGAGCCGCAAGCCAAGGTGGTGGTCTGGGCCTTTGACCTGAACTATTCCAACCTTTGCGCCATGCCCGACTTTTCCTTTATGATGTATAACATGTTCCGTTACTATATTCCCGCCACGATGAGCGCAAACGCCTTCGAGATCGGGGATACCGTGCAGCTGACCGCACGCGGCACCGAGCTGAAGGTTACGGGCAACGGCATGGAGCCCGTGGATTTTGCCGAGGGCTTTGGTGAGATCGCGCTGACGCACCCCGGCACCTATACGGTGACGCAGAGATCCATGCAGGGGGAGACGGTGCTTGTGGAAAACTTCTTCGTCAGGATTCCCCGTGAGGAAAGCAACATCGGGCGCACCGAGGACGCGCTGCCCGTGCTGAACGTGGAGCGCACGAACGAGATCGCCTTTGAGGATCTGCTGTTCTATTTCGCCATCGCGCTGGTGGCCTTCATGTTTGCGGAGTGGTATCTGCAAGCGAAAAAGAATTACTAAAAAGGAGCCGCTAAGATGACGAATTTCAGAATCAATTACAGCCATCCGTGGCTGCTCCTTTTGATCATCCCCGCCATTTTGCTGACGCTGTGGCCCTATCTTCGCATCAACAAAAAGTACCGCCGTACCAGAAACCGCGTGATTTCGGTCACGCTGCACATTATCGCGATGGTGCTGGCCGTGAATCTGCTGGCGGGTATCACCTTCTCCTATGAGATCCCGAACAAGGAAAACGAGGTCATTTTGCTGGTGGACGTTTCGGACAGCAACGGGGAAGAGCTTGAAAAAAAGAACGAATTTGTGCAAACGGTATTGAATATTTGCGACAACGCGTACCGCGTGGGCATCGTGAAATTCGGGTATGACCAGAAATACGTGGCACCGCTGTCCGAGGAGTCGATGCAGGTCTACGAGCAATATCTGACCTCGGAGGATCCGGACACCACCGCGACGGATCTTGCCTCCGCGCTCAAATACACGGCAACGCTGTTCCAAAATCCCCGCTCCGCCAAGATCGTGGTGATCTCGGACGGTATGGAGACCGACAACGCGGCCGTTTCCGTGATCAAGGCGATCGCGGCCGAGGGCATCAAGGTGGACACCGTGCACTTCCCGAATGCGGCGCACGAGGAGCTTCAGATCGTGGGAATCGAGATCCCCGAGCAGCAGATCCGCCCCGGTGAGCCCTTTGCCACCGAGCTTTTGCTGCACGGCAACTTCACCTCTGAGGGGCAGACGGTTCAGCTCAACCTTTACGATAACGACGTGCTGCTTGGCAGCGCGGCCGTGCCCGTGAACAAGGAAAAACAGAGCGTTTCCGTCGATCTGACGCTGGAAACGCGCGGCATGCACGAGCTCCGCTACGAGATCGTGGCAAGCTCGGGCGATCACCTCGCGCAGAACAACTCCTACCGCACCTACGTCAATTTGCAGGTCTTTGAGAATATATTGCTGATCGAGCGCTATGAAAAGGAGTCGGAAAAGCTGCAAAAAATGCTGCAGGACACCTACAAGGTCGTGGCGTACAGCATTGAGGAGGACCTTGCCGAGATCCCGAAGGATCTGCGCGAGCTTGCAGAGTACGAGCAGGTCATCCTTTGCAATATCGCCTTTGCGGATATGCCCGCGGGTTTTGAGGGACTTCTGAACCAATACGTATACGATCTTGGCGGCGGTCTTTTCACCGTGGGTGGCCGCAACGAGATCGTGGACGGCAAGCTGATCCCGCATGCGTACAATCGTGCGGATCTGGCCAATTCTACCTATTATAAGCAGATGTTGCCCATCAATGCGGTGGATTACACGCCCCCCATTGCGGTGATGCTGGTGATCGACACCTCCGCCTCGATGAGCATGGGCAAGCTGGCCGCCGCCGTAGAGGGCGCCGAGGCGTGTCTGGATACGCTGAGCGACCGCGATTTCTGCGGCGTCATGTCCTTCGCCACCCGCTCGGGTGAGGCGCTGGAGGTGCTGCCCGTATCCCAGCGTGAGGTGATCCTGGAGGCGATCCGCGGCATCGGCTACGATGAGTCGGGGCAGGGCGGTACCATCTTCTCGGATGCCATCCAGAAGGCAGGTCGCGCGCTCTCCGTCATCAATAACGTCGAGCGTCGCCACATCATCATGGTGACGGACGGTAACCCCGGTGACACGTACGAGACGTATCTGCCTTATATCGAGGACAATATGGAGGACGGCATCACCATGTCCATCGTGACGGTGGGTGACATCGACTCCGGCCTTCGTGAAAAGATGACCGATACCGCCAATGCGGGCGGCGGCAAGTTCTATAACGTACAGCAAAACGAGCTGCAGACCATCCCCGCCGTGATGCAGCAGGACCTTGCGCTGGAGGCCATCGCAGAGATCGCCTACGGTGAGGAGTTTCAGCCCCGGATCAAGGATCTCACCGTCGTGGTGAAGAACGTCAATCAGACGGATATCCCCATGCTGACCGGTTATTACGGCACCGTGAAAAAAGAGGGCGCCGTGGTACCCCTGATGGGCAAATACGTGCCGATCTACGCGCAGTGGAAATACGGCGCGGGCAACGTGGGCAGCTTTCTGTGTGATCTGAATGGCGAGTGGTCCGCTTCCTTCGTGGAAAGCGAGGTGGGCGTGACCATCGTGCGCAACATCGTGGACAATCTGTTCCCCGCGCAGGACGTGCGCGCGGACAACCTGGCGTATGCCATCAAGACGGATAACTACACCACGCAGGTAAACGTGCACGGCGTGGCGGAAAATCACAAGCTGCAGCTGTTTGTGACCCCCGTGGCCGAGGCACTCAAGCTCACGGTGGGGGAGAGCGTTCCCGTGCGTATTGCCGAGGAAAACAAACGCTACGTATTCGTGATCAAGACCCCCGGGCTTTACGAGGTCAAGCTTCTTGAGCAGGACGAGCTCGGTCAGACGGTCGCCGAGGTGGTGACCTATCAGGTATTCTCTTATTCCGAGGAGTATA
This sequence comes from Oscillospiraceae bacterium, assembly GCA_015064415.1. Classification (GTDB taxonomy): domain Bacteria; phylum Bacillota; class Clostridia; order Oscillospirales; family CAG-272; genus Firm-07. Next base: position 20,519 of record SVSG01000031.1, on the reverse strand, counting down.
ACGCCTTCCCCGATCGCGCGCCGATCGGCGAAGAGCTGATGACTCTGCTTGCCACCGACGGCAAGGGCATCGTGATATCCGACCCCGCCGAGGTGTTTTGGAACTTTGCCAAGACCTTGAAGGAGGAGGTCGATCCTCGTATCGTGCTTCTCATTCTGGTGATCGTGCTGATGCTTCTGGATATTGCCGTGCGCAAGTTCAAGTTCAAGTGGCCGCACGAGCTGGTGAGAGAATACAAACGCAAAAAAGCGGACGCGGCGCGCAAGGAGTGAGCCGATGCGTCAGCAAGACCCTGAAAGGAGCAGCAGATGAAAAAAATTCGTTTGCTCATAGTTTTTAGTATCATACTTTGCTGCCTCGCGCTTCTTTGCGCGTGCGATGATACGCCCGTGCAGCCGACGCCGCAAAGGCTTGCCGTGGATCCCGCCACGCTGAGCTTGCAGTGGGGCGCGGTGCAGGACGTGAATCTGTATATCATCAGCATTCAGCGCGAGGGAGAGGAGCCCAAGGAGGTGCTGGCGAGTAAAAATACCTACTCGCTTGCCTCTCTTGAGCCCGGCAGCTATAAGATCAAGATCAAAGCCAAGGGCAAGGAGGAGACCGTTCTTGACTCCGAGTGGTCACAGGAGATCTCCTTTTTGCGCGAGGTGGAGCCCGGCTTTGTATTTGAGCTGATCGACGGCGGCAGCGCCTACGAGATCAAAAGCAAGGGCAACGCCAAGGGGGATATCGTCATTCCCGACACGTATCGCGGCAAGCCCGTGACGGCCATTGGCAAAAAGGCGTTTTTCAACAAGAGCGACGTGACAAGCGTGACCTTTGGCGCCAATATCAAGCGCATTGACGCGTTTGCCTTTGCCAATTGCTCGTATCTTGTGTCGATGACGCTTCCCGCAGGGCTCGAGAGCATCGGCGAGAGCGCGTTTGCCAGCTGTCGCTTGCTTGCGGGCGAGCTGACGATCCCCGAGGGCGTGACGGAGATCCCCGCCAGCGCCTTCGCCTATTGCGGCGAGCTGACCGCCGTTTCCTTTGGCGCGAAGCTTTTCCGCATCGGCGACAACGCCTTTACCGATTGCAAAAAGCTGACGCGCGTGACGCTTCCCGACAGTCTTTTGTCGGTGGGCGAGTACGCCTTCTCGATCTGTGTGAAGCTGGAGCAGCTTGACCTTGGTCGCGGGCTTACTACCGTGGGGCCCTACGCCTTTTCCGGTCTGGATGCACTGAAAAGCGTGACCATCCCCGACTCCGTGACCACCTTGATGGAGGGTGCCTTCTACAACTGCAAGGCGCTGGCAAGCGTGACGCTTGGCGGGGGGGTTGAGACGATCGACCTTGCCGCCTTCCGCGGCACCGCCCTTTGGGAAAACACCCCGCAGAACGAGGTGTACGTAGGCAAGTGGTTCCTTGGCTTGAAGGATGCCACCGCCGCCGCGCTGAATCTGCGCGAGGACACCGTGGGCCTTGCCAACTATGCGCTTTACGGCAATCAGACGATCACGGACGTGATCCTGCCCGACAGCGTGAAGCTGATCGGCACCGCCGCCTTCGCGAAAGCAAAGGTCGTGAACGTGGTGATCGGCAGCGGCGTCTTGAAGATCGGCGAGCAGGCTTTTACCGCCTGCACCAATCTGACCAACGTCATTCTCGGCTCTTACGATTTTGAAAAGGAGGAGCTGGCATTCAGCTCTCTTGCCGAGATCGGCAATTACGCCTTCCGCGAATGCACCGCCCTTACCGAGATCGTGATCCCCGATTACGTGAAGGTGATCGGCACGCAGGCCTTCCGCGGCTCCGGCATATTCGAGGGCGCCAAGAACGGCCTTGTGTATGCGGGCAAGTGGCTGGTAGACTTTGACGAGGAGACGTTTGGCGGTGACGTCAACGTCAAGGAGGGCACCGTGGGCCTTGCCAACTACGCCTTCTACAAATGCAGTACGCTTACCTCGATCTACCTGCCCGGCAGTGTGAAGTACGTGGGCCGTGCGGCGTTTTACAGCTGTACGGGGCTTACCGCCGTCACGCTTCCCAACACGCTGGAGGTCATTGAGGATTATACCTTCTACCACTGCGATGCGCTGAAGCTGTTTGCCCTGCCTCCCATGCTCAAAAGCATCGGACGCTCCGCGTTTTATAAGTGCGGCTCGGTCTTCCTGGCAGAGGGCACCGATAACATGTCCGGCAACGGCGATATGCTGACCATCCCCCAGAACGTGGAAACGATCGGGGATTACGCCTTCTACGGCTGCGGTCAGCGGATCGAAACCCTTAACGAAGAGCCGCAGACCTTCGGCATCGATATTCTGATCATCGGCGACGGTGTGAAGAGGATCGGGGATTACGCCTTCTACGGCTTCGTTTCCATGCAAAAGCTGGTGATCGGCAACGGCGTGACGCACGTGGGGGAAAAGGCATTCCAGAAATGCATCCTGCTCTCCGAAGTCACGTTCGGCACCGCACTGCAACAGCTTGGCTCGAAGGCCTTTTACAAGTGCGAGGCGCTTACCGCGCTTACCCTGCCCGACAGTCTTACTTACGTGGGCGATTACGCCTTCTATAAGTGCGTGGGGCTTACCCGCGTGTCGATGGGCGCAGGCGTGCGCGAGATCGGCAATTATGCCTTCACGGGTTGTGAGGCGATGACCGAGCTGAAGCTGTCTCCCGCGCTTGAAAGCGTGGGCATGCAGGCCTTCCGCAACTGCCGCGCGCTTTCCGGTGTGGTACTGCACAGCAATATTACCGCGGTGCAAAAGCACGCCTTCTACGGGTGCGCACAGCTGACGCTGTACGCCGAGGGCACTGCCGCAGGCGAGGGCTGGCATCCGCATTGGAACTCCTCTTACCGTCCCGTGGTCTGGGGGTGCACGCTGTCCGAGGAAAAGGACTACGTGATCTCCTTTGCCAAGAGCGAAGAGAGCATTACCAACAAGAACCAAAGTAACGAGCTTTCCGCGCCCGTGCGCGAGGGCTACACCTTCGTGGGTTGGCACACCAACTCTGCCGCTACCGAGGCCGCGTATACCTCACAGACCGTGTTTGACGCGCCGAACGGCAGAAAGCTGTATGCAATCTGGGCGGAACGCTGAGCCGTCACGTCCTTTGTAAATTTAAAGATAGGAGCGCTATCTATGATGAAAAAACTGAGCAGGATCCTTTTGTTGCTGTTGATCCTTACCGTATCGCTTGTTGCGGCGGTTGCCTGCAACGATCCCGAAAACGGCGGCAGCACCGCGATCGAAATTTCCGTGCAGGAATCCGGTATGCCCCAGCTTCTGTACGTTGCGGGCGAGCCGCTTGACCTTTCCAACGGCGTGCTGACCGTCAAGGAAGGGGATAAGGTAAGCGAGCTTCCCCTGAACGCCGAGGGCATCACCGTAAGCGGTTTTGACGAAAGCAAGGTGGGTGAGCAGACGCTGACCATCACCTACAAGGGCAAAACCACCACGATCACGGTAAAGGTCGTGGAAAGAATGGTTGCCGCCGGCTTTACGGGCGATTATCTGGTGGGAGATGCCTTTGATCTTTCCAAGGGCTATCTGAAGATCACCAGAAACGATGGCACCGACTATAAGGTGGTCTTTTCCGACAGCAAGCTGACCCTTACGGGCTTTGATACCGCCACGGCAGGGCAAAAGACGGTGACCGCCTCCTACAAGGCAGGCGACGCCACCTACACCTGCAGCTTTACCGTGACGGTGCACAACGTGGAAAATGCCACGCTGACGGCACCGAAAAAGCAGAGCTATAACAGCCATGATGCCGTATTGGACGTCACGGGCGGTGTGCTTGTGCTGACGGGCAACAACGGCGCCTTGAAAAAGGAAATTCCCGTGACCGCAGATATGGTAAGCGGCTTTGACATCACCGCCGTGAACAAGGACAACACGCCCTTCACGCAAACGCTGAGCGTTGCCTTCGGTGGCAAGACCTATCAGTATGACGTCAAGCTGATCTACACCGGCGTGTCGCTGTTCAAAGAGGAGTGTGTCGCTTTCCGCGATATGGACTGGAGCGGCACGGAATATCCCGATTACGCCTCCCTTGGTGACCTGGCGCTTTCGCTGATGGAGATCTATATGGATCTTTCCTTTGCCGAACAGAGCTATATTTCCAAGGACGAGTACTTGAACGTGGCGCGCACCGCGCTGATGTACGGCATGGACTCGATGGAGGATGAATTTACCGCTATGGAAGGTGCCTTCACGATCGTGGGCGGCGAGGTGTATTTCACCTGCGAGTCTTATCAGGGCGTGAAGGATGCGGTGGAGATGCTGCGCGACGAGGAAAACGACGTGTATGCCATCAGCCCCTTGCTGCTGCAGATGATCGAGGCCTTTGCCAAGGAAAGTGTTACCGAGGACGTGCTGTTCGGTGATTACGGCATGATCGACGTTGAGACCTGCGAGTTGGTGCTGGAGGTGCTGGAGCACGTTCTGAACGTTGGCGAAAAGTCGGCTCTGATCGGCGCGGACTGGCGGGAGGTGGGTACCAAGACCTACGAGAATCACATCCATGCGCTGTATAGTACGCTGGTAAGCACGGAGTATGATAACTCTCTGCTTTCCGAGCTGTATACCCTTGTGTCGACATGGCGCGAGGAGAATGACCTTTTCGACATCCTTTACACTTACTATTACGACGAGGGTGATTTCACCACGCTGCGTCAGCTGGCGCCCCTTGGTCTGCCCGGCGAGCTTCGCCTTGTGCTGGCGCATGCCTATGGCATGATCGATCAGCTTACCAAGATCTCTCAGTACGCGCAAAACGATGCCACGATGCTGTTCTATCATTACTACGCCGCGCTTGACGCGGCCGAGAAGATCAAGAACGGCCCCGACGGTATGGTCAAGGATATCTACAACAATTTGCCCGTGAACGCCATCATGGACATGGATGAGAGCACCCCCTTCTACATCGACGATCTGCTGGCATATCTTTGCACGATGGAGGGCGGCTACTATCAGTTCTGCGGCACGATGTTGGGTATTGAGAGCTATCACACCTTGCTTGACCTGTATATCGAGCTGGTGATGAAATCTCTGCAGGACCCCGAGTTTGAGGGCTCCGCACAGTTCATGGCCGACGTGGACACCATGTTCGCGCTGTTCGTCGCACTTTCCCCTGCACAGCAGTTGAATTTCCTGAACACCATCAACGTGTTCTACATCATGGACGAGCCCCCGCTCATGTTCGAGACAAACGAGGATGCCGAGGCGCTTGCGTGCCTGTTCGTGCTTATCCTGAACGAGCACTTTGAGGGCAAGCTCAGCGAGAGTGCCGCTTCCGTTTACCGTGATCTGATGATCGCCGTGGAGGTGTACGCCAAGCGCTTCTCCATCGAGGACTGGAAGACGACCTTCCTTGCCAAGCTGGACGCCGTGGGTACTGCGGTAAAGAATCTGGAGGGCACGGACAGAGACGTGTTCGATGCCTATTTCAGCGATCTGTACGCAAAGTATGACGCCATCCGCCAAAGATACGACGACGATGCCGAGGAGCCCTCGCTTGGCGAGTGGCAGGATGAGTTTGAGGAGCTGGCCGAGGCGCTGGTCAACGCCGAGCTTTCCTATCATCTGATCATCGAGGGGCAGATGCCCATGTACAGCATGATGCTGAGCGCCTACGAGCGTGCGCTGACCATCGCGGAGAATATCCAAACGAACGCGCCTCTTGCCATTCAGCAGATCTACTATTACGAGGAGCTGTATCAGCTGTTGGATCTGGATGCCGAGGAGGGTGAAGAGTTCACCACGCCCTTCGTTTCCTTCGACCATATCATGACCAGCTTGCGCGCCATCTACATCAACTGCCTTCTGACCTTGAACCAGGGTAGCGGCATTTACGATTATTACGTGGAATCCAAGCTTCCCGCCTTCCTTGACGCCGCCTATGATGTGATCTGGACGTACATGTACCGCGACGAGGATCCCGAGACCATCGACTTCGACAAGGCACGCATGTTTGCCGTCATGAAGATGTTCCGTGAAATGAGCGCAGAGGAGCAGATGGTCTTCGCCGTGTGGATGGATGCTGAGTACGGTCTTTACTATTCCGCGTTGGATGCCTTCTTTGAGGAGCTGAACATGACGGAAAAGGCGCACAACGCCGCCGTTCTTCTGCAACAGCTAGAGAACTACGCGCTGATTTATCGCGTGGTCCTGACGCAGGAAACGCTGGACACCGTGGCGATGGGCCTGCAGGAGCTGAAGGACGCTTACGCACTGCTTGTCAGCGAAGAGGATAAGGCAAGCTTCGCCGACTTTGAGGAGGCCTACGCGTACTACGTGCAGCTGTGCGAGCAGCTGATCGCCGCAGGCGTTCCCGCCGTTTGATCTTTTATAAATTTCGCTTCTTCACGTGCCGTCAAATGGCACGTGAAGAAGCTTTTTTTAGAAAAGAGAACTTTTTTCGCGAATGTCAATAGGTTGAGTGAATTTTTGTCAAAAAAATTTTATATTTAACTTTTGAAGCTCGATCTGGAAGCGCTTTTGGCTGTTTTCACCGTTGAAAATGCGGCGGGGATAGTTGTTGATAAAGTCTTGTATTTCCCGAATCTCTTGCGGCGAAAAACGTTTGATGGCGGTGCCCTTCGGCACAAAACGGCGAATGAAGCCGTTTTGATTTTCATTACTGCCACGTTCCGAGGAACAATAGGGATGGCAATAATATACGGCTGTTCTTTTCTTGCCGGTGTACGGCGAATACTCCATTCCTATCGTATTTGAAAACTCGGTTCCATTATCGCACGTAATCGTTTTAAATATCTGCCGGAAGTTGCGACTACCAACCTTTCTTTCCAGACGGTTAAGCATTGTAACCGTACTTGCGGCAGACTTATCCCTTGCCTTAAATATGATTTCCATACGGGTGAGACGTTCCGTCATGCAAAGGAGCGTTTCACCCTTTTTCTGTGTCCCCACAACTGTATCAAGCTCCCAATGCCCGAAAGAGGATCGCTTTACAACCTCTGACGGGCGTTTTTCTATACTATGCTCAATTTTAGGAAGCTGCTTGACCGCTTTGACCTTCTTATGCCGATGTTTGCGTTTGCCCTTGCGCAGAAGATTTTTATTGCTGATACGCAAAAAAAGTCCTTTATCAATATATGAATAGAGGGTCACACGGCACACCTTTGTTTGGAATTTCAAATTATGTTCTTCGATATAATCAAGGATCGCAGCGGGGGAATAGCCCTTCAGGATCATATCTTCAACAAATTGAGCAAACACCAGATCCTTGCCGATCTTCAAGGGAGCACCCTTAGCAGTAGCATTCAGATCAGCTGCATACTGTGCTTTATCTGCACTATATCTTCTCGTTTCCGTCCAATCGGTATTGCGGTGCATATAGTAACCACGTTTCAGCTCACGGTACACACTCTGAAAGGTGAATCCAATCTGCTCGGCAATGATCTTAACGGGTGTGCCTGCGTTATAAAGTGCTTCAAGCTTATACCGCAGGGCGCGATCGAATGTTCGGTACGGTTTGTTGGTTTTTGGCATTACGGATACACTCCTTTCATTGTCTAAATGACATCGATGCCTATGCGGCAATTTGAAAACGCGATAAGGTCGGTGAGGGGAAGAAAAAACGCACACGCTAAACCGCTCTTGTGCGTTTTTTCTTTCTCCTCTCTCGACCGCAGGTACTGCTTCTTTTCGGCATTATAGCCGGATAGGAAGATCTGATCTGAAGATTTATTTAATAGTTGTTTATGCTTGGAAGGTTTTTCGTTGCCTGCGGGCAACGGGATGCGGCTTTCGCTCTTATGCTCCTACGATTTGCGCTTGCTTCATTCACGCCACCGTGCGTTCAACCTATCCCGCGACGGAGGATAGCACAGTCACCCCACTTTTGTCAAGCAATTACGGCAAAAATCCCACCCCTCTGCGAGGTGCGTAATTTTTACCTATGGTCGTATTTTTTTAGGCCGCACACTAAAAAAATCTCCACCACGCGCCGCGTTGCTTGACAACGTGTGATGCCGGTGCTTTACAAATGTCGGGGATAGGACGCCACGGAGGTCATGAATGAATTTGGGGCAAGCACCAATCTCCCTCGCGAGCGAAAGGATGCGGGGGAAAAGGTACAACCCCAAAGATCATAAATCAGGATTTCGCCCCACGGCGAAAGGCGCGAAAGGAGGTGCACGGAAATGCGGCTATTCCTGAATAAAAAAGAAGTGCTGGTAATCAAGCGAATCTTGGAGTTCTACATACCGAGAGATCACCAAGAACGCGAAGTTACACAAACACTTCTTCGCAGAATTGCTAAGTGCCAAGCAATGCAAGGCACAAAGCGCACCGGGGCTAAGTAAATAGCCCGGGCATCAAGGGAGACACCAACTCCCTTGGTGCTCATTATACCACAATGCAAGCCCCCTGGCAAGCCCTTCAGGGCAATTTCAGAGGGATGCACAAATTTCAAAAATGACTAATCAATCCAAAATTTGTAGGAGGTACACAAAATGAGCACGAAATTTGACATTTACGCAGAGGTCACAAATCGCATTATCAAGCAACTGGAAGAGGGCGTAATTCCGTGGCACAAGCCCTGGAAAACCGTCTGCACATCTTTCATCAAAGCCCCGGTAGACCTGAGAAAGGTCGCTTTCAATCGCATCACCAAGACGGCATACAGCGCACTCAATCAGATGCTGCTTTCCCGTGTGGGAGAATATGCAAGCTTCAAGCAATGGACGGGGCTTGGCGGCAAGATCCGCAAAGGCGCCAAATCTGAAATGGTGGTGTTCTGGAAATGGGTCGACATTAAGATCGAGGAGGAGGACGAGAACGGCGAAAAAAAGCTGAAGATCAAAAAGGTGCCGCACCTGCGCTATTATCAGGTGTTCCACATCGAGGACGTGGAAGGCGTCAAGCCCTTAACGCTCGATCAGATCACCGAGCCGGAAGGCAAGCCGGAGCCCGAGCCGGTGGTATTCGACCCGGTGAAAGAAGCCGAAGCTCTGATCACTCACTACTCAGAGCGCGAGCAAATCAAGATCGGTTACGGCGGCGATCGCGCATATTATTCCCCGGCTTTCGATTGCATCCAACTTCCGCAACGTTTCCAGTTTGGCGAGAAATCCGGCGAATTTTACTCTACCGCTTTTCACGAGATCGCGCACAGCACCGGAGCAAAGCACCGCCTGGATCGTCTGACCGGTGACCGCTTCGGCTCTGCCGGGTACAGCAAAGAGGAGCTTGTTGCAGAGATCAGCGCGGCAGGGATGCTCAATTTACTTGGCATCGAAACTCCGGCAACGTTCACCAACTCTGCCGCTTACGTGCAATCTTGGATCAAGGCGCTGAAGAATGACACCAAGATGATCGTGGTGGCATCCGGCAAGGCAGAAAAAGCTGTGCAGTACATCCTCCACGGCAAGGAAGAAACCACAACAGAAGAAGGGGCGGCTTGACCGCCCCTACAAAGAAAGGAGCTATAATATGGCATCTTATTCGATTTATCACGGCAAAGGCAACGCTCCAAAAGAATACAAACTAATCGCCGCAACACCTTCCATCATTCAACGAAATGCCGCCATCAAGAACTTGCATAAACGCGGCGAAAACGTACTTGTCTTAACGTACGAAAATAACACAGTTTATGCAAGCCACTACCTTGCACCGAAACAACGAAAGGAGGGAACAATATGATCTGCAAAGAATGTGGCGCGACAATGTATCTTGACGATCGCGATTTTGACTTCAAAGGCAAATACGACAACTATTGGGAGTGCCCCACCTGTCAAACCTCTTGCATCGAAGAAGTGCGATTTTCAAAACGCTTCAAAGAGCGTTGGCATTCCGAAAACGCCGGCGTCAAAGACAGCATCGTAAAATACAATTACCATAACAGCACCACCGAACATTATGAAAATAACATACTCATTGCAGTAAAACCATTATGACCCGGAGGGGCTTCGGCCCCTCCTCCGGGAGCCCTGCTCCCATCCACTACCGCCGGAGGGTGCTTCGCACCCGAACATTCCCACCCTACCCAACCCAAGAAAGGAGAACCTATGACCTACGAAGCTATTATTGAATATCTGATTAACGAGCTCGGTTACACGCGCCAGCAGGCGGAACGCGAAATCGCCGGGATCCCTATCAAAGAAATATCTACGAAGAAGGAGGACGTATGAAAAACGCCAAGGAACTACAAGCAATTCTTTCCGGGATCTATCTGCTCAATCACGTAGCAGAGAACCCGAACCCTGAGCTGGAGAAGCTTTGCGAGTATGCTTTCCGGCATTGCCTTGAAAGCAACACCGCAATGCTTCTGATCGCCGCTATCGGGCAAGATTACGTATCTATGAAGGAGCAAGTGAACACCCTACTGCAACGAGAAACCAAATTTAAAAAAGAAATGGGGGAGCTGCTATGAAATGGTACAAGGTCTGGACCTCTGATCTCTCGGCACCGATTATGCTTATTAAGGCAAACACACCGCACGAGGCACTTAAAAAGGCACGTGAGGAAAACCGCAGCTACGATCTGATCGAGGAATACAAACAAGCGAACAAGTGCGAGCATTTCCGCCGTCAAAAGATCGTTTATCAACGCACCACGCCGCAAGGGATGCGGCACGTTGTAGAACGGACAGTCGACCGCTGCTTTGCTTTTAAATATACCCCGCCTTGCATGTGCAAGGGTATTAAGGCGAATTGTGATTTTTATCCGGAAAAGAGGAATGGATAATTACTGTTCGACACATTTCCCCACATCTTGACAAAATTCCCCTTTTGTGATATCCTTTAATTGTCACACAATTTCATAAGATCCGTAGGGGAAACTACTTTGGCAAAAAGTGTTCCTCTCTTTTCTGCATCCTTGCGGATCTGAAATTGTGTGACAACAATGAGGGAACGCTTTTTCGTGTGCCTCTCATTGAGGGGCACACTTTTTTATTTTCCTCGACAAAATTCCCCTTGACGGTGCGCCTCATTTCCAGTAAAATCTTTTTATCACTTGGAGGTGGAATTATGGCTGAAAAACTTGTTTGCCCCATCTGTGGGGAACCGACACGCGTTTATATGGGAAACGCACGCAAGGACCGTCTTTGCGGCAAGCACGCCGATATGCTCAAAGCCGGTGATCTGATCCTTAGCGCCGACGGGAAATATACCGTCAAGGGAGAACCCAAGCCGGAACCCAAAGCCGAGCCGGTTGCCGCGACGTCTGATCTGACGTGCATTATCTGCGGCGAGCCGTCCAACGGGAAGCATTTTTGTGTTTCGTGTTACCACGAATACAAAAATAGATCTGTTGATATCAGATTGAAAAATCTCAAATTTGAAATGATCTTAGACGATTATGGCAATCTTAAGTACAAATGCGAAGATGGTAGATATGTGCGCAGCTTGCAAGAACAAAGTATTGCAAACACGCTCTGGAGCTTGGATATCAAATACGTATACGAAGAAAAAGTATACTATTACACAGAAGAAGAAAACGCTAAATCTATATCGCCAGACTTTTTCTTACCCAAATACAATTTGTACATAGAACACATTGGTTTTACAAGCAAGAAGCATGACTCAATAACTCAATATAAGCAAAAAATATATGACGAACAAGGCAAAAAAGTTATATTCACTTCACCCGAAAACCTACAAGACTTCAAAGACTTTATCAAAAGAACACTTAAACTCAACTAAAGAAGCTCGCCCAAATGGGCGAGCTCTTTTATTCATCTTGTGGGCTTATAGCTCACCTCAATACGAAAGAGTGTTTTTCCAGATAGAACGCTTTTCTGTTTTCGTAAGAACTTCTCCTCGTTTTTCCTGAGCACTCAACACACGAGAATGATAGTTGAATTTCTTGGAAGCACCGCTCACCAAGCCAACGTTTTTGGAGGCCATGCGCATCAAGCGCGTGTGTGCTCTCTGACTTCTCTGAAGTTTAGACATTCTTGCCATATGTTTTATCCTTTCTGTGTTTTAAGCTCACACAGCTATTTTTTAAAATTTAGGGGGTTGACAAATACCCGAAAGTCGGGTATACTATTAGTGCGAACTCAACCAAACGGTTGTTTATGTCGGCTTGACCGACCCGCACCTGCGGAGAAATATTTCCCCGCGCCGAGGTTTTCACCTCGGCTTTTTCTTTTTTCTTGGCTGCGTATGTATCACGGCTCTGTGTGTATCGTGACTAGAAAGCTTGAAACGTTCCCGCTGCTCTGGAAAGATTTTCTTATTTGATAACTTCAACGGAAAACCATCCATTCTATTTTTTCCAAAACGCTGGTAATCCACTCCTGTACGCTTTTCCAAGCCGTACTTCTTGTAATCTATCTCCATCAACGCAGGATCATTCTCCTTTTTAATAGACATTAGTTTTGCCACAGAAACGGCTTTACCATTATCGCGAACAACAACGTAATTACGTTGCTTCTTTGTTTCGCAATCTATGTACTTTGTTTCACCGCGATAAACTTTTCCAACATTACTTTTTGCCATAACTCACCTCAATTCGGCTCGAAGAAGCCATCGACCGTATAGTGATCTTTGATACGTCCTCGGCTGTCGCGTTCAAAATCATCACCCATCAAAGAACGCTTTTGAGCTTCACCCTCGCGGAGCATCTGGTAATAGGTCATTCCAAACGGATTGCCGGGCTTTGTTTTGCTGGAGCGCTCACGCGGCTTCTTCTTTTTGCCGTACGGCCTGCCGCCGCGCATACCCTTCTTGATGCCCTTTACGTAGGCGTACTTTTCCTTTTTGGTTTTGAATGCCATAATTTTATCCTCCTTATTTTTCATCGGCTTCTGCCGATGTTTTTTCGTTTTTACCGAACATCAGCGCATAGACGTTGAGCAAAGAGCAGTCCAGCACGTCGGTGATCTGCTCATATTCCTGCTCCGGCAAGGGTGCGCTTTGCCCTTGCAGCTTTGCCTTGGCAAGATCCTCTTGGAAAAAGCTATGCTGCATAGCCAGCTCTTCGGTGGTAGCCATAATCCCGGCATACTCGCAGAAATCTGCGATGCTGACGGTATTCACGCTATCTCCTTCAAAGATCGCGGAAAGGCAGTTGGTGGAATACCGCTTGGCGAAATCCTTTTTCGGCAAGCGATAATACTTACATTGCTTCGGCTCGCCGTTCATTCTGCCGCTTTCCACTTCAAGGTGAAGTGTCTGACAGCCGAAAAGGTTATTTACTTTGCGGTAATGGTTATCCAGCCGGGAGATCGCGCCCTTACAGAGCTGGACCAGCATCGTGTTATCAGATCGCACGTAGATGTATTTACTGTAAAATCCATCCCATTTACTTTTCACGAAATTATAAAGCCACTCACAAATCCAAAAAGGTGAATAAAAGGGGAGCAAGGGTGCTTTTTCTCCGCGATCCGCTATGTAAACCACCTCACCGACCTCGCGGCCACCCGCGCCCCAATCCTCAGGACGTTGGAGATCGCAAACGATTTTCAAGAAAACACGATTTGCGATCACGCACGCGTGGCGGCTCATTTTCAAGCATGCATTGAACAAATCGTTGCGCTGGTTGCACTCTTCGGCGGTGAGCTTGGTTTCCTTCAGCTCCAGCATGTTTTTGCGCTCTTTGTCGATCTCGGACACCAAGTACACGCCATAGCCAAAGGCATTGCGGTTCGGGTTCTCCTCGATCATACGCTTACCCAAGCGGAGCATATCAAAATCTATGATATGACTATGCCGGGAATAAGCATCCATCAGCCGAGGATCGCGCTTGAAAAAGTCTGCATCCCACAACGGGAAATTGCCAAGATCCTCCTTGATCGCATCCACACGAACGGAATAGTTACTGATGATCAGCGACGTTTCAATGGTATAGATCAGATACGCGCAAGCATAATCCTCAATCGCGGAATAGAGCTTGGAGATCTTCAGCTCATCGTTATAAGTAAGGGCAAAATGCTCATAGTCATAACCAAAGGTATAATCGCGGCGCTTTTTCTTTCGCCACCGTCGCACCCACCGTTTGCCTTGGATAGGGTCTGCAAGGATCTCGTCGAAGACCTCTCGGCAGCCGCCCACCCAACGTCGCACAGAAGGCACGTCCACAAGCTCGTGCCGCTCTATTTTGCATTTGATCTCCTCTCGCAGATTGCACCACGGAAAGTTTGGAAACATCACGTCATTTTCCAAGAGGATCTCAAACGCCATATCGCGGAACTCCACCTCCGCGGACAAGCCTATCGACGTGACGAGGGCGGTCTTGCCGGTGCCCATTTCGCCGTAGATCGTTGTAACCACACCGCGCTCGTTAATGAAGCCCCGGTTCTTAGCTTCGCAATGCCGCAAACGCTGAAATGCTTGGCGACGGCAGAACCAATTCAGAGCAAGGAACCCGATCACAAGCCAGATCAGATCAGGAATAAAGCGCACGCAGGGAGCAAGGTCTATGAGAAGCTTTTGAAGCTGTCCGTAGATGCTTGTAAAATCCCACGCAATGACGAAATAAAGATAAAACGCGATAAACTCTATTACAATTGCAATCAGATTGAAGTGCAGCACCCACGTCCAAAACCACAGACGTTTATATATCGGGTACTCTTGCAAAAACTCTCCAAAAGCTTGCACCCATTTATTGACCGGGTACAGAACGTTGAATGCGAAGCGCTTGCAGATTTTCCATTGTTTTGAATCCTCGTTATAATCGTTGTTGCTTTTCTCCACGTAACGCGAGATCAGCAGCCACACGACCAAAAAGGACGGCAACAGTATCAGAATAAACCGAGAGATACGATTCAGAAGATCAAACACCTCATAGCAATACCACATGAAGTTATCCCACGAGAAGAACACGTCCCAGTACTGCGGCCAGAGGGCTTTGAACTCCTCCCACGTCCAGGGGAAGATCCGGAGTGCCTCCCAACGGGAGGGTGCGAACTCCCAGGACGGCATTTGCGTTACCGTGGCCGAAATCGGGTTTTCCTCCAAGATCAGCTCTGCAAAATAATAGATCAAAGAAAAGATCAGATCGCGGATGCTTTCCGCGATACGTGGGATGCTATTTGGGAAGAGTGCGAAAAATCCAATGCTGACAACGGTGATCAGGATGCAAATATAATGCCGGTAATCAACCGACCTAAGCTTCTTGATCATACGTTGCCTCCGGTGAACACCATATACCCGAAGAGCAAGCACAAAAACAACGTGACAAAGATATAAAGCAAACGCTTACGTATACTCATTATTTTTCTCCTGTCTATGCGACTTCATTTTTCTTATCAGAGTGCCGGAGCAGGGGCGCGACTGCACCCCCGCTGCGGCATTTTTATATTTCGGGCTTATTCCCGTTTGTTACGATTCTCCGGGTACTGAACTTTAACCTTCACTTTGTTGGATTTGAAGAGATCCACTACTTTCAGAATTGCAAATACAAGAATGGCAATACCGATGATGGCAATGATCAGCTTCAAAATTTCGATGATATTGGAAGGATCAACAAAATCACCCGGAGTTTGGGAAGGATCTCCAAAAACCGTTGTGTCGCCAAAAGAATCGATAACGTTACTTACAACAGGCACAACGTGCGTTGCTTCGTCTTTCTTGAACACGAGCTGGGCGACGCTGATATTTAAGTAAACCCATTTGTCTACTGCAACAGCGACGATAGGCCCCCATTCCAAAGCTGCCTCCCAAGAATCACGAACCGGGCTGCAACGATAGTCATTGAACCCCACGCGAAGAAGAACTATATATTCGCCTTTCGATGCTGCTTTTTGACACTCTTCGGCAAATTCAACCATATCCGCTTCGCTGATAAGCAGCTCATTTGAAACCTTTTCGGGATCGGTTATGGTAGAATACTCAGCGGGATTTACCAAGAGCTTGATATGTTCTGCTTTGTTCGCAAATTCATCATACAAAAGACTACTATCTTCCGTCAGAACGTTTCGTGTCCACCACTGTGTCCATTTACTTTTCGTATTGAGAATTTCGTTATAGCTTGACATTGTATAAAGCCCACTTGCTTCAAACATTGTGCCATCCAGACTCAAATCCTGCTTTTTATCCCAGAAAGAGTATAATTTGTTATTATCATAAGCCGGATTTCTATATCTTTCGTAAAAATATGCTTCCAACGCTTCGGAGGAAACAGCGGCTTTAGCAACACTTGATCCGTCCGAATAATCGAATTCACGATCCAAGGTCGCAAAATAATACGCTAAGGAATCATGATAAGTAACTTCATCCGGAAAAGGCAGAGTTGCAGAACCGCTAAGTCTAAAAAGTGGGGCTTGAGATTTCAAATATCCGCTGTCGGTATATATATTACGATCAAATTCGTTCGCATTTTTCGGCAATTTGTTTTCCCAAAAAAGATCGTAAATTTCCAAATCACCATCTTCCGGAATTACGGTGCCTTTTAATATTGCTTCTTTAGTTACCTGTCCTTCAGAATCAGCAAAATCCCTGTCGCCCGCACGTGTAACAATGATCGGCGTCAGATGAACAGCGTCATAGGTGGCGGCAATGGAAAACAATGTACCGTACTTTTCCCAATACTCTTTCGGCACTCTAAAATACACCGTATGAAGCTCATAGTGATCATAAACGCTTGCTTCTGTTATATTATCTGCTTTCAGACCCGCGTTTGGCGAAATCCAGTTGGTATCGTGAAGCTCCACCTCCAAGGAACCAATTTTTTGCGCTTGACACGTAATATTATCTCCGGTGCCCGAGAAGGTAAATGCTTGGCTTACGCCCCACACCAGTTTTTTGCCATCCTTTTCAAAAAGCAACGAAACAATATTGTAGACACGAGAATTCTCATTCTCTTGTTTAGTAAAGGCACGAAGCTTATCGCCATAAATGGAAGAATCTATGATTCGCACCTTCAAAAACTTTTGATCTTGCGAACGTGACATAATTTCAATGCCGAAAAACTCATACAACTCACAGTCATCATTGATACCAATTTGCACTCGGTTATAATTGCCGTCATTCAAAACTTGCCCGCTGGGATTGTAAATGTAGATGTATAAATTAAATTTTTCACCATCCCCGTAACCGGTTTCCTTCACCGTAATAATTCCAAGACCGGGCTTGCCATCCTCGTCCACAACTTCGGGAAGGTGCTTGTCTGTAGAAAACGCTTCGCCGTTAATCTTCAAGCCAGACAGCTCTTTCATAACGTCAGGATCGCTTTCTTCTGCCGCTAAAGCGGTAAACGTAAAGCAAGCAAACAACGTAACTGCGCTCAAAATAATGCACATTATTCTACGAAATTTCATTTTCTTTTCTCCTTATCCATAATTCTCACAATCGGGGTTCGTGCAAAATAAGGTAACTTCACTCTTCATGCTACCACAAAGTTCACAAGGAGTCCTTGATATTACAACGATATCGCTACGATCCTCCGTAACATCGTGATCGTGAGCATAAACAATCCCGACAACGTAATAGGAATAGTACAATTCCACATAACCTGAAAGATTCCAAGACCAAACAGGAGCACCCTCAGCACTCACAAGCTCAGTAACGAATTCACCATCTTCGCGGTACAACATTACCTTAGTTTGAAAAGCTTCATCGCTATCTTGGCTTTGGAAAATAGCTTGAGCGTATTCTGTCAAAACAACAGAGAACAAATACTTATTCGACTGATCTGTACTTTCGTTTTGATCGTCTTTAGAAACGGAATTTTCAGTTTCCTTTTTGCCGCCGACATCTGTGTTGCCGGAAATAGCATTTCCTATCTGATCAGCCATTTTACCGGAGAAGGCAATCAGCGAAACGCCAAGCGCGAGCAGCAGAACAACCGCAACGACCATCATTACTTTATTCTTCATTTTTTACCTCCAAATTTAACCGTGATAATTTTCGCAACCCTCGGTGCTGCATTTTCCCGTGCCCTCTAATATATAACTCTGTTTACAATACGGGCAAAGCGTGCCCGAAAGGTCATCATCATTATCGTCATCATTGGAAAACGTGATCGTATTACTACGGTACGTGCCATGCGTACTATCTCCCGAAATACCTTCGACGATCACATAGTACGATTTTCCACTTTCCATATGCGACGAAAAATCAACGGGAGAACTGGTAGCACTTATGGTATGGACCTCCTCGCCGGTATCGGCGTCATACAACGTCCACGTGGCGTCGCTGACCTTGGCACACGCTACGGCACCCGTAGTACCCAAAGTAACGTAATAAGAATTGGGGTTATTCGTAATACAGCTTGTATTACTACAAGTACCTCCCTCGGTGATATACCCCACGTTACAAGCATCACAAGTCAATTTTACGGATCCACTGTCATCATTATTGGAAAATGTGATCGTGCCACTACGGTATGTACCGTTTGTGTCATCTCCGGAGATACTGGAAACGATCACGTAATATGACTTGCCATCCTCCATATGCGACGAAAAATCAACGGGGGAAGCGGTTGCACTTATGGTGCAAACCTCCGCATTGGTATCGGCATCATACAACGTCCACGTGGCATCGCTGACTTTCGCACACGCCGCAGCACCCGTAGCCCCTAATATAACGGTATAAGTATCAGAATTGTTCACACTGCAGTTTACGTTACTACAAGCTCCACCTTCGGTAATATATCCCACGTTGCAAGCAGTACAAATCAATTTTGTAAAGCCATCATCCTCATTCTTGGAAAACGTAATTGTATTACTACGATACGTACCGTTTGTGTCATCTCCGGAGATACTGGAAACGATCACGTAATATGACTTGCCATCCTCCATATACGATGAAAAATCGACAGGAGTACCGGCAGCATTTATGGTATCAACTACCTCGTCGGTATCGGCGTTATACAACGTCCACGTGGCATCGTTGACTTTGGCACAAGCCGCGGCACCCGTAGTGCCCAAAGTAACGTAATAAGAATCGGGATTATTTGTAATGCAATTCGCATTACTGCAAGTGCCACCCTCAGCGATATAGCCCACGTTACACACTCGACAAGTCAATTTGGTAGATCCACCATCAGAAAACCTGACTGTATCGCTGTAATACGTGCCGAACGTGTCATCATCCGTAATATCATGCACACTCACGTAATACGATTTACCATCCTCCATATACAATGAAAAATCAACGGGAGTGCCGGTGGCGTATACGGTATGAACCGTCTCTTCTGTATCGGCATCATATAGCATCCACGTAGCGTCACTCGCTCCTTCACACTCGGCAATTCCCGCGCTACTAAATGTAACCTTATAAGTAACATCAGAATTATGCGAAGGGCAATTTTCGTTACTGCAAAGGCCGGTGGCAACATCCTTATATCCTTCATTGCAAACCGAGCAGAGTAGCATTCCGCTTTCAAAAGTAACGTTTTCGCTTACCAAAGTTATAACATCGTGCAACTCAAACATATCATCATAAACGCACAACGTGCACGTCACGTAATATATTCCTTCAGTAATATTCGAAGAAAAATCACAAGACGATCCCAACGCACCATAGTAAGCTACTTCAGCATATTCCTGACCATCAAAACGATAAAGAGTAAAGTTGTATTCACTAGC
This sequence comes from Oscillospiraceae bacterium, assembly GCA_015064415.1. Taxonomy (GTDB): domain Bacteria; phylum Bacillota; class Clostridia; order Oscillospirales; family CAG-272; genus Firm-07. The sequence continues at coordinate 1,031 of SVSG01000031.1, read as the reverse complement.
AGCTTCAGGAGAGACAAACGCAACTTTATCCGCGCCAAGAGTAACGGTGCAATGATCGTAATGCGTCGAACAGTAAGAATACGTACAGTTTCCAGAGCCCTTAACATATCCGATCTTGCAAGTCTCGCAAAGCGTACCGGGGCCGGAATAAGTAATGACTTCAGACCTCACGGTAATTTCTTTCATATCGACTTTTGTCCACAATCTACCGTCAACATAGTATTTTTGCCCGGCAGTAAGATACGAAGAAATATCCCACGTCAAAGTAGTTTCGGCTCCCACGGTACCCAAAACGTTGCCTGCTTCATCGTACAAACGATAACCCGATTCCGCATATTCGCCTTCTTGAATGATAATCGTTATAATGCCATCCTCGCTCAACGTGGTTGTGAAAATAATTTCCGGTTCGTCGGGCACCTTAGAAGTACAATCCGGATTCGTGCATACGCCGTCTGTACGATCACTGCCGCAGATGCTACAAACATAGGGGCACTCAGGATTCTGGCACCACTCCCATACACTACTATCCCACCATTCGCCGCAATCACAATCCCGGCGGTAAAAATAATTAACACACTCAGAGTTTAAACAATCTCCGGCGGAAAGTTCAAAGCCGCATTCTTCACAAATCTCGATTTTTCCGGGGCAATCGGGATTTGGACATTCACCGTCTACCTTCATAGTTGCGCAGTCAGGGCATTCACCGTAGTAAGGACAAGAGGAGTTACAACAACTTCCTTCGATCAACTCTACGCCGCAATAACGGCACGTATTATCTACAGGAGGCTCGGGATTGCAGATGCAAGGGTCTTTGCCGCACACTTTACACGTATTATCTACAGGCGGCTCGGGATCGCAGATGCAAGGGTCTTTGCCGCACACTTTACACGTATTATCTACAGGCGGCTCGGGATTGCAGATGCAAGGGTCTTTGCCGCACACTTTACACGTATTATCTACAGGCGGCTCGGGATCGCAGATGCAAGGGTCTTTGCCGCACACTTTACACGTATTATCTACAGGCGGCTCGG
>SVSG01000030.1 GCA_015064415.1 Oscillospiraceae bacterium | reverse complement strand
CACAAAAAGGGCGTAGGTTCTACCAAGAACGGCCGCGATAGCGAGTCTAAGCGTCTTGGTGTAAAGGCCGCTGACGGTCAGACCGTTACGGCAGGTAGCATCATTGTTCGCCAGAGAGGTACTTCCATCCATCCCGGCAACAATGTTGGCATCGGCAAGGACGACACCCTGTTCGCTCTGATCGAGGGCAAGGTTAAGTTCGAGCAGAAGACCAAGGATAAGAAGCAGGTCAGCGTTTACGCGCTGGAGGCTTAATTCCATACAGTCACAAAAAGGGCGCTTCTTTTGGAGCGCCCTTTTTGTATGAATTCAGCTTTCTTCAGTTTTCCCCCACGGGGGATTTTTCCAAAATTCTTCCGCCCGTGCGTCGTAGTAGTCTAAAGGCGTGGAGTCCACCGCGGCCCTGAAAATCAGGTCTCCGTCATCCTCGTAAGCCGTATATACCGTTTCTGTATAATACCAGATGGAGTTGTAAACGGGTGGTTGATTTTCATAGATGCCGGTCTCGTTTTCGGAAACAATCAGATAAAAATCGCCGTAATCAATGAAAAGACGCGGCGTTCCCGCATCAAAGCTTTTCAAAATGGAATCGCTTGGGTAGAAGGGAGCCCCGTCTTTAAAGCCGAGGCGTTCATCAAAATAACCTCTTCCTTCCTTTTTTCTTTTTTGGATGATCTTGAAATCGTCATCGACCTCGATCACCCAATTCACACCATAGCCGCCGGAATCAGAGCCGGCGAACGCCCCGTCATCCGACTGGGAGCGGATCGAGAGCAGAAAGCCGTTTTCAGACATTTCGGCCATATCCAGATCGTCAAAGTCTGTTCCTGCAATCGTTTGACTTTTCAAAAACGCTCCCGTATGGTCGAGAATGGCCATATAGATATCAGTGGGTGAACCAACGCCCGTCCTATCCGTTTCCGGGGTCTGTTGATTGCCAAAAAAGTAGAAGCGACCGCCTTTTTCAAAGCAAAATCTAAGGGAGGCCCCCTCTATTTGATCCAGCGCCGTGTCAAATTGCAGATTTCCGCTTTGATCGCATTTGATCACGCGTGAAGCAAAGCCAGCGTCGCTTGCCCAGCCGCCTTGGCGGAGGCTGTAATCAAAAAAGCCGAGGACAAACAGAAATCCGCCGTCCGCCGTTGCGGTGAGCGTGATGACGTCGTAGGCGGCGTCTGCGCGGCACGTGTATGCGGCAAGCTCGTTTCCGTAAAGGTCGGTCATCAGCACGCGGTGCTCCAGGACGTTGTTTTCCTCGTCCTGTGCGCAGATCTCGGTTTTCAGCAGTCTTTGCTCAAAGCCGACGGCATCCTTGAAAAGGTTGTTTTGGATGATCTGCTTGAACGCTTCGGGAACTTGGCCGATTTGCTCCACGGGCGCGGGCTCCTTGGGCGGCGTAGGTCCCGCGGGATCATTGCACCCGAACAATAAGGTCGCACACAGCAAAATAACAAGAATAAAGAGGAAGGGAACGCGTTTTTTCATCGTACAACATCTCCTTTCTGCACTTTATCTGCAATTTCATTATAGCATATTCAAATTTTCCTGTCAAGTAAGGGCAAAAAAGCCCCCGATCGGGGGCTTTTTTTCAGCTATCCAACAGCAGATCCTCCAAAGCGGGCAGGGGATGCTGCTTGGTGGCGGGCTTTTGCTGGTACCAGTAGGCGATCGAGCTTACGTCATCCAGAAGGCGGCGGTAGCCGTTGTCGCCCCAGCCAAGTGCCTGCACGGTGACGCGCAAGTCATGTTGGAAGCAGATGGGGTCGCTCACGTGCCAGCGGTACTGACCGAAGCGCGACTGTGAGTGATACATTCTGCCATCGGGGCGGTGGATCTTCAAGCCGGTGTAGGGGGTGGTGTATTCGCGATACTCGCCCTTCACCTCGTAGCACCACGCGCCGCCGAAATAGTCCTCCACGCCCGTGCCGCAGATCGTGGGGAAGTCCGTGTCGCCGTCCAGATACATCTTGACCTCGCCTTCGCCCCACCAGCCCTCTGCGTTGCTGCCCCAGAAGATGTAGGTGCCCACATACTGCCCGGGGCCCTCTACGCCGTCCAGAATGGTGTGGACCTCACCGCGGGGAACGGGATTGCTGCGGCGGAATTGCGCGTGGAAATAGCCAAGCCCCGCCTCCTGCTCATAAAGCGCATAATCGATCTGGTAGAAAAGCGTAATGTCATTCTCATCTACGTTTTCCACGGTGATGCGGAAGGACTCATAGAAGGGCATATCCCAATAGCAGTTGTAGCCGCCGTCGGGGTTGACGCAAACGGCAAGCGAGGAGATCTGCGAGGAAAAACGCGGGTCCGTATTGGCAAAAAAGTCCTGCAAGGGCACCTCGACCGAAGGGACGTCACAGCCGTCCCAGTAGATGCGCAGGATCAGTGTGCGCGGCATTCTGCGCACCTCGGTCATCCAGACGTGCTTGATCGCACCCTGCCCCTGCACGTTTGCGATCTCCACGGTCTCGCCCGCGTGAACCTTGATGGACGGGCGCGCCTTCCAGCCCTGCCCAAGCTTTCTGGCCGCCGAGCGCTCGGAGGGGATCGCCATCCCGCCCTTTCCGCGCTCTCCCGTCGGGTTTTCCGCCGTGATGGCACGGCAGTCCCGGTTTTTCAGTTTTGAAAGATTTTCTAACATTTCAGACGTCTCCTTTTATATACCAATGTCGGTTTTTAGGTATCAAGCTACTATGAGCATTATATCACAAAAGAAAAAAGCTGTAAAGGGGTATCGTTTACTGTTTGGGGCTCGAAGAAAATTATTCCACCTGCGTGCTGCCCGATACGCTGGACGAGTCGCCCATGGCGTACAAGAGCATGGAGGAGATCGTGGAAAATATCTCCCCCACGGTTGATATTCTGTGCCGCATCAAGCCGATCTGCATCTTCAAGGCGGCAGAGTAACACCGCACAAAAAAGAAAACAACGGAGCTTTTGGCTCCGTTGTTTTTGCTTAAAAAATAACAGAAAACATTTCTTCCAAGCTTTACGTATAATACTTATCCACCCCGCCGTAGCCGGTGATCAGAAGCCCCCGACGGGTCTTGGCAATAAAGCTTTGCAGGCGCTTTTGAAATTCGGCGGGGCGGTTGCGCGCCGCATCGATATAGGCCACGCGGATGCGCTTGTACGGCTCGGTGAATTTTTCATAGTTTTCCCATACCGTGGGGTCACTTTTCAGTATTTCGATGATGTCGGCGGGGAAGACGAAGGGCGCGCGGAGCACCTCCGCCACGCTCGCTTGCACGCTTGGGTGGATCATCCCGCGCGCATGCAGCCACAAAAGCCGCTCCACGTTGGGGCGGGAGTAGGGGCTGCCCTTTTTGCGCGGCGTAAAGCGCCGCACGCCGTGGAGCGCGTCCAAGCGCTTTGCCGTGCTGTCGATCCAGCCGAACGAGAGTGCCTCCTCCACCGCATCGTTGTAGCTCACGCTCGGCTCGCCCGCAGAGAGCGTGGGGAAGATCAGCCATATTTCCTTTTCGCTTTCAAAATGTGCCGCAAGCCACGCGCGCCACACCGCCCGATCGCTTGCGTAAAGGGTGTTTTTGATCTCCATAATGCCTCCCTAAAAACGTGCTGTTTTCATTATAGCAAAAAAACGTGACTTTTTCAAGCATTTCCGCAACAAAAAGCCGCTTGCGCGACGGAAAAATTTGTGGTATAATAAAAGCAAATCAAACGCAAAGGAGAAAAGCATGAATTTCACCGAAATTGCACAGCAAAGACAGTCCTGCCGCAGTTATGACCCTGCCCGCGCCGTGGAGGAGGAAAAGCTTTCGGCCATTCTTTCCAGCGCACGCCTTGCACCCTCGGCCTGCAACGGCCAGCCCTATCACGTTACCGTGTGCCGTGGGGAAGCGGCCAAGGCCGCCGCCAAAGCCACGCAGGGGATGGGAATGAACAAATTCGCCACGGACGCCCCCGTGCTTTTGGTGATCTCGGAGCGCCCCTACGTTGCCTCGGCCGCCCTTGGTGCCAAGGTGAAGGGGAATGACTACCGCTCCATTGACATCGGCATTCTGTCGGCGTATATCACCGCAGAGGCCACCGCGCAGGGGCTTTCCACCTGCATCCTCGGCTGGCTGGATGACAAAAAGCTCCGCGAGCTGTGTCACCTTGACCACCCCGTGCGCCTTGTCATCACCCTTGGCTACGCGAAGGAGGGTGACGCGCTTCGCCCCAAGAAGCGCAAGGAGTTTTCCGAGCTGGTGGATACGATCGAATAAATCACACTCCTTGCGTTTTGCGGGGAGGAATTACTTGCAATAGCATACCGCGTTCCCCGTAATGCGACGCAGGCATTGCGGGGAACGTGGCAAAGAAAACGTGAATTTGAAAAGGACATGATGATGAATACGGTAAAAAAGTACAGGATCTTGTCGCTGGAAGCAGAAAGTCTCGTCCACTCGCAGATGGTGGGCGGTTTTTCTGCGCAATCCGACGGAAAACCGAACGTCAAGCTGTTTACCGGCATTCTTGATTACAGTCTGGAATCCGAGCGTCTGCGCGAGGTCTGCGACAAGACGCGGACAATGTCCAAAAAGACGTATTTTTCCAAAAACGGATACGATTATACCACCGCCATCATCAACGTGAAGTTCAAATTCACCAGACACGATTTTGTCAAGATCGACGGCATCTACGTGCGGGAGGGGTATGGGGTAAGCGCGGCTTTTTCCAACTCCTCCGAGGTGCGTGAGGGGGCGGACGGAAGGCCGTATCTTGTGGCGATCAAAACCCACCGGGAGCTGGAGGGCCCGCCCTTGCCCGACGACGTGCTTGGCGCGTATTTTGCCTATGATGCGGTGAATAACCGTTACACGCGGCGTAAGGATCAAAAGGGCGCCGCCGTGCCCTTTTCGGGTGTGGAAAACAAGCACTCGCTGCGCGAAACGCTGTACCGCGACGGCTTTGACTGCGACGGCGTGCACTACGTCCGATACAAGCGCAGTGCGGGAAGCAGCCGAACGGGGCAGTGCCTTTTCATTGCCGAGCCGCTTTGGGGCAAGATGATGAAATGGGGACTTTGCGGTCTGGATCAAAAGAACCGCGAGGCGATCGATCTTGCCTCCTTTGAGGCCTATATTTCGCTGTCGCTGAGCAGTATTACCGACACGCTCCGCATCCCGAAAAACGCGATCCTTTTCACGAAGGATGCCAAAAGCAGCTTCCGCACGCGCGCGGTGTCGGTGGCCTCGGACGGGGAGGGCAGACTTGTATCTGCCGAGCAGGACGTCGACGTGTCGAATGCCATCTGGGACGGCGAGGCACTGTTGGATACAAGCGTGTTTGAAAGCGCAGGGTATGCCGACCGCGGCATGATGCTGCTTCGCAATCGCTTTTTCAAGACCTGTGCCTTCCACACCAATCTGCAGCAGTATTTCAAGGACCACGATATTACCGACGTCGCACAGCTTTGCGGTTACACGCAGGCAAGGTATATCAGCGACATCAAAATGATCGTCACAGAAAGCAGTCTGAAATATCTGAAGCTGGCAAGCGGAAAAAGCTTTGAGCGAAAGATCAAGACCTGGCTCAAGTACGTGGATGATGTGTTCGGCATTGTCAAGACGGATAAGCCCACAGGATTTTTCGAGGGGCAGGTCGTGCGGACAAGCTATCAGCTGCTCAACACCCTCGGCCTTTCGGAAAAGGAAACGACGGCGCTGTTGCAGGACACCTTTGATTATTACAAAAAGGTGCGCACAAGCCCCACGTATATGCGCAATTACATCAATTATACGCTTTCCGAGGGCGACGCGGAGGACGCCGATGTACGCGAGGACGTCAGATATTTTCATGCAAGACAAAAGGCGATGCTGGGGTGTCTTTCCAGAAACGATGATTTTGCAAGGACTGCGGTTTACGAGGATTTCAAGTCCACGGTGCTGGAATCCTTCTCCAGAAAGATCCGCAGCGGCCGCCTTCTGATCAAGGGGACCAACGCGACCATTTTCGGTAACGGGCTGGAGCTTCTGGCGGCGTCCATCGGTCGCTTTTGCGAGGGGGACGCGGCGCTGGCGCTTGGCGGCGAGGGCGCGATATACTGCAAGCATTTTGCCACAGGGGCATCTTTGCTTGGGTGCCGCAGCCCGCACGTGACGATGGGGAACTTAATGGTGGCGCAAAACGTGCGCGTGCCCGACATCGATCGCTATTTCAAGCTGACGGGGGAGATCGTTTACGTCAACGCCATCGGGTGCAATATCCAACAGCGGCTTAACGGCTGTGATTACGATTCGGACGCCATGCTGCTTACCGACAACCCCTTGATGGTGGCCGCCGCACGCAAGAACGCCTCCTTCGCCGTTCCCGTGTGCTCCGTGGACTCCACCAAAAAAAAATATGCGGACAATTTCGCGGGCAAGGCGGAGCTTGACCACGAGATCTCGCAGAACAAGATCGGAGAAATCATCAATCTTTCCCAGCTGCTCAATACACTGTATTGGCACAACACCGTCAACGCCCCCGACGAAAAGGAGGCGAACGAGGCACTTTACCGCGATATCTGCATCCTTGCCGTGCTTTCCGGCATGGAGATAGACAAGGCGAAGAGAAATTATGACGTGGCGACCTCCTCGGTGCTGAAACGATTGAAGGCGAAATACAAAATGGACGCGTATCCCGAATTTTTCAAGTTCATCATGTATACGCTGGAGGAAAAGCCGTATTCCGGCGAAACGCGCCGTTACGATACGACGATGGACTACGTTTTTTCGCAGACGCTCGCCTTCACAAGATCGCTTCCGAAGTCGCGCGAGAGTGCGCTTTCGCTTGCCCATTTCGTGGAGAAATCGGAGGAGGGCGGGGAACGGATCAAAAGCCGCAGCAACGATGCAAGAGATTGCGCCGCCATCAAGCAATACGTGGCGGAATGTCAGTTCAGGATCGGAGAATTGCGCGCGGGCATCGGCTTTTTGGAGGCGGATGAAAAATATCTGCGCCAGCTGGAGATCGAGCGGATCTACCACGACGCGATCGCGTACGTGAGCGAAAAGCTGAAACACGCATACATGCTGAAATCCCTCTTGCGGGATATCGATCGCGGCCTTGCCGCCAAAACGGCACACGGTAAAAAATTCTATTGGATCCTTTTTGAAATGCTGTGTCTGGAGGAAAAGCATTTGCTCTACGACGTGCTGGCAAGCGTGCGCGAGTGCGCCATGTCCGACCTTGTGCAGGACATGGCGGGCGACGTTGAGATCTATGGCGTAAAGCACGTGGAAAAGGTTGTAAAAAATGCAAGAAAATAAGCGAATTTGAAGATTTTCCAAAACGGTAAAAACAAAAAACAGCCGAAAACCCTTGAAAATGAGGGGATTTTGGCTGTTTTTTTTCTTTTGGAAACGGCGACATATAAGGTTCCCAAGCCCTGCTTGGCGAATACATACGTTTGAGGAGAAGAAGCCCAAAACCGCGACTTCTCCTATTGTTTTCAACGTATCCGACAACAACCAACCGTTCAACACGGAATAAAAAGAGAGGAGAATCCAAATGAATACAGCAATTGATTTAGCACTTGACTGGGATGACGTACTTGACACGGAATCCGTCGATGACGGCTTTCAACTTCACAGCATTTCGGATGCCCTGATCTTGTCTTTGTCCAATTTGGGAAGGGTGGACATCGAATACATCACAGAGCTTTGCGGCGAGGATCACAAGACGGTGCTTTCCGCGCTTGCCGGCTCTATTTATCAGAATCCCGCCAAATGGAACGGACATCCGTACGAGGGATGGGAAACGGCAGAGGAATACCTTTCCGGAAATCTCAGACTCAAGCTGCAGGCGGCGCAGAGGGCAAACAAGACGTACAGGAACCGTTTTTCTTCGAACGTAGCCGCCCTGAAAAAGCTGCTTCCCGAAACGGTGGAGGCAGAGGACATTTACGTGACACTCGGCTCCCCTTGGGTGCCCGCCGACGTGATCGACGATTTCATCACCCAAGTGCTTGGTATTCGCGTTCCCGACCGCGCGCGCGTCATTCACGATAAGCTCACGGGCTCCTGGGTGGTGCCGCTCAAAAGACGTTACCTTTATTTCAATGACGTCGCAAGACAGAGCGTTTTCGGTACGGTGCGCATGGACGCTCTGGAAATTCTGGAAAGAACGCTGAATATGAAATCGATCGCCGTTTACGATGAGCTTTCTACCTCCCGTAACGCCAAGTCGAAGAAGCGCGTGCTCAACCAGCCCGAGACCGCGCTGGCCATCGAAAAGCAACGTGAGATGGTTCGCCTTTTCAAGGAATGGGTCTGGAAGGATACCGAACGTAAGGAACGTCTGGAGGACATTTTCGACAGCAGATACGGCTGTATGCGTCGCAGACTGTTCGACGGCTCGTTCCTGCAATTTCATGGGATGAACGAGAGTGTCAAGCTCTATCCGTATCAGAAGAACGCCATTGCCAGAATCATCTTTTCGCCCAATACGCTGCTGGCGCATGACGTTGGATGCGGCAAGACCTACGTGATGATCGCCGCAGGCATGGAGCTTCGCCGCATGGGGCTTTCAGACAAGAATCTTTACGTGGTACCCAACAGCATCGTCCTGCAGTGGAGGGAGTTTTTCCGCGAGCTGTACCCCGCCGCGCGCGTGCTTTGCGTGGAGGCGAAGAATTTCAATCCCGAAAAGCGAGAGGCGACGATGCGCGCCATCCGTGACGGCGATTGGGACGCGGTCATCATGGCGCACAGCTGCTTTGACAGACTTCCGCTTTCCAGAAAGCGCTTGCTCAAGGACCTGCGCGAGGAGATGGCCGAGCTCAAGGAATACGGGCAGGAATCCATTCCTGCTTTGAGAAGAAAAAGGGAAGAGATCGGCGAGAGGATCGAGAAGCTGATCCACGCGACGGAGAAATCCCCCTACTCGCTTTTCTTCGATGATCTCGGCATCACGCGCCTTTTCGTGGACGAGGCACACAACTATAAGAACGTGCCACTTGAGACGGATACCACACGGATCCTCGGCATCAGTGCAAACGGCTCCAAAAAGTGCAAGGATATGATGGACAAGGTACATTATATCCAGAAGCAAAACGACGGAGGCGGCGTCGTGATGGCGACGGGTACGCCGATCACCAACTCGCTCACCGATCTTTTTATCATGCAGAAGTACCTGCAAAGCGGAGAGCTTGCCATGCTTGAGATCGACAACTTCGACAGCTGGATCGGCATGTTTGCCGAGCAGGTGACCGACTTTGAGATCGACGTTGATACCAGCAACTACCGCCTGGCGACCCGCTTCGCCAAATTTCACAATCTGACCGAGCTGACCGCGCTGATCGCATCGATCGCGGATTTCCACAAGGCGGGCAAGGAGGCCAATATCCCCGATTTTCAGGGCTATACCGACACGCTGGTGGAAAGGTCGGACGCGTTCCGCCAATATCTGGAGGACATCAGCTTGCGCGCCGAGAAGGTCAGGGGCGGGCACATGGACCCCAGAAAGGACAACATGCTCAAGATCACGACGGACGGCCGCAAGGCGGCGCTGGACCTTCGACTTGTCGATAAGGAGGCGACGTTCTTTGAGCGTTCCAAGGTGGCAAGATGCGTCGAGAACGTCTACCGCGTTTACGTGGAGGGGCAGGAGGCGCGCACCACGCAGCTGATCTTCTGCGACATCTCCACGCCCAAGGAGGGCTTCAACGTGTACGATGACGTCAAGCGCTTGCTGCTTGCGCGCGGTGTGCCGCTCTCGGAAATCGCGTTCGTGCACGATGCCCATACCGACGCACAAAGGGAAAAGCTCTTTGCCAAGGTACGGCGCGGAGAGATCCGCATTCTGCTCGGCTCCACCTTCAAGCTCGGCACCGGCGTGAACGTCCACGATAAGCTGATCGCCATTCATCATTTGGACGTGCCGTGGCGCCCCGCGGACATGACGCAAAGGGAGGGGCGTATCCTCAGACAGGGGAACAGCAATCGCGAGGTGCAGATCTTCCGCTACGTGACCGAGGGCAGCTTTGATGCTTACTCCTGGCAGCTGCTGGAGACCAAGCAGAGATTTATCTCTGAGCTGCTTGCAGGGTCGCTTTCGGAGCGCAGCGGCTCCGACGTGGAGGACACCGTCCTCAATTATGCGGAGGTCAAGGCGCTTGCTGTCGGCAATCCCATGGTGAAGGAGCGCGTGGAGGTCGCCAACGAGCTTTCCCGCACGCTTTCCCTGCGCCACAAGAGCGTGGAAAACCGCATTCGTCTGGAGAAGGCGCTGTTGGAGCTTCCCGCCCGCATCGAGACACAGAAAAAGGCCTGCGCGGACTGCCTTGCGGACTTGCAATGGCACCACGATCATGACAGCGAGCAGGACAAAGAGCAGCGCAAATTCTTCCGCTTCCTTCTGAAAAAGGCGATCGGCGCACACGTCGAGGGCGGGTGCGCCGCCGATACGCTTGTCATGAATTATCAGGGCTTTGACGTGGTCCTGCCCGCCGGTATGCGCACCGACAAGCCCTACGCGTGGCTGCAGCACAACGGCAAATATTACGTGGAGCTCAGCGACAGCAACGTCGGCGCCCTTCTTCGTATCGACAACTTCCTTGAGAAGTTTGCAGAGCACCTGCAGAAGATGCAGGACGGCCTTGCCGCGCTGAGAGCGAAGGAAAAGGCGCTTCGCGAGGAGCTGGAACGGAAGGACGGCTACGCTGAGCGCATTGAAGAGCTGAAGCAAAAGCTTGCAAATATTGATAAGAAATTAGGAGTGAAGAAACATGAGTGAAGTAAAGCTTTCTAACGTACCCACTATGAATATCGGTCGCATCGTTGCAGATCTGACCGAGGTATACGCCGCCGTCATCAACCGCAGTTTGCCCATCAGATCGGTTCCCGCCGTTATGCTGTGGGGCCCTCCCGGCGTGGGCAAATCGCAGGCGATCCGACAGCTGGCACGCGGCATCGAGGAGCAGACGGGCAAAAGGACGGTCGTGAGCGACGTGCGATTGCTGCTCTTTAACCCCATCGATCTGCGCGGCATTCCCACGGCCAACGCCGACAAGACGCTTGCGGTGTGGCTCAAGCCCCGGATCTTCCAGATGGACGAGTCCGACGAGGTGGTCAATATCCTGTTCCTTGACGAGCTTTCCGCCGCCCCGCAGTCGGTGCAGGCGGCGGCCTATCAGATCACCCTTGACCGCGTGGTCGGCGAGCACAAATTGCCCGAAAACTGCATCGTGATCGCAGCGGGCAACCGCACGACCGACAAGTCGGTGGCCTTCAAAATGCCCAAGGCGCTGGCCAACCGCGTGATGCACATCGACGTCGAGGGCAGCTTCCGATCCTGGAAGGAGTGGGCGATCGCACACGGCATCAACGGCAAGGTCACGGGCTTCCTCTCCTTCCGCAACGATTATCTGATGGGCTTTGACGCCGCAAATGACGATCTCGCCTTCGCCACGCCCCGTTCCTGGGAGATGGTCAGCAACCTGCTCAACAACGTCAGTGACGACGTGGACAAGATGTACCATATGATCGCGGGCATCGTCGGATGCGGGGTGGCGGTGGAGTTCCGCACGTGGGCGAAGATCTATTCGCAGCTGCCCGACTTGAAGGATATCTTCGACGGCAAAAATCCCAAAATGCCGCAGGGCACCGACGCGCTCTATGCGCTGGTCAGCTCGATGGTCGCCTATGCAAGAGAGCATAAGGAGGACATGGCAAGGATCGGCAACTCCATCGAATACGCCTGCAAGATGCCGCCCGATTTTGCCGCAGTACTGATGAAGGATTACATGTATATTGAAAAGGGGTATCGGAACAAACTGATGTGCGTGCCCGAATTCTCCAAGTGGCTCAGAACGAAAGGACGGTTGCTCAATGGCAGTGTCTGAGGTAAAAATGAAGGAGTACATGAAAAGATTGCTGATCTCGCGGATGCGCGTGCTTTGCAATCACGGCTTCTTCGGGCTTTTGCTCATGCATATGCGCTATGCGATCGACGAGCAGGCGTCGACCGCATACACGGACGGCGAGCGCATCGTTTTCGGCGTGGAATTTCTGGAAAATTTGAGCGACGGGGAACTGGACTTTATTATGATGCACGAGATCCTGCACGTGGCGCTTCAGCACTGCTTCCGCGGCAGGAAATATGATGCGGAGGCGTTCAATATCGCCTGCGACATTGTGGTCAATTCCAACATTCTGCTGGAAAACGACATGGACCCCGCCGGCATCACGCTGGCGGAGTACGGCGAATCGATGCATCTGGCCCCCGATGGCAAGGAAGGGCACAAATACACCGCCGAGGAGGTGTATCAGATGCTTATGAAGAAGCAAAACGGCTCTGCTAAGCAGAAAATGCACACGGACTGGGACGATCACTCCAACTGGGAAGAGGGGGGCAACAGCAGCGCGGAAAAGGACGTCTGGGCCAAACGCCTGCAGGACGCGGCGCAGGCCTGTGCCGCGAGAGGGCAGGTGCCGCTGTTTGCCAAGCGCGTGCTGGAGGAGCTTGGCGGGTGCCGGACAGACTGGCGCACCGTTCTGAACGAATTTATTCAGGAGGAGGTGTCGGATTACAGCTTTTCGCCGCCCGACAGACGCTTCGACGGGGGAGATTTCTTCCTACCCGATTTCAATGAGAAGGACGAGCGCGTGGAGGATATCCTCTTTATGGTGGACACCTCCGGCTCCATGAGCGACCGCATGATCACCGCCGCCTATTCAGAGATACGGGGCGCGATCGACCAGTTTGACGGCAAGCTGAAGGGGTGGCTGGGCTTCTTTGATGCGGCCGTGGTGGAGCCCGAGCCCTTTGCCGACGAGCAGGAGCTTCGCATCATCCGCCCCGTGGGCGGCGGCGGGACCGATTTCGGCGTGATCTTTGATTACGTGAGAGGTATGAGCAAGCCGCCCGCCAGCATCGTCATCCTGACGGACGGATACGCCCCCTTTCCCGCGCAAAGCGCGGCCATGGGCATCCCCGTGCTGTGGATGATCAACAACAACGAGATAACCCCGCCCTGGGGCAAGCTGGCAAGAACATAGGTTTGATAACGGAAACAAAAAGAGAGTGGCTCATAGAGCGACACTCTAAAGGACAGTTTAGGTAATACGTTACCTACCGACAGGAAAAGCAAAAACCGCAGATTGATTTTCTGCGGTTTTTGTGTTATAATGAGCATATGAGCAAAATTAAAGGAGAAACATTGTGAAAATAGCAGGCATATGCTTTTTTGTACTCGGTGGTGTTTTATTATTAATATCGGGACTATATTTTAGTGCTTATTTGATATTTGAAAAATCACCACATAAAACAGGGAGAACACTTGGCAAACTGTGCAATAGCAAATACAAAAAAGATGTCGCGGTTTGGGCCGGCTTGGGAAAATATGACGGTCCTCCAAGAGTTGCTTTTACCATAAAGCATTTAACAAAATCGAAGTACCTATATAATGTAAATAACAAAATTTATACCTGTGCTTTTGATTTTTGGAGAAAGCCACGCAAAATACCAAACAACTCTTGGGTGATTTATCTCAAAGCATTCCCTCGCATTTCATATTTAGACAATGATGAGAATTGCATTGGTGCTTTTGATTTTTTTGCTAAAGCAATTATCTTTTTTGAAATAGCAATATGCACATTTGGCTTGGGAGTTGCATTTTTATCAAAAGCTTAGATGCTGATGTTGTAACAAAATACATAGATTTTCTCAATCAATTTTTTATAGAGAAACATTAGGGTTTGGATACGCCAAAGGCTCCCTTTACACAAGGGAGCCTTTTTTATGTTCATCTATGCCTTATCAATTTTCCTCGCAAGCACTGCATTTGTGGACACAAATGCAAAATACGGCATACCTCTTTCGAGATATGCCGTATTTTTTAAAAATTTTCTTTTAGGGTTACAACTCAATAAGCCACTCTCTTTTTTGCGCGAAATCAGGTTGTTTTGTCTTTGCGAAAGAAGGTACGCGCGCGGTCAAACCAGCGGTCGCCACGCGGCGTGCGAAGCACGTCGCACACCGTGAAAATAATGAAATAGACAACAAGCCCCAGTGCGGCAATGACGGGATAGCGCAGGAAGGGCAGCCCCTCAAAGGGGGAGTGGATGATAAACATCGAGTTGACGTCATACGCCTTTTGCGCAGAGACAAGGGCCTCAAACACAAGATTGCAGTAAAGCCCGATGACGTACATCGCCAGAACGGAGATCACCATATTCCGCATATTACGGAAGAAATTGGGGCGCAAAAGCCCCAAAACGGGGATCAGCAGCACGTTGAAAAGGAGCGTAGCGTGCGCGACGATGCTTTTGGTCACCTCATAATCGGCAAGCGTCGGATTCATGATAAAATCCACGTTGGCAAACATCCCTACAAGCGTGGAGGCGATGCCGAACCAAAAAACGTAGTCGGAAAGCAGCAGGGCGAATTTGCCGTCCTTGCTTGGAAGAAGCCCATAGAAAAGGGCGCACCACATCACCACGTTGCACGGATAGATCGGCAAGATCAGATTGGGTGTTTCGGCAAGGTAGGCGATGCCGCCGCCCGTAAAGAGCAGGCGGTACAGAAACGAGCTGTAATGAAAGAGAATGGTCACAAGCGGCGCGATCAGTAAAAGCGCGCGCTGTGCCCGCTCGCTGTGCACCCATTTTTTGATCACGATCAAAAGCGCCGCGATCAGCAGTATTTGTATGACGTTAAAAACGATAAGCGTTCTCATTGTGATCCTCCGGTTGTACACGGAAAAGAATGATAGATTCATTATAGCACAAAATCTGTAATATGGCAAATAAAACCGATCCTAAGAGCGCAATTTTGCGGCAAAACGTGCGCAGCCCACCCAAAATTGATTGCAATACGCGCGAAAATATGCTATAATACTCCATAGGGATTTGTTCTACTGCCGCTGGGGGCAGAATAGCGTGACACGAGGTGATATATATGGATTTTGACAACGTTGCCAATGCGAAATATCAGAATTTGAAATTTGACGTGGTGGTGGTCGGCGGCGGCCCTGCGGGCGCGGTAGCTGCCATTGCGGCGGCGCGCGAGGGGGCGAAAACGCTTCTGGTGGAGCAGTACGGGTATCTGGGCGGTATGCTGACCGCCGCAGGTGTCGGCCCTCAGATGACCTTCCACGCGGGCAAAACGCAGGTGGTGCGGGGCATCGCGGATGAGATCGTCTGCCGTCTGCAGGAGCTGGGGCTTTCCCCGGGGCACATGGAGGACTTTGTCGGCTATACCGGCAGTGTCACCCCCTTCGATGCGGAGGGGATGAAATACGTGCTGGAGACAATGGCAATAGAGGCCGGTGTTCAGCTTTTGTATCACACCGTCTTTACGGGCTGTACCGTGGAGAAGGGAAGGATCACCAAAATTCAGCTTTACTCCAAGAACGGCTTTTTTGACGTGGAGGGCAAGGTGTTTCTGGATTGTACCGCCGATGCGGATCTGTCCACGTGCGCCGGTGTGCCCTCTGTGTACGGCAGAGAGTCCGATCAGCTGGCGCAGCCCATGACCATGAATATCAAGGTGGCGGGCGTGGATCGCGACAAAATGATCGCGTACGTGCGCGACAACCGCGACGATATGCTGGCAACCATCCCCTTTGATCGCTTGCATCAGATCCCCCGTACCGGCATGCAGGGGGCTTACTCTCTGATCGAAAAGGCAAAGGCGGCAGGGGAATTTGACGTGGATCGGAACATGGTGCTTTGCTTTGAGACAAACACCCCCGGCGAGGTCATTTTGAATATGTCCCGCATCATTCGCAAGTCGGCGGTGGATGCCTTCGATCTGACGGATGCGGAGGTAGAGGGGCGCCGTCAGGCGCGGCAGATCCTTGCTTTTATGCGCAAGCATATCCCCGGCTTTGAGAACTGCCGTATCATTTCTACGGGCCCTCATATCGGTGTCCGTGAAAGCCGCAAGATCCACGGCATCTATCAGCTGACCGCAGAGGATCTGCTCGACAATCGGATGTTCAAGGATGCCATTGCCATGGGCGGTTATCCCATTGATATCCATTCTCCGGACGGCGCTGCCATGAAGCATCGCCATCTGAAGCCGGGCAGCTGGTATTCCGTGCCTTACCGCAGTCTTGTCACTAAGGAAGTGGAAAATCTGATCGTGGCGGGGCGCTGCATCAGCGCGACACACGAGGCGTGTGCCGCCATTCGGGTGACCCCCATTGTGATGGCGATCGGCGAGGCGGCAGGTACCGCCGCCGCCCAGAGCGCCGCAAGAGGGGAGTGCGCCAACGCTCTTGATACACAGCTGTTGCGCGAAAAGCTGAGAAAAAACAACGTTTTCTTGGAGAACTATTGCTCTGAAAGGAAAATCTAAAGCATTTACGCTTCCCAATTTTGTTGCTTTGCAAGAAAAAGGACTGTTATAACAGTCCTTTTTCTTATTACTTCCATTTGCCGAGTTCTTCGCGTTCTTGTTGTTCTTTTTTCTCTTGCTCCAAAAGTGCTTTTTGTGCTTTTTTGTTTTTAATTTCCGGGTCTAATTTTAGCGTCCAAAGCAACAATGCAATGATGTACAAACAGCCCGCAAACAAGAAGGAGCTGAATTTTGCCATGCTCGCAAAAAAGATAACAAACATAAAGTAAAACGGTACACAGAAAAGGCAAAATGCGCTTAAAAATACCAGCGTAGGTCGTATTCCTTGCCTGAACGCCGTTTGATACCATTCGGGCGTTCCGGCAAGATCGCTTTTTTCAAAAACGCGTTTATAATGAAGCTCGCTTGGACAGTACCAACTAAAAAAGAGCAAAATTAAAATATATGCAATTGGAAACGCAGACCAGGCGTTAAAATTCCATTTATCGCGCAACAAAAAGGCAGCCAGCACGTTGCCGATGATTGCTGCGGCGTAATAACAGATCCAGAAAATCCAAGATTTTTTGAATTTCATAGAGGAGCCATCTCCTTTCATAGTCTATCTACATTGTAACAAAATTTCAAGCAAATGTCAATTCGGCATACTCGTTTTTGGAGATCAGCCATAAATGAATGCGGGGCAACACATTTGATGTGTTGCCCCCGCATTTTGAAAAAGTGCTTGATTCATTTTAATAAAGTTTTGTAAACTTGAAATCCTCGGTGATTCCCAGCTTTTCCAGCGCGAGTCTCTTGTTCTCGGCTATTTTTTCGTCAAGGTTGTCAAAATAGTTGTTGCCCTGCGCGTCGATGTCCACGATAAAGGGGCCGAGCTCGTTGATCTTGAAGAACCATGCCGCCTCGATGCTGCCAAGCTCGTCAAAGAGGTAGACGTCCTCCACCTCGATCGAGTCGATCCAAAGATTAGGGCTTACCGAGCGCGGCGAGACGTGAACACACCCCGCCTCCTTCATGGCGGCGGCCGTCTCCGCGCCCATCGTGGTCTTTCCAACGATCATGCGAAGCCCCCATTCCTTTACGCTTTTGGCGCCCCACTTTTCAAATCTGATGCTTGACGTGGGCATAAAGGAGACCAGCTTCCAGCGCCCCTGTTCCTTGATGATGATCGGGCCGTTGTGGATCAAAAGATTTCTGTCAGCGGTGTCGAAGGGAAGCGTGTGCGCCTCGTCAAAAATATAGCGTTGCAGGCGCGAGCGACAGGTGAAGGCGTTTCCGCTGAGATACACGGTGTCGCCGATTTTCAGCTTTCTGATCTCTTCTTCCTTTAAAGGCGAGGTCAAATGATATTCTGCCATATAAAAACTCCTGTTTATGAATAGTGGATGCGGTTATCTGTCACCAAACCACATCGGGCTTTGCATCTTTTCCGTACTGCCGTCGGCGTGGATCCTGGTCGAGGCCCTGCGCGCGATCATGCAGTTCGTGCTGGTGGCGCACGCGATGCCCGCAATATGCGTATAGGCATATTCGACGTTGACGGCAAGGACAGAGGTCTTTCCGCCTGCACCGAGAATGCCGATGCCGAGACTGTTGAGTGCCTCGTACAGATCCTCCTCGATCTTGGCAAACATGGGGTCGGGGTGCTTGGAGCCCACCGTGCGCAGGCAAGCCGCCTCCTTGGCAAGATTGGCGGCGACGTTGGCGGTGCCGCCGATGCCGATGCCAAGGACGGAGGGGGGACACACCGCACCCGCTCTTGCCGATGCCACAAAGCTGTCGATGACAAATTTTTCGATGCCCTGAATGCCGTCTGCAAAGGCAACGATGCGGTGTCTTGTGCCGCCGAAGCACTCGCTGCCGCCGCCCTTGGCCGCGTAGGACATTTCAATGCCGTCGCCCTCTACGAATTGGTAAGTAAAATCCGGGATGTTCATACCGATGTTGTTGCCGGGATCAAAGCCCGTCAGCGGATGCTTCATCGTGGCTCTGAGGTATCCGAGCTTCGTCGCCTTGGCCACCGCCCTGCGCGCCGCGTTTTCCAGCTCCACAAAGCCGCCCTCCAGCTCGCATTGGTTGCCCACCTTAAAGTAGAAGATCGGCCAGCCCGTATCCACGCAAAGGGGATTTTTTCTCACGGCGGACATATCCATACTGTCAAGCGTTGCCACAAGGCCGTTTTTGGCATCCGGATTGGTTTCGCGCGCGATCGCATCCTCAAATGCGCTTCTCACGTCGGGGGAGATTTCCGTTGCTCCACGCTTGATCGTTTCAAACAGCGCTTGCTCATAGATGTCTGTCTTAATCACTTTAGCTTCACCTCTATCACGTTTTTATTCATATTCATAACGGTATCGAACTGCTTGTTGTGTTCGCAAAGATAGTCATATATGATTTTCGTTTCTTCTTCGTTTGCAAGGGAGGGGAAGCCGGTTTTCATATCAAGTCTTATGGGATAAAGAAGGGCGCCCGTCAGCTCTCCGTCCTCGAAGGTCATAAACGGCAGAAGAGATCGGAAATTGTTGACGTCGGAATGAAGCCCGCGCGTGTTGTTTTGGTTGCGGATATTTATCATTTCGCGCGGGGTAAGTCCCTTGGGCATACGATATTTTTCCCGGTAATCGTCAGGCATACAGAATGCGCTGTCACTGTGGAATATGTAGTTGCCAATGCTATAAAAGATAAGCTTTCCGCGGTAGACCTCAAGCCCCTTTAGCTGATGCGTTCCCGTGCCGATAACGGCAGATGCGCCCGCATCTATGCACTTGTGGCAAAATTCGATCATAAAATCATCCGGCTCGTCGTCGGTGTCGTGCTTGATCTCGTGGGAGTGGATATTTACAACGACGGTTTCGCACTCCGTAAGTGCCTTTTTGATGGTCTGTTCGGTTCTCTCCATATCTACGGGGTTGACCTTTGAGCACTTACCCGGAGTGTCGCTCTCGCGGAAAACGTAATCTCCAAAGCCGAAGCAGCCCTCGGGGGCATAGGGGGTATATCCACCCAGTCGAGAGCGGTTTCTTCTGCCGTCAATATGAGTTGCCGCCGATATTTGCTTTAGCATTTTCATCTGTTCCGGCGTAACGAGATAGACCGTTGAAAAGCGCAAAGGATTAAGACCGGGACGACCGGGCAGAGTGTCGGAGGGGTTGCCCGCACGAGCGGCATCGTTGATTGAAGAACAAAGCGAGATAATGCCGCATTTGCCGTTTTCGGTTTCTATAACCGCATAGTCTGCCGCTTCGGGCAGATCTTTCCCGGCGCCGCAGATAGGCAGATTTCTCTTTTTTGCCGCGTTCAGAGTTGAAAACATTCCTTCATAGGAATAATCCATCGTGTGATTGTTGGAAAAAGAGCAGCCGTTAAACCCGAATTTCAGCGTATCGTCAAGGGTGTCCTCTTTGGCAAGAAGCCATACACCACCGCAGTAGGAGGAGCCGTAAAGGGGCTTGTCGGATAATACGTTTTCAAGATTGAACAGCTTCACATCCGCCTTTTCGATAATGTTTTTAAGCGGAGTAATATCATAGTCTTCCGGCATTTTATCGATGAATATAATATCTCCAACACTGCAAATCGTTTGTTTCATTATTTTTTCATCCTTTCGTCCGAATTCTTGGCCTTTTCCATATCAATTCCGTTCATATGATCAAGCACAAATTGTACGCAGGTGTCACTTCCCGTGACAAATGCATCTTCATCTATCATGAAGTCGTTGTTATGAGGAAGGGTGGTGCAGCCTTTTTTGGCGTTTTTGGTGCCAAGTCTTATAAATACGCCGGGTTTTTTGGTAAGGTACTGCGAGAAATCCTCTGAGCTAAGCTTTTCGGGCATTTTTACGATGTGTTCTTTGCCAACCACTTTTTCAGCCGATGCAAGGACCAATTCTGATATGTACGGGTTGTTGTATAAAACCAACGCCTTCAAAGACGAATCGATTGCTTCCGTGCAGCCAAATGCGGCGGCGCTGCTTTTCGCAATGCTTTGAATAGCGGTGTCAATATGGCGATCAAGCTCCATATCGAAGGTGCGAACGGTTATAAGCATTTCGGCATGATCTGCAATGACATTTTGGGTCGTGCCTGCGGAAAGCTTGCCTACCGAGCACACGTATTTTGAAAACGGATTTATCGTTCTTGTAAGCATTGCTTGAATGCCGTTGTAGGTGCTTACTGCCGCCGCTAAGGCATCGTGTCCGGTTTGTGGCAGAGTTGCATGAGCTGTTCTGCCGAAGAATTCGAGCTTGATATTGCGGCTGGATGCCATAGAAGCACCTTGACAAACTCCGATCTCTCCCGATTCAAGCCAGTTTTCAATGTGTAGACCAATAATTACGTCAATATCGTCCATCACGCCGTGATCGACCATTTCCTCGGCGCCGCTGCGGATGCCCTCCTCGCTTGGCTGGAACAAAAGCTTGACTCGACAACCGATTTTTTCGCGCATCGCATAAAGTGCCTTTGCCGTACCGAGAAGCATGGCCGTGTGGGCATCGTGACCGCAAGCGTGCATTTGCCCGTCAATTTTAGACTTAAAGGGCAAATCCGTTTTCTCCTGAATCAGAAGCGCATCCATATCCGCACGTATTCCGATGGTAAAATTCTTCTTTTCCGGATTTATCGTTGCTACTATGCTGCTCTCTCCGTATTTTTCGCTATACGCAACGCCAATCTTTTCAAGCTCGCGCTTCACAAGCGCAAGCGTTCTCGGCAGATCGAAGCCCACCTCCGGATATTCGTGAAGCTCATGCCGTAATGCCAGTATATATTCTTTATCTGCGTACATTTTTATCACCAATGCTTTCTTTATATTTCAATGTTTGCCAAAGGCATATGCATCTGGCAGCCGTAGATGTCGCCATCGTGCAGACACCCGCTGATATTCTGACGGGGGAAGGTGATCTTGATCGAGTTCACCACCTCGTAGGAAATGATGTCGATCTTGCCCTCGTCGATGCCGTATGCTTTGGCAACCTGCGCCTTCGTCAGCTTGCTTTGCACGTATTCCATAGCGCTTTTTTCAGCGAAGATCAGATCAAAGGTGATGAAAAGAGGGCCCGCATTCTTGCTTCTGAGTATTTTGGTATGATCTACAAGCTTTTTCATCGTTTTATACCTCCTCAACCGTAAATTCCGACGTTTCCAGCAGCGAGTCCACCTCGGCAAGATGGAACACGGAAAACTCGTATACCGCTCCCACGTGAATGTCCGAGGGGGAGAAGGGGAAGGCGAGATTTCCTGCCGTCGATTTTCTGCCTGTATAGTCGCAGTGCAGCATTCTGCTTCTGACCAGGGCGCAAACGGTGTCAGCGATCTCTTGTGTTTTTCCCACCACGTCGATGATGACGCCGAGCGAGCTTTCCGCGCCGCCGCTGGTCTTATAATTTACCGTGTAGCTGTTCGCGGGAAGTGTTTTCTTCGTGTTTTCCTTCACAAAGGCGTTCACGGTCTCCACGATCTCGGGAAATTTCTCTATGGTCAGGGGATCGTAGATCGTGGCGGGGGAGATCGTTCTGTATCCCGAGCAGCGCACGCCCTCCAGCTTCAACGTCTTGGTTTCGGCCTCCTTGAACACAGACCCCGTCACGCTTACCGTGCGCGCGTCCTTTTGCGTGAATTTTGAGTTTGTCAGGTCGCATACGCCGTCCGGCTCGAAAATAAGATAGGGGTTGGATTGCTCGTAAAGCGTGTGGGCCGCCACACGCTCCACGGTGCATTTGCGCGCGGGATTGGCGGGGCAAAGCTCAAAGTGATCGTCATACATATAGCCCTGCATCACGTCCGCCGCCGCAACGGGCTCGGCGCACATTGCGCCGCACTCCATGATCTTTGCCATATGGAAGGCAAGCCCCGCGTCATACCCCTTCATCACGCAAGGGGCGGCATAGATCGCCGTGTCGCAGGCTCTGCCCGAGACGATGACGTCCATACCTTCGGAAAGTAGCTTGATAAAGGGCGCGATCCCCACTTGGCTGACGATGCGCTCGCTTTTCTCAATCGCCGTCTTGGTGAGAGGGAAGTGCCGGCTCATATTTTTGATCTTACCCGACTCCAGCTTTTCCAGCACGTATTCCTTCGTCACGTCGGAATAGATCGTGCCGAGCTTGAAGTGAAGCCCCAGCTCGCGCGATACCTCACAGATGATCTCCTTGAGCCACGCGACGTGCGCGCGACTGCCTGCGCCGCCCGCCGTACCGATGATGAACGGCGTTTTCTGCGCAAGCGCAAGAGGCAGCGCAAGCGCCACGTCTCTTTTGACCGCCGATCTGTCGGTGAAGGACTTGCCGCTTCCAAGATAGTAGGGGCCGGGGTCGGTGGAGCCCGCGTCCACCCCTAAAAAGTCCACCTTTTCCGCGAAGGCCGCCTGCAAGGATTCTTCGCTATATCCGTAGCCCAAAAGGCCGCAAAGTGCAACGATTTTCATAATTTGTTCTCCTATGTTTTAAGTACACGCTTGTGTATCCTTATTTTAACATAAATTTCGCGCCATTCACATTGCAAATTTTATAAATTATATTGCAATTAGTCCGAAATCGTGATAAAATGAAGAAAAAACGGAAGAAGCAGATATGGATATCAAAAAATTCGTGCTCTCGTATTATTCCAATGCCAGCGGGGATTTTCACATCAAGGAGATCACCGAGCCGCAGGAGGCGCTCTCGCTTCACAATCATGACTATTATCAGATCTACTATCTGAAAAGCGGCAGACTAATCCACCATCTGGAAAATGTCAGCGCCGAGCTGAAGGCAAGTGACGTGTTTATCATCCCGCCCAATCTCCCGCATTACATCGAAAAGGCGTCCAACGACGTGTGCTTTTACTCCATCTCGTTTATGCCGGAATATATGAGCGAGATCGTCAAGTTCAATCCCTTCGTTGCGGATTTCATACATTGCGTGACAGAGCTTTCCGGCGAGGGGGTGGAGCCGAGCTTGACGCTGCGGCGCGAGGACGTCGCGCTGGCAGACGTTCTGGTGTTAAAGATCATGCAGGAGTTTTCCGCAGATACGACGGGGAAGGAGCACGTCATCAGGTCCTCGCTTGCCCTTTTGCTTTCTGTTTTTGCGCGTGCGTATCTGGAGGATAAGTGCGAAAACGTGCGGTTTGCCTCGGAGCGCGAGGCGATCTTGCACTGCATCGGCTATATCAAAAATCACCTTTCCGACCGGGTGACGCTGAAGGAGATGGCGCAACGGACGGCGATGTCTAAATCCTCCTTTTGCGAGAATTTCCGCAAGGTCACGGGCGAGACCTTCCATCACTACATCAGGCGGGAAAGAATGGAGGCGGCGGCCGATCTGATCAAATCGGGCAAGCTTGTTTTCGAGGTCGCCATGGAGCTTGGGTACCGCGATCCGAGCACCTTTTATCGCAATTTCAAAGACCACTTCGGCGTTTCGCCAAGCGAGTATAAATAACGCGGCTTTTGTTGATTTTCGCCCTTGTACGGATATTTCCAAAAGCGTGCATTTTCACAAAGCATATCTTCTACATAAAATAAGAATTTTTCAGCAGCCACATACGAGCTATTTTGAGGGGAACGGTATGAAATTTTTAGCAGACAAACGCAAACGAAACATATTTATCATCACAACGTCCGTCGTGCTTGCTCTTGCAATCATCACAGGAGCTTGCGCGATCTATCTCGGTGACTATTACCGTGCGGATCATGAAGCGATCAGCGCGTTTTTGGAGCAGGGCGCCACGTGGAAGGAGGAATCCGGCAGGATCGTGCTTGCTCCCGAAGGGGCAACGAAGGGCTTGATCTTTTATCCCGGCGGCAAGGTGGAATATACCGCATACCTTCCCTTGATGCAAGCGTGCGCAAGGGAGGGGATCTTGTGTGTGCTTGTGGAGATGCCGTTTAATCTGGCTGTGCTTGACGTGAACGCCGCGGATGGCATACAAGAGGAATACCCCGAAATAGAGGAGTGGTACATAGGCGGTCATTCGCTCGGCGGCTCTATGGCGGCATCTTACGTTGCCGATCACACCGAGGAGTACGAAGGTCTTATTTTGCTCGGCGCATACGCCACGGCGGACCTGTCCGATACCGATCTTGCCGTGCTTTCTCTGTTCGGTAGCGAGGATAAGGTCATGAACCGTGAGAAATATGACCGGAACAAGTCCAACCTGCCAACAGATTTCATCGAATTCGTCATTGACGGCGGTTGCCACGCGTATTTCGGTATGTACGGCGCGCAGGACGGCGACGGCACGCCGACGATCACAAATGAGGAACAGATCCGCATAACGGTTGAAAATATCGTGAAGCTGATGGAGTGAAAGAGGGCTAAGGAGGGCTCTGCGGCTTGAATAAAAAACGACAGGTGAAAACCTGTCGTTTTTTTACGGGAACTGTGGATTTGAGCCCGCGCGCCGCGCGAACGGCCTACGCCGTTCCCTCAACGTCACTTCTTGTCCCTCCTCGTCACAGTTTACTCTGAAAAAGGGGCAAAATCACCCCGTTTTGTCTCTACTTTTTGGAAAAACGTCAGAAAAATGATAGAAAAGGGACGAAAACTTTGCGAGAAAAGTGCTGACTTTTTGCTCAATCGTCGTGCTTTGCTCCTTTGGGAGTCATTATTTTCACAAAGCGAAACATCTCATCAGGTCCCTTGTCGGGATCCTGCCTTTCACCCTCGGGCATTTCGTGCTCGGGTTGAAAATACTCGCACCAAAACTCTGTGATCTGAAAGCCGCACTTGTTGACGTAAAAGTGAATGTTGCGCTTTTCAAAATAGGGCGTACAGGTCTCCCAAACCTCGGTTTCGGGGTGGAGCGCCTCCACCGCCTGCCACGCGCCGTAGCCGATGCCGCGGCTGTGCGCCTCGGGTAGCACAAAGAGAATATCCAAATGGTTGCGGCGCGTTTCCTTGTCAATGGTGAGGATCACGCCGCCCACCTTCTCGCCGTCAAGCATGATGCGGTAGGTCTCGCTTTTCGGGTCGTCCATAGAGCGCTCAATGGTCGCGCGGGAGATGATCTCGCCATCCCCGTCAAGATGGTCGTCACGCTCGCCAAACTCCATCAGCGCACCGTACTTGAACGCCCATTGATTGTCAAGGATAAATTGCTCACGGTCGTCTGCCTCAAGGGGAACAAGGGTAACCTTCGTGTTTTTCATCATAACCTCCAAAAAAATAAAGCCCCGGCTATTGCTTTGCAATAACCCGAGCTCACTCGGACACCTAATCCGGCAATTTGAACGCTACGGCGTTCTGCCTCCGGTGACCTATTCTGTTACA
>SVSG01000029.1 GCA_015064415.1 Oscillospiraceae bacterium | reverse complement strand
CCTACAACCTGCCGCACGATCCGCTTTTTTGGCCTTTTCACGGCTGTAAAGCGGATCGTGCGGCAGGTTGTAGGGGTGCATCACCATCACCTCGGCACCGAGGATTTTTGCGGCCTCCAGACAGCGATAGTTCATCGCGTTCATGTGCGTGACCGCCTCGCCGTCAAATTCATCCCAGTTCTTGCCGTTCACCGTCGCACCGTGCACCTGACGGACGCCAAGTCCGATCTTCTCGCAATGCTCGCGCATCTCGTGCGCCCATGCAAGCCAGTTCTCCTCGGAGAGGGGCATCCCTTTGTGCGAGTAGTTCCAAAGGTTGAAGTCCACAAAGGAAAAGCCCGCCGCGCGAAGGGCATCCAGCCCCGCCTTCACGTCGTAAGGGGTCTTGGGCGTCAGCGGATCCAGGATCCAGGTCGAAGCAGAAAGCGTCATCATAAGCAAATTCTCCTTGCACGTGTCATTGTCCTTATTGTAGCACGAATTTTGCGGATTGTAAAGGACGTAGGGGAACTTTTTGCAAAAAGTTCCCCTACAACCCCTCAAAAATCCTTGAACAAGAAGAAGGGAGGCACACAATGCGCCGCCATCCGCGATGTATCAAGAATGATGCACACCCACAAATAAGCGGACGGCAAGATGCTTTCCCACAATGTGTGTGCCGACATCCTCATCCACCGCTATCGCGGTCCCCCGCGACCAACGCCGAGCGTTGTGTCGACGCGCTCGCGAAGCGAGGGCAACTTCCCCTCCTTGGGGAAGGCCAACGTAGCCGCACCGTTTGGCGGGAATTTGCACAAACCTGTAGGGGACGTTGTCCTCGCCTTGCGGCGAGCACGTGACACGCTTCGCGGTCACAAGTCCCGCGATTGCCGCGAAGCGGCATATCGACGCGCTCGCGAAGCGAGGGCAATCGGCATGTCCCGCATCCCCGACGCATAAAACGGCTGCGCGCAAACCCGTAGGGGTCATTCCCCACCTCGCTTCGCGAGCTAAATGACCCGCCATCCGCGATGCACAACCGTTCGCGCATATTGTCCGCACTCACCCATCCATGCCATAAAAGCTTTTGAAAGGGGGTGCGGGGGAAAACTTTTGCAAAAGTTTTCCCCCGCAAAAAACCCATCCCCCATCCCTTACTCTCCCACCCTCCACGTCACCACGCGCACGTTGGCGGCGGCGTTGGCGGCGGCAAGCGGGGTGCCGTCGGGGGCGAAGGTCAGCGAAAAACTCGCACCGTCTATGCGGATATTGTCATTTTCCTGCGAAATTGCACGCACTTCGCCGCCCGTGGGAAAAAGGTCAACAAGCACCGCAAAGGACGCGTCCGCCTCCCCCTCAAGGGGCAGAGAAAGCTCGCCCACGGCAAGCGAAAGCGCGCCTTCCGCGTCGCGGAAAAGCACCGTGTCGCAAAGCTCTGCCGGCGCATAAAATGTCACTGTCCGCTCGCCCCCCTTTTGCACAAAGCTTGCCGCCAGACGCTCGCCCTGCCATTCGCCCTCGACCTCGGCCGTGAAATCTCCTTGAAACGGGGCAAAATAATCCCCCTTCGGCGCCCGACAACCCGCAAGCAACAAAAGCACCGCCAAAAGAAGCACACACACGCGCGCCTTCATCCATCCGCACCTCTTTTCGTTTTTTACTTCACGCTATGCAAAATATTGCGGTTTTATGCGCGATCGGGCTTGCAAAAGGACAAAAATTGTGGTATGATTACAGAAAAGAGGGATCGCATGTACGAAATGCCCTTCACGGCGCCGCGCGCCGTGGCCGAGATCGACACGGATGCCATCGCGCACAATTTCCGCGTACTGCACCACGCCTGCGGCGGCCGCCCCATCGCGGTGGTCAAGGCGGATGCCTACGGCCACTCGCTTTCACTTGCCGTGCCCGCGCTCCTTGCGGCGGGGTGCGACTTTTTCGCGGTCGCCACGTGTGAGGAGGGGATCGCGGTGCGCGCGCTTGCCCCCACCGCCGACGTGCTGGTGCTGGGGTATCTGCCGCTTTCTCAGTTGAAAGAGGCCGTTGCCGCGCACCTTATATTGACCGTTTTTTCCGCCGAGCACGCCCGCGCGCTCTCGCACGCGGCAAAGGCGCTTGCGCTCACGCCGCGCGTGCACCTCAAGATCGACACGGGGATGCACCGTTTGGGGCTTTTGTGCGAAAAAAACGACATACGTTCCCTGTTTTTCCTGCCAAATCTGCAAATTTGCGGCATTTTCACGCACTTTTCCACAGCGGATACCGACCCCACCGCCACGCGGCAGGCGCTTGCAAAATTTTGCGCTTTGCGCCGTGAGCTGCCCGCGCCGCTTTTTGCGCACGCGGCGGCCTCCGCCGCGGCGCTGACGTTGCCCGAAGCGCACCTTGACGCCACGCGCCAGGGGATCGCGCTTTACGGCTATCCGCCCGTAAAAACGGCGCTTTCCTTTCGCCCCGCCATGCGCGTGATCGCGCCCGTGGTGCAAATAAAAGAGCTTGCCGCAGGCGAGCGCGTGGGATATAGCGGCGCGTTCGTCGCCACCCGCCGCACGCGCATCGGCACCGTGCCGCTGGGGTACGCGGACGGCATCTCGCGCACGCTCACGGGCTTTTCCCCCACCGTTCTTTGTGACGGCGTGCGCTATCGCGCACCCATCGTGGGGCGCGTTTGTATGGACTATCTGATGTTAGATCTTACCGCCATTCCCGCAAAAAGTGGGCAAACGGTATGCGTTTTTGAGAATTTTGACGCCGCCGCGCGCCACGCGGGAACGATCCCGTATGAATTACTGACCGCCATCTCGGCCCGCGTGCCGCGGGCGGGGAGAGGAGAACTATGATCGCCTTTTGGGAAAATCGCACGAACGCCTTTCATATCTCAGAGCGCAAGCGCTTGGGATGCGCCGCGCACCTGCATCACCACTTGGAGCTGGTGTTATTTTTGGAGGGGGATTGCGTGGGCTTTGCCGATGCCGAGCGCTGTGAGATCGCGGCGGGGGATGCCTTTCTTGCCTTCCCCGAGCAGGTGCACCGTTTCGAAAGCCACGGACCCGAGCGCCTCTATATCCTGATCGTGGAGCCCGAGCTGATGCCGGAGCTATCCTCGCTTTTTTCCGGCTCTTTTCCCGAAAGTGCCCTCATCAAGGGGGGCGCGCAGGACAAGCTACTGCTGGAGGCGGCAGAACAGCTCCTTGCGATGAAAAATCCTGAAACGGTCGCGCAAAAAGCGATACGCAAGGGACTTTTGCTGACCATTTTCGGCAAGATCTTGCAAAAATGCGCGCTGACAGACACCCACGCGGGCACCTCAAATGCCTTCCGCGCCGTGGTGGAATACTGCACCGCGCACTATGACAGCGACCTGTCGCTCTCGATACTGGAGCGCGAGCTGCACATCAGCAAATACTACATCTCGCACCTGTTTTCCGCGCGCTTGCGCATCAGCTTCAACGATTACGTCAACTCCCTGCGCGTCAGCCACGCCTGCCGCTTTTTGCGCGAGGACAAGCACTCGATCACCGAGATCGGGTCGCTGGTTGGATTTTCCACCCTGCGCACCTTCAACCGCGCGTTCCAAAAACAAATGGGGCAAACGCCCAGCGAATATAAAAAATCAATAGGGAAGGATAAACTATGAAACAAATTGCAAGCTTTTCCGTCGATCACGATAAGATCACGGCGGGGATGTATATTTCCCGCATCGACGGGGATATCACCACCTTTGACCTGCGCACGCGCAAGCCCAACGCGGGGGAGTACATGGACAATATCACGATGCACTCGGTCGAGCATATGCTGGCCACGCTGTTGCGCAACGGCGAGATCGGGGATCAGATCATTTATTTCGGCCCGATGGGCTGTCGCACGGGATTTTATCTGCTGACGCGCGACCTTGCGCCCCTCAAGGTGCTGGAGGCATTGAAGGTAGCGTTGGAGCAGACGATCGCGCACAAGGGTGCGGTTTTTGGCGCCACGCGGCGCGAATGCGGCAACTATTTAGAGCTTGATATAGAGGCCGCGCGCGTGGAGTGCGCGCGCTATCTGGAGGTCTTGAAAAATCACAAGGGGGATTTTCGTTATGAAGCATGAATTGATCGGCATCATCGGCGCCATGCAGGTGGAGACCGAGGGGCTGCTCTCGGAGATGGAAAACAAGAAAACCGATACCGTCAGCGGGGTAAATTTCACACGCGGCACGCTTTGCGGGCGCGAGGTGGTGGTTGCCACCTGCGGGGTGGGCAAGGTGTTTGCCGCCCTTTGCGCGGAGGCGATGATCCTGCGCTATGGCGTGACCGCGCTCCTCAACACGGGTGTGGCGGGTGCCCTTTTGCCCGAGCTTGAGGTCGGTGACGTGGCGCTTGCCGACGCGGTGGTACAGCACGATATGAACACCACCGCGCTTGGTGACGCGCCGGGCCTGCTCTCGGGTATCAATATGGTCGAGCTCCCCGCAGACCGAAATCTCTTGAAGCCGCTTTGCGAGGCGGTGGCAGAGCTGGAATACAACGGCGTGGTCGGCACGATTGCGTCGGGTGACCTGTTCGTGGCCAAGCAGTCCGCAAAGGACTTTATCAAAAAGAATTTTGATGCCGTCGCCTGCGAGATGGAGGGCGCCGCCATCGGCCACGTTGCATACGTAAACGGGGTACCGTTTGCCGTTTTGCGCGTCATTTCCGACGGCGGAGACGGGATGGAATTCTCCGAATTCGTCAAGATCGCCGCCGAGCGCTCCGTCAAGCTGACCAAGAAGTTTTTGGAGTTGATGTGAGGGGTGGATATGCGGGAAGGATATGCGGGGGAACTTTTTTGTAAAAAAGTTCCCCCGCGCCCCCTCAAAAAATCTTAACACAAAGGGCAACGGTGCGAACATACCGCGTTGCCGGAAAATAAAAAAGGATGTGCGAACAATAGGTGATATTCTTATCGGAGAATTTGAAATAGGGATATGGGCTTAGCCCGAAGCATTTGTTATACAAATGCGAAACCGGCGATAAATGCAGATGACGCTCTATAGCCTCCCTCCGAGAGGGAGGGGGACCACGAAGTGGTGGAAGGAGCCTGCGTAACTTTGGGTTCAGCATAGCTTCATTGTCACGCGCTCTCCCTCAGTCGCCTTCGGCGCCAGCTCCCTCCCGGAGGGAGCCTGCCTTCGCTCCTTCTTCTGCCTATATAAATAAAATTCCCACAAACCGTAAGCTTCGGTCTGTGGGAATTTTTTTGTTGCTGCGTTTTCTCCGTTAAGAACAGCAGAGAAACATGGCACGTCCTTTTTTATTTGATTGGATGGGGTGGCGCATCGTAATTGTGCGTTGCCGTTTTGTGCATCGCGGATGACGGCGGGAGCAAGCCCCCGCCCTACGGGTTTGTGCGAAGCCGTTTTATGCGATTTTTCGCCAAACAAAAAAGGATGCACGGTGTTCGTGCATCGTTAGCAGTAAATTGAAAGTTAATTTACGCCGCCCGAAAATATTCCTCGCGGTTTGAATGACCGCGTTCCGCAAGCGGAAACGAAATATTTCCAAAACAAAATGCATACCGGATGTTCGCACGTCCTTTTTCTTGTGTGGAAGGTTTTGAAAGGGGTGTGGGGAGGACTTTATCAAAAGTCCTCCCCACGTATCATTCATCCTTCTTACTTCACCTTATATCCTGCGGCTTCGACGGCTTGCTTGAGCGTCTGCTCGTCCACGCCGACGGCCTCGACGGTAACGGTGGCGGCGGCAAGGTCTACCTTCGCGCTTTTCACGCCCTTCACGGCGGCAAGAGCGCCCTCCACGCGGGCGGCACAATGCCCGCAGGCCATGCCTTCCACGGAAAGGGTAGTGGTCACAGCTTCCTTTTTCTTAAAACCGAACATCTCGTTTTCCTCCTGTTTTATTTCAGATTTTATTTCAGATTTTTTTGTATGCGGCTTAGTTTCGCTTGCGCGCTCGCGCAGGGCGGGCGGCTGAAAACGGGTGAGGCGCAACGCGTTAAGCACCACAAAGATCGAGGAAATGCTCATCGCGGCGCTGGCCAGCATCGGCGTCAGCGTGATGCCGAAGGCGGGGTAGAGCACGCCTGCGGCAAGCGGGATGCAAATGCTGTTATAACAAAGCGCCCAAAAAAGATTTTGCCGGATATTGCGGCGCGTGGCGCGCCCCAGCTCAATGGCGGCAACGGCATCGACCAGTGAGTTACCCGCCAGCACCACGCCTGCGGACTCCACGGCAACGCCCGTACCCGCCCCGATGGCAAGCCCCACGTCAGCCCCCGCCAAGGCGGGAGCATCGTTGATACCATCCCCCACCATGGCGGTGCGGCCCTTCGCGGTATACTCGCGCACGATCTTTTCCTTGTCTGCGGGCAAAAGTCCCGCACGGTACTCGGAAATCTCTGTCTCGGCGGCAATTTTTGCGGCGGCGGCGGGGTGATCGCCCGTCAGCATCACGGGGGTCACGCCCATCCTTTTCAGTGCCCGCATCGCGCCTGCGCTGTCCGCGCGCAGGGTGTCGGAAATGGCAAAAAGCCCCAGAACGGTATCGTTTTCGGCAAAAATGACACAGCTTTTGCCCTCGGCGGCAAAGGCGACGCATTTCTCACGGAGCTCCTTTGAGAGCGCGGGAGCACCCGCGTGTTCGTCAAACAGACGGACGTTGCCCGCAAAAAGGCGATTTCCGTCGGCATCGGTGGCAGTCAGCCCCTTGCCTGTGTGGTTTTCAAAAGCGGAAAGCGGCACGCGCGTGTCGCAAAGGGCGGCCAGCGGCCGCGCCAGAGGGTGAGAGGACAATGCCTCCAGGGATGCGAGCTTTTCTCGCACCGTTTTGGGGTCTTTTGCAAAGATCAGCTCGTCCGACACACTCATTTCTCCGCGCGTCAGCGTACCCGTTTTATCGGTCAACAGATATTTGGTGGTGGCCAGCGTTTCCAGCGCCTCGGCACTTTTGAAAAGGATGCCGAACTTGGCGGCGCGGCCGCTTCCCACCATGATGGCGGTGGGCGTTGCCAGCCCCAGCGCGCAGGGGCAGGAGATCACCAGCACGGAAACGGCGGTACGGAAGGCCATTTCCGCGTCACGCGTGGCGATCAGCCACACGGCGGCGGTCAAAACCGAAATGCCGATCACGATCGGCACGAACACGGCGCTGACCTTGTCCGCCAGACGCTGTGCGGGGGCCTTGGTGGCGGCGGTCTGCTCCAGAAGGGCGGCGATCTGCCTGAGGGTACTTTCCTCCACGGGGCGGTCAACCTCCACGGTGAGCGTACCCTCCTCAAGAACGGTAGCACCCGACACGCGCTCGCCCACGCCCACACTGCGGGGCAGGGATTCGCCCGTCAGCATGGCCTCGTTGACGCTGCCTTCCCCCTCAAAAATCACACCGTCTGCGGGGATTTTCTCGCCCTCAAGCACGCGGATGCGGTCGCCCACCTCCACGCCGTCCAGCGGGATCTGTATTTCTTGCCCGTCACGAAGCACGCGCGCGGTACGCGGTTCCTCGGCCATCAGGGCACGTACCGCACCGGCGGCGCGGTGTCTTGCGCGCCCCTCCATATACTTACCGACAGAGACCAGCGTGAGGATCATGGCGGCGGATTCCAGATATAATTGGTGTAAATAATGATGCAACGTATCCGCGTTTCCCGTGACAGCGCCCCAGATAATGAACGCGCCCGCGACTGCGCCGTAGGCGGCGGCAGAGAAGGAGCCGAGCGCCACCAGCGAGTCCATATTCGGCACGCCGTGAAAGAGCGCGGAAAATCCGTTTTTGAAAAAGTGGCGTTGCAGATACAGCACCGCGGCGGTCAATACCGCCTGGATGGCGTAAAATAAGATTGGATGCTTTGTGCCGTCAAAGATTGCGGGCAGGGGCAACGGTGTCATGTGCCACATTGCGACCAGCATCAACAGCGCGGTCAAGATAATCGAGCTTATAAGGCGCGCCGTCTCCCGCCGTTTTTCGGCGGCGGCACGCGCCGCGTCCTCGCGCTCGCCCCGCTTTTCCAAGCCATATCCCGCCCGCGTGAGGGCGACGGACAGCTTTTTGAAGGTGGCTTCTATATTTTCCCCGTCGGGAAAGTCCACGCAAAGCGTACCGGAAAGAAGACTGACGGTGAAGGGAATCTCCCCTAACACCTGCCGCGCCGCGCGCTCCACGTGCGCCACACACGCCGCACACGTCATGCCTACAACAGCAAAGCTTTCTTTTTTCATGTAAGGACTCCTTTCGTTAGGATTGCATAACATATTATATACGATTTTGGGAGAATTTGCAAGGATGTGCGGGGAAACTTTTTGCAAAAAAGTTTCCCCGCGCCCCTTCAAAAATCCTTGAAGCATTTTTTGGTGGTATTTTTGAAAGAAATGCACGGACGGTTGTGCATCGTGGATGACGGGCGATTTAGCTCGCGAAGCGAGGTGGAGAATGACCCCTACGGGTTTGTGCGTAGCTGTTTATGCATCGCGGATGGCGGCGGGAGCAAGCCCCCGCCCTACGGGTTTGTGCGTTGCCGGTTGTGCGTCGGGGATTACGGACGGTCGAGGACGCCCGTCCCTACAGATTTGTGCGTAGCCGGTTTGTGCGTTTCCCCGCCGAACGGTGAGGCGTTCCGCATACATTGTAGGGGGCGACCTCTGGACGCCCCGTTTGTGTGTTTTACCGCCGAACGGTGCGGCGACACACTTTGTATGCCTTGCCTTTTCGTGCAAGGATTTTTGAGGGGTCTTAGGGGAAACTTTTGTTGTCCTCACCCACGCAAGCGTGTGTGAGCACGTCGATATGCCGCTTTGCGGCAATCGCGCAAAAAGTTCCCCTAACGCGCCCCTAACGCGTTCCTAACACACCTCCACACGCATCTTTTTATTATATATGTAAATTTTGTGTTAATAAATAGTTTTTTCCCCATATAGCAGTATTGTCAAAAATAATAACATATGTTATAATACTATTAATTATATGCGCGCGCGTGCGCGGCATGTGGAATTCATAACGAAAGGATGCATCAAATGACCTGCCCCGAAGAGATCAAGCAAATGTGGGAAATCGTAAAAGAATCCTTCAAGGACAAGATGTCCTCTGCCGCATTTGAGATGTGGTACGGGGGGATCACGCCCGCCGAATACTTACCCGAAACAAACACGCTGGTGTTTGAAACCAAATCCGAATTCATCCGCAAGGGCCTTTCCGAGCAGCACAAGCCGCTTTTGGAAAACGCGTTTCTGACGCAGGCGGGGATGGGTCTTAACATCGACTTCCGCTTTGTGGGCAAGGTCGTGGAAAAAGAGGAAATCCTCGGCCGCATCGGTGCCACGCAAAAGCAAACGCCCACCAACCCCTTTGCAAGGGATGCCGTTCAGCTTTCCAAATACACCTTTGACAACTTCATCGTGGGTGCCTCCAACCACTTCGCCCGCTCGATCTGCTGGAGCGTGGCAAGCGGCGCCTCCTCGGGAGACGAGTTCAATCCGCTGTTCCTCCACGGCCCCTCCGGCGTCGGCAAAACGCACCTGGTCTGCGCCACCATCAACAAGCTCTGCGCGGAAAATCCCAATCTGCGCGTGATCTACACGAAGGGCGACGACTTTCTCAACGACATGTACGCGCATCTCTCGCGCAACAACATGGAGGCGTTCCGCAACCGCTACCGCACCGCGGACATTCTGGTCATTGACGATATTCAGTTCATCGCGGACAAGGAGACCACGCAGATCGAGGTCTTCCATACCTTTCAAAGTCTTTTTGACGAGGGGAAGCGTATCATTCTGGTCTCCGACCGCCCGCCCAAGGACATCAACCCCCTGAACGAAAGATTGCGCTCCCGCTTTGAGGGCGGATTGATGGCGGACATCCAGCTTCCCAATCTGGAGCTGCGCGTGGCCATCATCAAAAAGAAGGCGGAGGATCTGTCGGTGGACATCCCCACCGAGGTACTGACCTACCTTGCCGAAAACCTGCGCTCCAACATCCGTCAGATCGAGGGCTCGATCAAAAAGCTGGCCGCCAAAAGCATGGTGGACGGGCGCAAGATCTCACTGGAGATGGCGCGCGACTGCCTGGCCGATCTGATGGGCGATACCGAGCCGCTGGAGGTCACGATCGACAAGATCTTTGCCGCCGTGGTGAAAAAGTACAACATCCCGCGCGAGGAGATCGTCGGACAAAAAAGACAGAAGGAGATCGTGCTTTCCCGCCACGTTTCGATCTATCTGATCCGCGAGATCACCGAGCTCTCGCTCCCGCGCATCGGCAAGATCTTCAATGACCGCGACCACGCCACGGTGCTTTCCTCCTACAAATGGGTGAAAACGAAAATGACGCGCGAGCCGCTGTTTACCTCGGATATCGAGACGCTGAAAAAAGAGATCACAGGTACTTAAACAAATTTTTCACACCCCGCACCGCGCGGTGCAAAAGCGGTGGAAAAATATGTCAGAGCCGCCTTTTTGCGGCATTTGCGCCTTGTGGAAAACAAAATTTTCCGCTTACTCTTTCGCTTTGCATTTCACTTTTCCGCAGGGTGTGGAAAGTGCGACACTGTGCAAAACGCGGAAAAATGCAAAAAAACGAAAAAAAACGGCATTTTCAAAAAAACGATTGTCGCGCCACGCGAAAAACGGCTCCAACGGAAAAGATTTCCACATTTTCCAAGCTGCTTTCCCACCCACTTTTCCAAAGGAGATTTCTCCCACATAATCGCGTAAAACCTTGCCCCCTGCGGCTTTTCCGGCTTTTCCACAGTTTCCACACCCCCTACTACTATTACTACTAAATTATTATATCATTATACCATTTCTTTCTCCCGCTTTCGCGGGAAGTAAAAAACAAGGAGCTTTTTCAAATGAAAGTGATTTTCGACCGTCAGGCGATCCTGAACGCGACCGCCCCCCTGCTTGCCGCCACTGCGGGCAAGGCAACCATTGCCGCCACGGAGGGTATTAAGATCGAGGCGCTCAGCCCCGACACCTGCGTACTTACGACCTACGATCTGGAAAAGGGTATGCGCACCACCATCGAGGCCAAGGTCGTGGAGGAGGGTACCTTCGTCATCAACGCCCAGAAGTTCAATCAGACGATGCGCGTGATGAACGGGGATGAGGTCACGCTCACGGTTGACCGCAACCTTTCCGCGGTGATCGAGTGCGGCAAGTCCTCGCACAAAATGATGGCTATGCGCGGTGAGGATTTTCCCGAGATCCCCCGTCTGGAAAGTAACCTCGGCTTTTCCGTCAAGGCGGGCACGCTGAAGGATATGCTGACCAAGGTCATGTACGCCATGGGCGTGAACGATGCGCGCCCCGTACTGAACGGCTGTTATATAGAAGTAGAAGAAAAGAAGCTTCTGCTGGTGGCCTGCGACAGCTTTAAGCTGGCAAAGACCGTGCTGCACACCGACGAGATCGAGAACAACAACAACGACGGCAGCGACATCCGCTTCCGCTTCATCGTTCCCGTAAAAACCGTGAACGAGCTGTATAAGCTGCTTTCCGCCAATGCCGACGATATGGTGCGCATCCACATGATGCGCAAGCATATGGTGTTCTATTTCGACAATCTGGTGTTCTTCTCGCGTCTGCTTGACGGCGAGTACATCGACTTTGACCGTATCATCATCCGTCAGCACAAGATCTATATCGACCTTGACCGCGACGAGCTGCTTTCCGCCCTGGAGCGCGCCGCCCTTATCACCGAGGAGCGCGTGTCGGGTGCGTTGAAGGCAAACGTCAAGCTGCAGCTGGACGGCCCTGTGCTCAAGGTGCTGGCAAGCTCGGCGGCGGGCAGTACGTACGATGAAATTGAGATCGATCACGAGGGCGCGGATCTGATCATCGCCTTCAAGAACCGCTTCCTTACCGACTCGGTGCGCGCGTGCGAGAGCGAGCGCATCCGCATCGCGCTTTCCTCGCACCTGACCAGCGTGAATATCGAGCCCGCCGAGGGCAAGAGTGAGGACAGCGAGGATCTGTTCATGCTTCTTCCCGTCCGTATGAAGGAATAATGTATGCAATGTAATGCTGTTTCGCTTGTCAATTTTCGCAATATCGAAAAGGCAAGCGTACGCTTCGATCCCGGCGTGAACGTGCTGTATGGGCAGAACGCGCAAGGAAAGACAAATTTGCTGGAGGCAATTTATTTTGCCGCCATCGGCAGGAGCTTTCGCTCTTTGCACGCCAAGGAGTGCATCGCCTTTGGAAAGGAATGTGCCGCGATCTCGCTGGATTTTACGGCGCAGAACCGCGTGCAGAACATCACGATGCAGCTGTTCCAGTCCCGCGTGCGCTCGGTGGAAAAAAACCACGTGCGCGTGGCCAAAATGTCCGAGCTGATGGGCGCTTTCCGCGCGGTGCTTTTCTGCCCCGAGCAATTATCGCTTGTGAAGGGCGGCCCCGCCGAGCGCAGACAGTTTTTGGATATTGCCATCAGCGCGCGTGAGCCCGCGTATCTCGCGGCTCTGCAGCGCTACGGCCATATTTTAAAGCAGAGAAATGCGCTCATCCGCGCGGCGGAAAAGGAGCGTGCCGTTTTTGACGCGACGGTGGAGCTTTGGTCACAGCAGCTTGCCCGCGAGGGGGCGTATATCGCACGCTCGCGCAAGCGCTACGTGGAGAAGGCCGCGCCGCACGTGGCCGCGTGCTTTGCCGAAATGACGAACGCGCGCGAGGTGCCGCAGCTCATCTATCAGGGCTGTGACCGCGCAGAGGTACCGGATTACGAGGACCTTGCCAGCATCGAGGCGCATCTTTTCGAGCGACTTTGCAAAAATCACGAGCGCGAGATCGGCGCGGGTGCCACGCTTTACGGCGTGCATAAGGATGATATCGAGATCATCCTCAACGAAAAGGACGCGCGCAGCTTTGCCTCGCAGGGGCAGCAGCGATCGCTCTCCCTTGCCATGAAGCTGGCCGAGGGTGAGCTTTGCCGCGAGGACTGCGGTGAGTATCCCGTGTTTTTGCTGGACGACGTGCTTTCTGAGCTTGACGGCACCCGTCGCGAGTATCTGTTGCACCGCATCAAGGGCAAGCAGGTCATTATGACCACCTGCGAGCCCGTCGAGGACCACGCCGACCACGTTGTGTACGTGGAGAATGGGACGTTTCGACAGTAAGGGCGCGTGAGAAGGGGAGTTTTTTTGGCGGGGGAACCCTTTTGCCAAAAGGGTCTCCCCCGCACCCCCTCCCAAAAGCTTTTACACAAAAAGGTAAGGCATACAAAGCGCACCGCCGTATTATTCGCACAAACCCGTCGCCATCCGCTATGTATAAAACGGACGGTCGAGGACGCCCGTCCCTACAACGTTCGCGGGTAGCCGTTTTGTTTGGTAAAAAAGGCATTGTGCCGCTACAACGTTCGCGGAACGCCGCACCGTTCGGCGGGAAAACGCACAAACTGGCTACGCACAAATCTGTAGGGACGGGCGTCCTCGACCGTCCGTAATCCCCGACGCACAACCGGCAACGCACAAACCTGTAGGGGACGTTGTCCTCGCCTTGCGGCGAGCACGTGACACGCTTCGCGGTCACAAGTCCTCGGCGTCCCGCATCCCCGACGCATAAAACGGCTGCGCACAAACCCATAGGGGTCATTCCCCACCTCGCTTCGCGAGCCAAATGACCCGCCATCCACGATGTTTTCCCGTCCGTGTCATCCTGAGCGCAGTCGAAGTTTGCGAGGTGCAGCGAAGCAAATGAGCAAACCGCAAGGCGAAGCCGTTGCGGGATCTAAGAAAAAGCGTTGCAGTTCCATGCACGTAAAGTAACATTTAATGCAGGAGCTTGGCGCATACACACCGCGCCCGCGCTTGCTTTGCGCGGTCGAGATCCTTCGGCTCGCGTTTGTTCGCTCGCTCAGGATGACGATTAAAAGATAAAACTTTTTACTTTTCTGAAAATAGCGCACAAACCCGCAATCCGCGATACATAAACGGACCGTCCGGGAGGCCGGTCCCTACAATGTTCGCGAAGCGCCGCACCGCTCGGTGGTAAATGCACAAAACCGCAGAACAGTAATGCCGCATTGTTCGCACTTACAAAACGCCTCCCTTGTGTAAAGGGAGGTGCTGAGCTCGGCTCGCCGCAGGCGTGGCGGGGGAGGCGGAGGGATTGTAAAGCGCCGACAATCCCTCACCCGCTTATGCGGGAGCTCCCTTTGCACAAGGGAGCCCAATATAGCCACGCGCTTCAGCAAAAATTCAACGCACAAACCCGTAGGGGCGAACAGTGTTCGCCCGCCATCCACGATGCACAAACGGCGGGAGCAAGCCCCCGCCATCCGCGATTTGCAAAAATCAACGCACAAATTAAAAAATAACACTTTAAAATGCTTTAAAAGTTTTGAAGGGAGCGCGAGGGAAACTTTTCTAAAAGTTTCCTTCGCACCATATCCATATGTTTTTACACGTAGGAAATAACCGTAACATCAGAGAAAAGGATATCATCGGCATTTTCGATGCCGACACGTCCACCGTCTCAATGATCACGCGCAAATATTTATCATCGGCGCAAAAGCGCGGGGAGGTCGAGGCCTCCTCGGAGGAGATCCCGAAATCCTTCGTCCTTTACCGCAAGGGCGACGGCTTTGCGATCTGCTTTTCCCAATTATCCTCCGCGGCCTTGCTTGGGCGCAGCGGGGATGACACCAATTAAAAAGGACACACCGTTTAACGGGTAAATGAGCAAAACGTCCGCGCAAAAACGGGCTGTCGAGGGCGCCAGCCCCTACCGGTTCGCGAAAAGCCGCACCGTCCCACGGGTAAATGCACAAATATCGACGAACAATAATTCTTCGCGACGGAGCATCCTCACCCGTCTCGCTTCGCGATCCACCCTCCCCCACTTGGGGAGGGACTGTGAAAGTCCATACTTTTTACAACAGACGGAACGTTTGATGAAATTTCAAACAAAATCACCGTCTGTTGTTGAAAGCAAAAGCGTTGGGAGTCCCTCCCTTGTGAGGGAGGGTGGCACCCGCAGGGTGACGGGTGAGTAGTCTTTGCGATACATAACCGGCGGCACCAAGGCACGCGCTTTCGCGAAGCAAAAGCGACGTGCTCGCATCGCGCTTTGCGTGGGCGAGGACAACCTGCATTGGGGAGGGACTATAAAAGTCCATACTTTTCACAGCAGACGGAATGTTTGATCTTTATTTTAAGTTAACACCGTTTTACCGTCTATTGATAAAAAAAGAGAGTTAGTAGTCCTTCCCTTGTGAGGGAAGGTGGCGCGGCTTGCCGCGACGGAAGAGTAGTATCCGCGATTTATGATAACCAAGCGCACCTTTTTCAAAGCCATATCCGTAAAATGATCAAAGGTTTTTGAAAGGGGTGCGGGGAAAAGCTTTTTACCAAAAAGTTTTCCCCGCAAAGACCCATACACCTATAACAAAACAACTTTTCATAAAGACAAAAGGAAGGTCAGAAAAATGGCAAACAACGAAGAAGTAAGACAGGTTTACGACGACAGTCAAATTCAGGTTCTGGAAGGCCTGGAGGCAGTCCGTCGCCGTCCCGGTATGTATATCGGCTCCACGTCTTTGCGTGGCTTGCATCACCTGGTTTACGAGATCGTCGACAACTCGATCGACGAGGCGCTGGCAGGTCGATGCTCAAAGATCGACGTGGTGCTGATGACGGACGGCTCGGTGTCCATTCAGGACAACGGACAGGGCATCCCCGGCGGCATCCACCCCAAGATGGGGATCCCGACGCTGGAGGTCATCTTCACGGTGCTTCACGCGGGCGGCAAATTCGACGGCAACGGCTACGAGTTCTCGGGCGGTCTGCACGGCGTGGGCTCGTCTGTGGTAAATGCACTGTCCGAGTGGATCGAGCTGGAGACCTGCTATCAGGGCCGCCGCTATACCGAGCGCTTTGAGCGCGGCGTGGTGGCACGCGCCTTCCGTGACGAGGGCGAGACGGATAAGCACGGTCTTTACGTGCGCTTCAAGCCGGACGCGACCATCTTTGACGAGGTGGTATTTGAATATGACACGCTGCTGAAGCGCTTGCGCGAGCAGGCGTTCCTCAACGCGGGCATCACCATCACCATCACGGATCAGCGTGAGGTGGATGAGGAGGGCAACTATAAGAGCGAAACGCTGCAGTACGAGGGCGGCATCAAGAATTTCGTCAGCTACCTCAACGAGCAGAAGCACTGCCAGGTGATCCACCCCGAGGTCATTTATATGCGCGGGGAAAAGAACGAAGAGGATCGCGGCCGCACGATCGCGGAGATCGCACTGCAGTATACCGATACGTATACCGAGGTCTTTATGACCTTCGCCAACGATATCAACACGCACGAGGGCGGTATGCACGAGGAGGGCTTCAAGCGAGCCATCACCAAGGTCATCAACGACTACGCGCGCAAGTACAAGATGCTCAAGGAGGATGAAAAGAATCTTTCGGGCGAGGACGTGCGCGAGGGCATGACCGCCATCGTTTCGGTCAAGCTCAAGGAAGCGCAGTTCGAGGGTCAGACCAAGACCAAGCTCGGCAACGCGCACGTGCGCCAGTTTGTGGATAAGCTGGTGAGCGAAAAGCTTTCCGAGTATTTTGAAGAGCATCCCACCGAGGGCCGCATCATCGTTGAGAAGGCGCTGACCGCAAACCGCGCACGCGAGGCGGCAAGAAAGGCACGTGAGGCCACGCGCCGCAAGAACGGTCTTGAGTCGATGACGCTGCCCGGCAAGCTTTCCGACTGTACCGAGCGCCGCAAGGAGCTGACCGAAATTTATCTGGTGGAGGGAGATTCCGCAGGCGGCTCCGCCAAGCAGGGACGTGATCCGCGCTTCCAGGCGATCCTTCCCCTTCGCGGTAAGATCTTGAACGTCGAAAAGGCGCGCCTTGACAAGGTTTACGCCAACGTGTCCGTCATTCCGATCATTCAGGCACTCGGATGCGGTATCGGCGAGGAATTTGATATTGAAAAGCTCCGCTACGGCAAGATCATTCTGATGGCGGATGCGGACGTGGACGGCTCGCACATTCAGATCTTGCTCTTAACCTTCTTCTTCCGTCATATGAAGCAGCTGATCGAGGCAGGTCACATCTACCTTGCAAAGCCCCCGCTTTACAAGGTTTATAAGAGATCGGGCAAGGTCGGCGGTGAAAAGTATGCCTACACCGACGCGGAGCGTGACGCCCTGCTTGCCGAGAACAAGGGCATGGAGGCCGACCGCTACAAAGGTCTTGGTGAGATGAACCCCAATCAGCTTTGGGAGACCACGATGGACCCCGAGCGCCGCATTCTCTTGCGCGTGACGATGGAGGATGCCATTTTGTGCGATCAGATCTTCTCCACCCTGATGGGTGACGAGGTCGAGCCCCGCCGCGCCTTCATCGAGGAGAACGCCAAGTTCGCTGAGAATTTGGACATTTAAGGGGGGAACGGTATGAGTTTTTCGAGAAAACCGAAGATCGCCATGCTGACGGTCAACCCCGGTATCGACCGCACAATGTACTTTGACAAGCCCTTGGAAAAGGGCGAGGTCAACCGCGCCACCGCCACCAACCTCAATCAGGGGTGCAAGGGCGCAAACGCCGTGATCGTGATGGCGCGTCACGGTGCCGATGTCACGTATTTCACCTATACGGGTGGCCCTTTCGGTGACCTGTACGAGGGATTTTTGAAAAAAGAGGAGATCCCGATGGTGGCCATCCCCA
The DNA here is from genome assembly GCA_015064415.1 of Oscillospiraceae bacterium. Classification (GTDB taxonomy): domain Bacteria; phylum Bacillota; class Clostridia; order Oscillospirales; family CAG-272; genus Firm-07. Next base: position 13,147 of record SVSG01000029.1, on the reverse strand, counting down.
CCGCGGCAGGCGTGCGTCTCAACGTCAAGCTGTCGGACGGTGCGGGTGTGTTCACCGAATGTAACCAGAGCGGCGGACCCGTGAGCGAGGCGGAAAAGGCAGCAATGCTGCAGGCGTTGCGCGACGCGGACTATGACTGTCTGTATCTGGCGGGCAGCTTGCCAAAGGGCCTTGGCCTTGATTTTTACGCCGAGTGCACCGCCCTTGCACACGAAAAGGGCGCTGTGGTCGTCGCGGATTGCGACGGCGCGGTGCTGATCGAAACCCTGAAGGCGGGGCCGGATCTGATCAAGCCGAACAGCTCGGAGTTCGCGGCGCTCGTCACGGAAGGGAATAGCATCAAGGAAAAGATCGCCATTTTCAAGCAGCGTTACCCAAAAACCAAGCTGCTGTTGTCGCTTGGTAAGAACGGTGCCATTTATGCGGGCGAGGATACGCTTTGGTACGCGCCCATTCTGGATGCCCCCGTGCGCGGCACGGTCGCGGCGGGCGACACCTTCCTTTCCAGCTTTGTGGTGACCACCCTTTCGGGCGGGAGCGTACAGCGCGCGCTGGCAGTAGCCACCGCCGCCTCCACCGCCAAGGTCCAGCTGGAGGGCACCACCCTGCCCACCGCCGCCCAGATGGCGGACCGCGTGGACGAAGTTCAAGTGACTGAATATCAAGAATAAGTGAGGAAACAAACAGTGGAACATAAGAACGAAAATTTGGAGTTTCCGAATCAGATCATACAAGACGTGGATATGGAGAAGCGTGTGAAGCAGGCCTTCATCGAATACTCTATGTCCGTCATCATGTCGCGTGCGCTTCCCGACGTGCGCGACGGCATGAAGCCCGGCCAGCGCCGCATCATGTACGCCATGCACGAGGACCATCTGACCGCCGACAAGCCCTTCCGCAAGTCCGCGACCACGGTCGGTAACGTGCTCGGCCGTTACCATCCGCACGGCGACGCCGCCGTGTACGGCACGATGGTACGTATGGCGCAGGACTTCTCGCTGCGTTACCCCCTCATCGAGGGTCAGGGTAACTTCGGCTCTGTGGACGGTGACGGCGCGGCCGCTTACCGTTATACCGAGGCACGCCTTGCCAAGATCTCCGAGGAGCTGATGGCCGATATGGACAAGGAGGTCGTGCCCTTCGTCCCCAACTTCGATAACAGATTGCGCGAGCCCGCGGTGCTCCCCTCCCGCTTCCCGAACCTTTTGGTGAACGGCTCGGTGGGTATCGCCGTCGGTATGGCGACCAACATCCCCCCGCACAACCTGGGCGAGGTCATCGACGCGACGATCTTGCGCATCGACAATCCGGAATGCACCGTTGAGGAGCTGATGGAGTACGTCAAGGGCCCCGACTTCCCGACCGCCGCCACCTGCTACGGCCAGCAGGGCATCATCGATGCCTACCGCACGGGCCGCGGCCGCGTGATGGTGCGCGCCAAGTGTGAGGTGGACGAGGAGCATCATCAGATCATCGTCACCGAGATCCCCTATCAGGTGAACAAAAGCACCCTGGTGCAGGCGATCGCACAGCTCGTCAAGGACAAGCGCATCGACGGCATCACGGACATCAAGGACGTGTCCTCCGACCGTAACGGCATCCGCGTGCTGATCTACTTCCGCCGCGACGCAAACGGGCAGGTCATCCTCAATCAGCTTTACAAAAATACGCAATTGCAGGACACCTGCGCCATCAACATGCTGGCGCTGGTCAATAACGAGCCCAAGGTACTGAGCTTGCCGCAAATTCTGGATCACTACATCGCACACCAGAAGGACGTGGTCACCCGCCGCACGCAGTTTGACCTTAACAAGGCCGAGGCGCGCGCCCACATTCTGGAGGGCTATAAGATCGCCAACGATAACATTGACGAGGTCGTCGCACTGATCCGCTCCACCTCCTCCATCGCGGATGCGAAGGAAAAGCTGATCGCCCGCTTCGCCTTCACCGACGTGCAGGCACAGGCCATCGTCGAAATGACGCTGGGCAAGCTGACGGGACTTGAGCGACAGAAGATCGAGGACGAGCTGAATAAGCTGCACGCCCTGATCGAAGAGCTGCGCGGCATTCTGGCCGACCCCGAAAAGATCAACGCCATCATCAAGGAGGAGCTGACCGAGATCCGCCGCAAGTACGCGGACGAGCGCCGCACCGAGATCGTGGCCGCCACCGACGAGATCGATCTGGAGGATCTGATTGAGCGTCACGAGTGCGTGATCACCCTCACCCACGCGGGCTACATCAAGCGTCAGCCCGCCGACACCTACTCGGCACAGCACAAGGGTGGCAAGGGCATTCTTGCCATGACCACCAAGGATGAGGACTTCATCGAGATGGTGCAGGTGGTCAACAGCCACAGCTATCTGATGCTCTTTACCAATCTGGGCAAGGTCTATATGAAGAAGGCCTACCAGATCCCCGAGGCATCCCGTACCGCCAAGGGTAGTAACATCGTCAATATTCTTGAAAAGCTGGAGGCAGGCGAGAAGATCACCGCCATGATCGCTGTCAGCGAATTTGAGGAGAACGCCTACCTCACCATGGTCACCAAGTACGGTGTCATCAAGCGCACCCTGCTTGCCGAATACGAGAACAACCGCAAGGGCGGTAAGATCGCACTGAACCTGGACGAGGGCGATGAGCTGGTGTTCGTCATGCTCACCAAGGGCGAGGCGGATCTGATCCTTGCCACGCACGAGGGCTCGGCGGCGCGCTTCAGCGAAAAGGACGTCAGACCTCTTGGCCGTACCGCACGCGGCGTGCGCGGTGTCAAGCTGCGCGGCGATGACTTTGTGGTCGGCGCCGTGAAGGTCGAGGACGATAAGCAGCTGATCACCGTAACGGAAAATGGTTACGGAAAGCGCACCCCGTTCGACGAATATCGCGTCAAGGGACGCGGCGGACTTGGCGTTACCTGCCACAACCTGTCGGAAAAGACGGGCCTGCTTGCGGGCATTGCCGCCGTGGATGACGGCGACGATCTGATGATGATCACCAACGCGGGCACCATCATCCGCACCCCCGTCAAGGATATCAACACCTACTCCCGCGCGGCCGCAGGCGTCATTGTGATGCGCCTTTCCGAGGGCCAGACGCTGGTGAACTTCTCCAAGGTTGCCCATGAGGAGGATGAGGAGGCACAGATCCCCGCAACCGAATCCCCCGCAACCGAAGCGACTGCATCGACCGAAGCCCCCGCAAGTGAAGTGACCGAAACCCCCGAGGCATAAGGAGGAACCCCTATGAAACGAGTTATTACCTCTCTTTTGTTGGTCTTTTTGCTGGTGCCGCTGTTTTGCATCGGCGCAAACGCGCAGGTCTACACGGGTCGCGCGCTGGATGACAAGTGGATCTTGGAGGATTTCACGGGTCAGACGTTGGATGCCGACACCATCGAGGCGTTGCAGCTGGCGGAGTACTATCGCGTGGAATATTCGCTGGACACCAAAAAGGGTGAGCTGAATATCTTCTGCGGCAAGGACGAGAACGGCAAAAACATTGAGCAGATGATGCTGCCCTACGCGCGCGTCAACTGGATCCCGTGGCAGAATAACGATCTGCTGGATTACGTCAAGGTCGCCCGCATTCACGAGGGCGTGATGTCCGCAGGACGCTACTCCTTCTACTTTGCCGAAAATCTGGAGGAGGTCTATCTTCCCCATTCGATCCGCAAGATCAACGTGACCACCTTCTATCAATGTGAAAACTTGAAGACCGTGTACTATGCCGGCACCGAGGAGGATTTCGTCAACCGCATTCTGTTTGACGAGGTGCGCAACTGGTACGGCGAGGACGCCAACGGCAATCACACGATCGAGGAGGAAGAGGTCGTCTTTACCTTGAAGGATAAGATCCACTATGGCGAGTCCGTCGGTGTCATTTGTGAAAACGAGGAGGGTGACGTGATCACCACCTTCACCGTCGGCGGCTATTTCGTCGGGGATGAGTATAAGATCGAGCCCCTGGAGCTTGAGGGCCTCACCTACGTGGGGGAAGAGAAGGAGATCACGGGCAAGTTCAAGAAAAACGACGACACCGTGCACGTGTTCACCTATCATTGCGATCACGAATATAAGGTGAACGATCCCTCCAAGCCCTGCGGCAGCTTCTGCACGAAGTGCGGCAGAGCCAACCCCGAGCCCCCCACGGCACACACCTGGGGCGAGCCGGAGGTCAAGTCCGAGCGCGGCTTCCTCACCGCCTTTGAGCAGCACACCACCTGCAAGGTCTGCGGTGCAAAGGAAAAGGAGACCGCCCTGCCTTACGCCGTTTACGTCAGCATTTTCGTGGCGGCACCCATCGTGCTTGCAGGCATTGCATTTGCCATCATCCTGCCCATCCGCCGCAGAAAGCGGATGAAGGACATGACCTGGTAAGTGCCGTAACGGTATCAGAAATTGACCACTCCCCCTGCCCGCACGGGCGGGGGGAGTGGTCTTGTCAAAAGCCGCGCGGCCCCGCCGCGCCACCAATTTTTGGGGAGAAGCTTTATGAACGAAGAACAAAACAAAAATCCCGCAGAAACGGAGAAAAGTCATACCGTTTCGGGGGTAAATGAAGAAAACACACAAAATATCGCGCCCGCCGACGCCCCCACCAAAAAGGACATGCAAACGGCGGAAAATAGCACCGATTGTCAGCAAAAAAGGCAAACGGGTGCCCGAAATGATGACAAAAAGGAGAAAAAACGCGGCAATCCCACCACGTATTCCGCGCGCACGAAAAAGCGCCTTTTGATCGTGGGCATCACGGTCGGCGTGCTGCTGCTGGCGCTGGTCGGCTTTCTGATCGCCAACGCGATCGCCTCCAACCGCCCCCCCGAGTTTGCCACCGTGCGCGACCGCTTCGCCACGCTGATCGAGGCCTCCTACGAGCTCAATCAGGTCATCTTCGGCGAGGGGTTGCCCGTTTACAAGCGCTTCGAGCGCGAGATCAAGCCCTACACCGTCACCTTCAAGGGGAAGGAGGAAAAGCTGCTGTACTACCTCATCACGGATGACGAGTACGGCACTGTTGTCTCCTATGAATATCAGATCCAGCGCATGGAGGGCAAGGTCAACGAAAACGGCATCAAGATCTACACCGTCTATGACGTGCAGACGGGCGAGGAGCTCCCCGCCTATCAAAAGGGCGCCGCCCGCTTCGTGCAACGCAGTCTGATCGAGCGGGAGGGATATATTTACAGCCAAGGTAAGTATTTTTACTATCCCATCGAGAATTACGAGAACCCCGAGCTCGTCTACGCCGAGATCTACAGCGGCGAGGAGGACAAAAATTACGACTACGTCCGCTTCGATTGCAAATATAAGAGCACGGATGATCTGAAAAGTGCCATCAATTCGGTCTACTCCAAGGCGTATATCTCCTATATCTACGAGGTGCTTTTCACGGGTACGGTCGACCTGCGTGACGAAGTCATTCAGGCGCTGTATATCGATTATCAGGATGAGGACGGCGGCCTTTCCTATCTGATGCGCACCAACGCGTGGTGGGATTGGCGTAAAATTCCCACTACCGTATACGATCTTTCCACCATGCGCATGGACGAGAGCGAGAGCAACGCCAACAGCGTGCGCGTCCTTGTCGAGGGCTATCCCGAGGGCAAAGAGAACGAGCGCCGCGAGTACGAGATCTGGTTCGCCCGCGAAAACAACGGCTGGTACCTCGACAGCGCCACGTATTGAGCGAGGGGAGAAGCGAGGATGGTTTAGCGGGGGAACACTTTTGATAAAGTGTTCCCCCGCACCCCCTCACAAAACCTTTTGATCCTATTTTTTTCGTGCGAACAATGCGAAACCCGCATTGTTCGCACTTTTCTTTTTTGAAAACAACGCACAAACCCGTAGGGGCGGTATTACCGTGTTGTTCGCACTCACAAAACGCCTCCCTTGTGTAAAGGGAGGTACCGAGCTCGGCTCGCCGCAGGCGTGGCGGGGGAGGCGGAGGGATTGTAAATCGCTGACAATCCCTCACCCGCTTACGCGGGAGCTCCCTTTGCACAAGGGAGCCAAATATAGCCACGCGTTTCAGCAAAAATTCAACGCACAAACCCGTAGGGGTCATTCACGAATGACCCGCCATCCCCGACACACAAAACGGCTACGCACAATAATTCTTTGCGTCGGGGCAATCTCACCCGTCACCCTACGGGTGCCGCCCTCCCGCGACCGACGCGTAGCGGAGTGTCGACGTGCTCGCATCACGCTTTGCGTGGGCGAGGACAACCCTTATTGGGGAGGGACAAACAACGTTTTTGCTTTCTTCAATAGACGGTAAAATTTCGCTTCTGTTTGAAATTTCATAAAAAGTTCCGTCTGTTGTGAAGAGAATGGTCTACAGTAGTCCCTCCCTTGTGAGGGAGGGGGGACCAACGTAGTTGGTGGGTGAGTAGTATCCCCGACACACAAAACGCCAACGCACAAACTTGTAGGGGAGACCATTGGTCTCCCGCGGGCGAACGGTGTTCGCCCCTACAATGTTTGAGAAACGCCGCCCGGCGGGGGATCGCACAAACGGTGCGACATCACCATTCTCTCCCCCCATTTCCCACAAACTATATATATAGGAAGAAGATTGACAAAAATCCTACAAAAAAACGCGCATAACCCTTTACAAAAACGCGAATTCATGATATAATGAACGGTGGTGAATAAAAAATCACCGAAAATCGTAAAAAAACAAAAAATTTATATAAACGAAAGGAAATCGAAAATGGCTATCAAACGCAGAAAGATTTCAATGGATGGCAACACCGCGGCGGCACACGTGTCCTACGCGTTCACCGAAGTGGCTGCTATCTACCCCATCACCCCCTCCAGCCCCATGGCAGAGGTGACCGACTCCTGGTCCGCTGCCGACAAGAACATCTTTGGCGAGCCCGCCCGTAACATCATGGGTGAGCGCGTGCAGATGGTTGAGATGCAGTCCGAGGCAGGCGCCGCAGGTGCCGTGCACGGCTCTCTTGCCGCAGGTGCTTTGACCACCACCTACACCGCTTCTCAGGGTCTGCTTTTGATGATCCCCAATATGTACAAGATCGCAGGCGAGCTGCTTCCCAGCGTTATTCACGTTTCCGCACGCTGCGTGGCATCTCACGCTCTGAACATTTTCGGTGACCACTCCGACGTATATGCTTGCCGTCAGACCGGCTACGCTATGCTGGCTGAGACCAACCAGCAGGAGATCATGGACCTGGGTGCCGTAGCTCACCTTGCCACCATCAAGGGCCGCGTTCCCGTGCTGAACTTCTTCGACGGCTTCCGTACCTCTCACGAGGTGCAGAAGATCGAGGCATGGGATTACAAGGATCTTGCCGAGATGGTCGATATGGACGCTGTGAAGGCATTCCGTGAGCGCGCCATCAACCCCGAGCACCCCGTGCTTCGCGGCTCTGCCGAGAACGGTGACATCTTCTTCCAGCACCGTGAGGCGTGCAACACCTACTACGACGCATTCCCCGCCATCGTTGAGGAGTATATGAACAAGGTCAACGAGAAGCTGGGTACCGATTACAAGCTGTTCAACTACTACGGCCATCCTGAGGCAGAGCGCGTGATCGTTGCGATGGGCTCTGTATGTGACGTGGCTGAGGAGGTCATCGACTACATGATGGCCGCAGGCGAGAAGGTCGGCCTTGTCAAGGTTCGTCTGTACCGTCCCTTCTGCGCTGAGAAGCTGGCCGAGGCCATTCCCGCCACCGCAAAGAAGATCGCCGTGCTTGACCGCACCAAGGAGCCCGGCTCCCTTGGCGAGCCCCTTTACCTTGACGTGATGACCGCTCTTGCACACGTCGGTCGCAAGATGACCGTTGTGGGCGGCCGTTACGGTCTTGGCTCCAAGGACACCACCCCCGCTTCCATCTTCGCCGTTTACGAGAACCTCAAGAAGCGCGCCCCCAAGCACAACTTCACCATCGGCATCGTGGACGACGTCACCGGCCTCTCTCTTCCCGAGAAGGCTGCTCCCGACACGGCTCCCGCTGACACCATCGCGTGCAAGTTCTGGGGTCTTGGCGGCGACGGCACCGTTGGCGCAAACAAGAACTCGATCAAGATCATCGGCGACAACACCGAGAAGTTCATCCAGGCCTACTTCCAGTATGACTCGAAGAAGACCTCCGGCGTGACCATCTCTCACCTGCGCTTCGGTGACACCAAGATCAAGGCACCCTACTATATCACCAAGGCCGACTTCGTGGCTTGCCACAACGTCGCTTATATTCTGAAGGGCTACAAGATCGTGCAGGACGTCAAGCCCGGCGGCACCTTCCTGCTTGACTGCCGTTGGACCGCAGAGGAGCTGGATGCCAACCTGCCCAAGTCCGTGAAGGCCTATATCGCACAGAACAACATCAAGTTCTATATCATCGACGCTACCTCCATCGCAGCGAAGGAGGTTGGCAACCCCAAGGTTAAGAACACCGTTCTGCAGTCCGCATTCTTTGCGCTTGCAAAGGTCATGCCCGCAGACCTTGCCATCGAGAAGATGAAGTACATGGCTACCAAGTCCTACTCCAAGTTCGGTGAAGAGGTCGTGGCTCAGAACCACAAGGCCATCGAGATGGGCGCTACCGCTATGACTGAGGTCAAGGTTCCCGCTGAGTGGGCCAAGGCCGGCAAGGACAAGGCCGCAAAGCCCGCCACCGGCGACCGCGCAGAGCTTGTCGATTTCGTCAACAACGTGGTGACTCCCGTTTCCAAGATGGACGGCGACTCCCTGCCCGTTTCCGCATTCATGCCCTACGCTGACGGCACCTTCCCCCAGGGCTCTACCGCTTACGAGAAGCGCGGCGTTGCCGTGAACGTTCCCGTTTGGAACCCCGACAAGTGCATTCAGTGTAACAACTGCTCCTTTGTATGTCCTCACGCCACCATCCGTCCTTACGCAATGACTGAGGAGGAGGCCGCAAAGGCACCCAAGTCCACGAAGTTCGCAAAGAACCCCGTGCTCAAGACCAACTACAAGTTCACCGTGGCTGTATCTCCCCTTGACTGTATGGGCTGTACGCTGTGCGTGAAGGCATGCCCTGTCAACGCCAACGCTGACAAGAAGGCAGCCGCCGCCGGCACCAAGGCCGACAAGGCAGATTACGCGATCTATATGACCACGCAAAGCAGCCAGATGGCTGACGGTCAGCAGGAAGCTTGGAACTACGCTGTTGCAAACGTTGCTGAAAAGCCCGAGCTGATCAACGCCACCATCAAGGGCTCTCAATTCAAGCAGCCCCTTCTTGAGTTCTCCGGCTCCTGCGCAGGCTGCGCCGAGACCTCTTACGCACGTCTTATCACCCAGCTGTTCGGTGAGAGAATGTATATCTCCAATGCGACCGGTTGCTCCTCTATCTGGGGCGGCTCCGCGCCCGCTACCCCCTACACCGTGAACAAGGAATCCGGCAAGGGTCCCGCTTGGGCAAACTCCCTGTTCGAGGATAACGCCGAGCACGGTCTGGGTATGGCTCTCGGCCAGAAGGCAATCCGCCAGAAGCTGATCGCCAAGGTTGAGGAGATGATGAACTCCGACAAGGCATCCGAGGAATTCAAGGCCGCTGCAAAGCAGTTCCTTGACACCAAGGACGACGGTAAGACGAACGGCGCCGCTACTGACGCGCTTGTTGCTGAGCTGGAGAAGGCCGCAGCCGCAGGCTGCCCCACGGCTCCCGCTATCCTTGCTGAGAAGGATTACCTCGCGAAGAAGTCCGTCTGGATCTTCGGTGGCGACGGTTGGGCATACGACATCGGCTTCGGCGGTCTGGACCACGTGCTGGCATCCGGTGAGGACGTCAACGTGATGGTATTCGATACCGAGGTTTACTCCAACACCGGTGGACAGGCATCTAAGGCCTCCAACATCGGTCAGGTGGCACAGTTCGCCGCTGCAGGTAAGGCCATCGGCAAGAAGAACCTTGCTGAGATCGCCATGTCCTACGGCTACGTTTATGTGGCACAGGTCGCTATGGGCGCTAACATGAACCAGCTGCTCAAGGCTCTTACCGAGGCTGAGGCTTACCACGGTCCTTCCCTGATCATCGGCTACGCTCCCTGCGAGATGCACGGCATCAAGAAGGGCGGCATGCAGAACTGCCAGCTTGAGATGAAGAAGGCTGTTGAGGCAGGCTACTGGAATATGTTCCGCTACGATCCCACCAAGGAAGCAAACAAGCTGACCATCGACAGCGCTGAGCCCACCGGTGATTACCAGGCGTTCATCGCAAACGAGGCTCGCTACGCTCGCCTTGCACAGTCCTTCCCTGAAAGAGCAAAGGATCTCTTCCAGAAGGCAGAGGAGAACGCAAAGGCTCGCTACGAGAGACTTGTGAAGATGGGCAAGCTCTACGAGTAAGCTATCTGACTGCGCCTTTCGCGCAGAACAAAAAGAACACGGAAGCAAACGCTTCCGTGTTCTTTTTTCGTCACGCTCTTGCGCTCGGAGTACCCTCGTACACCTTCGCGCAAGGTCGTGCCGTATGCATCAAAATTCGCAGCCAGGCTGCTGTGGGGGAGTTCTGCATCGAAATCCGCCCCTCGCGTGCCTACGGGGCGCAGCCAGAGAACTCCCCGCTTATGAAAAAAGGATGTGCAAACAAAGCACATCCTTTTTTGTATAGAGCATAATAAAAAGCGGAAAACTCACACCGTTTTCGGGGTAATTGCGCAAACAACGCGGCTATGAGTTTGTAAATCGCGGATTGCGGGAGGGGAAACCCCTCCCCTACAAAAAGCAACGGAAAAAGCGTGTAGGGGGGCGTTTTGCCTCCCGCGCGGCACAATGCCATTCCCGCGAACGATGCGGCTACCGCTTTTCCTTTTTCGTTAAAAGGTTTTGAAGGGGTCATAGGGGAAACTTTCCCAAAAGTTTCCCCTAACGCGCCCTCACACTCTCTTTTTCCCAAAATACACGGTGTCGATGCCCACGCCGCGGTCGTTTTCGATGCGGATCACGATCTCCAGGCCGAACTTGCGCAAGATGGCGGCGTGCGCCGCGTTGGTGGACCAGGTGCGCGTGTAGAGGTTGGTGTTCGGGTGCAGCTCGTTGAACAGGTGCTGATACATTTTTTCGGTGAGGTGCTGTCCGCGCGCGCTCGGCTTGACAAGCAGAACGGCGACGTAGAGATTGGGGTGCGTTTCGGCGGTCAGAAATTGGTTGGTCATATTGCGCTTGAAGGCCACGAAGCCGATCAGCTCGTCGCCCTCGAAGGCGGCGAGGATCTCGTTTTTGCGCATATCCTCATAGTAGGCGGGGAGGTTGTCCTCGGTCTGAAGGGCGCCGGAAAAGTCGGTTTGCGTGGGGCCGTGTCGCTGCGAGAGGGGCGGTACAAATTCGTGATCGCAGGCGGCGATCATGCCAATGATCTCATCGCGGTAGGTGTCCTTTTGCGCCTCGGTAAGCAGGGTGAAGGTCATAATTCGTCCTTTCTTGTCACAAATAGGAATAAATATAGGAAGATTATAGCACGCGCGGCGCGCTTTGTCAATCAAAAAACGGTAAGTATTTTGCGTATGCGGCGTTTTTGGCAGGCACGCGGTGTTTGGGATTGCTTTTTTTGCTATTTCTGATATAATGAAGATAGTAACCTTGTAAAGGAGGGCAGCAAATGGATCAAGATCGTGAAAAGATGCTACAGACGCAGGATGTGCAGAAGACGGCACCGACACCGCGCAGATCCTATTACAAGACCCCGCGCTTTTGGGTGGTATTCGGCGGCGCGGTGCTGCTTTGCGGCGTGATCGGCTTGGCGCTGGCGCTTTTTTTGCCGTTGCTTGTCGGGAATCCCGTGGCAAGCACGTGGAACGCCGTGTTTTTCGACACCGAACCGTTTTTGGAGCTGCTGGAAGTCTGGCAGGACGACGGCTGGCAGGCACATGCGAGATGCGACGTGCCAAGTGAAGCCTCTGGGCTTTTGCAGGACTTTTACGTGGAGCTGAACGGCGGCGGTGATGGGGAGCGTGACGTGATCGCGCTTTCGATCGGCGCGGAGCAAAGCAGGGCGGATCTGGAGCTGTATTATGATGACGAGATCGTTGCGCTGAAGGGGCTTTGTGCCGACAAGGAGGAATCCGTCAGCTTCCCGCGCAAGGGGCTTGCGGCGGCGCTGGACGCCTCGGTGTTTCACCCCGACAGCAAGACGCGCTATGCCATGGAAGAGAAGGCGTACCACGAGCTGCAGGCGCTGCTTCGTGATTTTGGACAGATAGACGAGGACACTCGCGAGATCGAAGAGGATTTTGAAAAGGAGGTCACGGAGATCGTCTATCGCGAGCTGAAGCCGACGTCGGAGTACGGCTTTTCCACAAGCCCGTTTGGCATCAGTCGGAAAATGACGCTGGAGCTCGACGAGTCTTGCGTGAAGCGGATCCTGGAGCTTGCCGCAGAAAGGGCAAGGGAGAAGGAGCTGAGCCTTTACGTGACGAGGTACGAGCAATGGGGGGAGAGCGTCCCGAAGGGGCTTTCGCTAAAAATCGAGAGCACCGTCGTGGGCGAGCGGGTGACACAGCTTTGCGTGAGCTACCAAAGCGACGAGATGCTTTCGGCACTGGATGCCAAGATGTTCTTTACCTACGAGGGGCGCGATGCCGCATTCGAGCTGTCACTTTCCTGCGAGCTTTCCCGCGAGGGCGCGACCGTGAAGCTGTCCTCTGAGCATGATTACGCCAAGACGTACGAGGATGGCGACTGGCACGTCCGCTACAACGATCAGGTCACCACCGAGCTTGTGGGCGCGGACGCGGAGATCGCGCGCACGGAGCATAAGATCGACTGCATATACGGCAAGGACGGTACGTGGCGGATGCAATTCACGGGCGAAGAAGAGCAGGATTTGACGCTTTCGGGTATACTTGTGCTGGACACGGGCAAGGATGAATTCCGCTTCACCGTCGAGCGCGCGGAAGGCGAAAACGAGGATGCGCTCGGCGCTATTTTGCAGATCGAGATCACGGAAAGCGACAAAGAGGTGGAGAAATTGGCGAAGCATACGCCGTTTTTCTCCTTCACCGCAGACGGTTTGCGCGAATTTTTGCGCGAGATGCCCGTAAAGGAGCCGGATCAGGTTTTTTATGACTTGACGGGCCTGTGGCTTGGCTCCTATACGCTGGACGGCAAGGTGCTTTACAACACCGAGGAGTGCGTCACGCTGATGGAGAGCTATATC
>SVSG01000028.1 GCA_015064415.1 Oscillospiraceae bacterium | reverse complement strand
TTGCATAATGTTCCGATTATTCTCTCAGAAAGCCCAAGAAACTGTTTAAAACGAATAAAGATAGAAATATCTACTTATCGAAAGGAATGGAACAATTCATTCTTAAAAGATATCATAAGGTAACGGACACCTTTTGTTCGTTTTCATCTCATTTAAACACCTTTTATCACGTTTATGGCAACACAAAAGGCTCACCCTTGCGGTGGGCCTTTTGTGTTGGCGAAGGTGCGCTTTGAATTGACATATCGGGGAATTTGTGTTACAATGAAGGTGAGAAAGCGCGTGGTCGCGCGTATCAGAAAAATGTTCCGTCGAAGGATAAAAAGGAATCAAAAATGAACGAAAAAGCATTACTTGCACTGGAAAAAGCCAACCGTATACGACTTTTGGATACCGAACGCGAGAGCGTGGCGGCTTTTTTCGCGCGCGCGGATGCAGATTTTGAGGAGCTTTCCCGCGTGGACACAAAGGGCGTGTTGCCGATGGTGCACATGATGCCCGTGGAAGCGCCGTTGCGCGCGGACGAGGTACGCGCGGACTTTTCCCGCGAGGAATTGCAGAAAAACGCGCCGCAGCTCTGCGGCACACAGTGGGCCGTGCCCCGCGTGATCGAGTGAGGTGCGGGATGAGACGTGTGATGTTGGAGGACATGATCCTCACGAAAGATATGCCGAGCGCGGCGGGCTCGCGGATGCTGGCGGGCTACGTCAGCCCCTTTGACGCCACGGTGGTGGAAAAGCTGCGCGAGAGCGGCTTTGAGATCGCGGGTAAGCTGCCCGTGGGCGAATTTGGCATCGATCTTGTGGGGGAGACCTGTTATGTGGGAGATAGCGCGTACGCCGCCGCAAATGTGTTGAAAACTGATACCGTTATGGGGGTAATTGCCCTTGACGTGAACGGCGCGCCCCGCCGTGTGGCGGCGCAAAAGGACTTGGTCTGCCTCAAGCCCACTTACGGCACCGTTTCCCGCTATGGCACCGTGGCGGTGGCCTCCTCGGCGGACACGGTAGGGGTGCTGGCGCGCTCTGCCGCGGATTGCGGCACGCTTTTTGCCACGATCGCCACGCCCGATGCGCGGGATACCACGATGCAGGCGCGCAAGCCCGTGGAAGGGCGCGTGCAACGGGTGGCGTCGCTGGCGCTTGCCACGGATGCCGCAGTTGCGGCGAAAATGGACGCCGCAAAAGAAAAAATGTGTGCAAACGGTATCGAAATATGCGAGGTGGAGGCAGGCGTGATCGCCGTGGCGCGGGCGTGCTGGAACACGCTTCTTTGCGCGGAGCTTTCCGCCAACCTTTCCCGCTTTGATGGCATCAAATACGGACACCGTTCTGCCTCTTTTGTGACGTTGGAGCAGCTTTATACCGAAAGCCGCAGCGAGGGGCTGGGGCTTCTTGTGAAAAGCGCGATCCTTTACGGCTCGGACGTGCTGTACGGGGAAAATTACGAAAAGAAGTACCAAAAAGCGCTCCGCGTGCGCCGCGTGATCGCTGAGACGTTCCGCACACTTTTTGCCGAGTATGACGCGGTGCTTTTGCCCGCCTCCTCTAAACTGCAATACGCGGAAACGGATCACCCCTTTGCGGAAAACCTCTACACGGCACCCGCCTCGCTCACGGGACTTCCCGCCGTGGTGGCGGGCGGCGTACAGCTGATCGGCCCCGCGTTCTCCGAGGAACGCCTGTTAGAGGTAGCAACCCGTTTAGAGGAGGTGCGCCGATGAGATACGAGACCGTGATCGGGCTGGAGGTACACGTGGAGCTTGCCACCAAGTCCAAGATCTTTTGCGCTTGCTCCACCGCCTTCGGTGCCGCGCCAAACACCCAGATCTGCCCCGTTTGCACGGGGATGCCGGGCGGCATACCGCAGTTGAACAAGGGCGCCGTTACGCTTTCGATGAAGGCGGGGATGCTGTTGCACTGCGAGATCGCGGGTTTGTGCGGCTTTGACAAGAAGAATTATTTTTACCCAGATCTGCCAAGCGCCTATCAGCGCACGCAGTGGTACGCCCCCATCGCGAAAAACGGGTACGTGGAGATCGAGACCGCGTCGGGGAAAAAGCGCGTGCGCATCAAGCAGATCCATATGGAGGAGGACGCGGGCAAGCTGATCCACGATGAGGCGGCGGGTGTGTCGCTGGTGGATTACAACCGCGCGGGCGTGCCGCTTGTTGAGATCGTCAGCGAGCCCGACCTTTCCTCGCCCGAGGAGGTCGCCGCGTACCTCAATCGCCTGCGCACGCTTTTGCGCTTTGCCGAGGTGTCGGATTGCCGCATGGAGCAGGGCTCGATGCGCTGTGACGTCAACCTTTCCGTGCGCCCTGCGGGCGCTGAGGCGCTTGGCGTGCGCACCGAGATCAAGAATATGAACTCGATCTCCGCAATTTTGCGCGCGATCGAGTATGAAAGCGCACGGCACGTGGAGGTCTTGGAGGCGGGCGAGGAGCTGTTGCAGGAAACGCGCCGTTGGGACGAGATGCGGGGCGTGAGCGTGGCAATGCGCGACAAGCAGACCGCCGCCGATTACCGCTATTTTCCCGACCCCGACGTGATGCCGCTTGCGGTGGATGCCGCGTGGAAACAAAAAGTACGGGAGAGCTTGCCTGAGCTCCCTGAGCAAAAGAAGGCACGCTACGTGCGCGAGCTGGGGCTGTCTGATTACGATGCGGGGCTGCTTTGCGACAGCCACGCGCTGTGTCGGTGCTTTGAGGCGGCGCTTGCCGTATGCCAAAACGCCAAGGAGTGCGCCAACTGGCTGCTATCCGACGTGCTTGCCATCCTCAAGCGGCGGCAAATGATCGCGGATGAGCTGACCTTGGACGGTCACTCGCTTGGCGAGCTGATCCTGCTGGTGCTTGCGGGCAAGGTGGGGCGCGCTAACGCGCGCAAAATATTGGAGGAAATGTTTGAAAGGGAGCTTGATCCCGCCGCCTATGCCGCGAAAATGGGCTTTTTGATTTCGCGCGATACGGATAAGATCGGGGAGGTCATCCGCGCGGTGCTTGCCGAGAATGCGCACGCGCTTGCCGACTATCTTGGCGGCAAGGAGAAGGCGTTTGCCGCGCTGTTTGGCGCGTGTATGAAGCAGCTGAGAGGGAACTGCGACCCGCAGATGCTGCGCGAAATGCTGCTGGAAGAGATACGAAAATAAAAAACGCTCTCCGCATCACGCGGAGAGCATTTTTGTTACGTTTTATACTTGAGAAAGCCGCGGATCGCCCAGTTGGCGAGATAGTAGGCGGAGGGGATCAGCCCGATGCGCTCGTTTTTGCGATAGACGCGCCATTGGTATTTGATCATCTGCGCCTTGTTTGCGGAGACCGAGTTGGCGTGCACCTTGTAGGTGGTCAGAAGCTCCGGCAGGCACCACGCCTTCGTGCCGTTTCGCATGATCAAAAGCCAATATGCCAGATCCTCACGCTTTTCGGCACACGGCATCTCAAACTTGCCCAGCTTTTCCGCATCATAGATCACGGTCGAGCAGCTGAGCGTGCATTGCTTCAGCACGTCCTTGTAGGTGTAAAACTCCTTGGAGGGGCAGAAATTTTTGACGATCTCGCCCTCGGCGTTCATGATGCGGTAATGCGTCATCGAAAGCGCGACGTCCTTTTGCAACATAAAATCCAAGTGCTTTTCCAGCTTTTCCTTGTCCCAGAGGTCGTCGCTGTCAAGGAAAGCGATCCATTTGCCCGACGCCTCGCGGATCGAGCGGTTGCGCGTCTTGGCCGCGCCGCTGTTTTGCTCGTTGTGAAAAAGCTTGATGCGCGGGTCGCGGAAGGACTCCACGATCTCCACGGAATTGTCGGTGGAGCAATCGTTTGTGATGAGCAATTCAAAATTTTGGTAGGTCTGCGCCAGCACCGATTCGATCGTTTCCTTTACAAAGCCCGCGGCGTTGTAAAGCGGCATAATGATCGAGACAAGGCCGTAATCTTTCGTTCCATTCGTTTCTTGCATAGAAGATCCTATCCTTTCGGGGCGTTGCCCGTGATACGGTCATTATATCATATCGTGCGCAAAAAGTCAACCGCGCACCGCTTGACAAAACGCGCACACGGACTTATAATGGTGGTAATAAGGGTATGGAGGATGCTATGACGTACAAGAAAAATCGCGCACTTTCCTTTCTGATCGTGAGCGCGATCTACGCGCTGGCCGCGCTGGGCGGCATTTTGCTTTACGGCGTGCTGCCGTTTGTTTGGTGGCTCTCGCTTCTGATCTGTGACGTGGCGGCCACGGTCTTCGTCTTTGTGTTCAGCGTATTGCTGAAAAATGCCTCGGTGTACGATCCGTACTGGAGCGTGCAGCCCGTCGTGATCCTTGTAGGATTTGCGCAGGGGATAGAGCTGACGTTGCCGCGCGTGTTACTGCTTTTGGCGGTGTCGATCTGGGGCGTGCGCCTTACGGCAAACTGGGCGTACACCTTCGGGGATCTCATGCACGAGGACTGGCGCTATCGGATGCTGCGCGAAAAAACGGGCGCATTTTACCCCTTGATCAATTTTATCGGCATCCATATGGTGCCCACGCTCATTGTGTACGGCTGCACGCTGCCCGCCGTGTATGCGATGCTGCATCCTGCCGCGTGGAACGCGGGCGCGATCTTTGGCTTTGCCTTGTCGGTGCTTGCCGCGCTTTTGCAGGGAATTGCCGATATTCAGATGCACCGTTACCGCCAAAACCGCACCGCGCCCTTCATCCGTGTGGGGCTTTGGAGGCATTCCCGCCACCCCAATTACTTGGGTGAGATCCTCATGTGGTGGGGCGTGGCGCTCTCGGTGCTCTGCCTTTACCCGCACGCTTGGTATCTTGGCGCGGGCGCGCTTGCGAACACCTTGCTCTTTCTTTTCGTCAGCATCCCGATGGCGGACGGACGCCAGAGCCGCAAGGAGGGCTTTGCCGCGTATAAGCACGAAACGCGGATGCTGTTGCCGTTGCCGCGACGGTTGAAATAACAAACGGCGGGAGCAAGCCCCCGCCCTACGGCTAAAGAAAAACACCGCAGATCGCTTGCGATCTGCGGTGTTTTTTAGTTATCCCAAAGCACGACCTCGCCTGCTTCGCGGGTCTTGTTCATATCAATCAAACGCTGGTTTTCCGATCCGCGGAAGCGCAGTCGGATGTTCTTTTTGGCAAGCACGAAGGGCCCGTCCACAAGGACGTCGAGCTGTGAGAGCATCTCGTCGGTAACGCGGCATCTTGCGCGGCTTTCGCCCGTCAGCTGCTCCAGCGTGAATCCGCTGTAGCACCAGATGGTCTTTTGCGGAAATCTTTCCCGCACGCGGTGCAAAAAGGGAAGCAGGGCGCGCTGGTTTTCCGGCTCAAACGGCTCGCCGCCAAGCAGGGTGAGCCCCGCGATGAAATCGGGGGCAAGCGCCTCTAAGATGGCGTCCTCCACCTCGCGGGTGAAGGGCTCGCCGTAGGCAAAATCCCACGCGACCTCGTTGAAGCACCCCTCGCAGCGGTGCGTGCATCCCGATACGAAAAGGGAAACACGCACGCCGGGGCCGTTGGCAATATCGCGTTTTTTAATGGTAGCAAAGTTCATATCTTACAGGTGAAGCACGCGCTCCTGGATCTCCTGGGTGCGTCCCTGGTTCCAGTACTGCGAGCCGATGTAGCCGCAGGTACGGCGGGCCACGTTCATCTTGTTCTGGTCACGGTTGTGGCAGTTGGGGCATTCCCAAACCAGCTTGCCGTCATCCTTTACGATCTGGATCTCACCGTCAAAGCCGCACACCTGACAATAGTCGCTCTTGGTGTTCAGCTCGGCGTACATGATGTTGTCATAGATAAACTTCATGACCTCCAGCACGGCGTCCAGATTGTCCTGCATATTGGGCACCTCGACGTAGCTGATCGCGCCGCCAGGGGAAAGCTCCTGGAACTTGGCCTCAAAGGCAAGCTTGTCGAACGCGTCGATCGGCTCGGTCACGTGGACGTGGTAGGAGTTGGTGATATACGCCTTGTCGGTGACACCGGGGATCTTGCCGAAGCGCTTT
Source organism: Oscillospiraceae bacterium (assembly GCA_015064415.1). Lineage (GTDB taxonomy): Bacteria > Bacillota > Clostridia > Oscillospirales > CAG-272 > Firm-07. Next base: position 25,309 of record SVSG01000028.1, on the reverse strand, counting down.
TGCAGGCACTTGGCGAACTTGTAGGTGGTGGACTCCAGCGGCGTGCCGTAAAGCGAGTAGTGAATGTTCTCGGCGGCCTTCCACTTGGCGCACGCGTCGTTGAGCTTTTGCATGATCTCAAGCCCCAGCTTTTCGCCCTCGGGCTCGGTCAGCTTCTTGCCGGTCAAGGCGTAAACACACTCCCAAAGACCGGCGTATCCAAGCGAGATGGTTGAGTAACCGCCGTGCAAGAGCTTTGTGATGGGCTCGCCCTTCTCAAGGCGTGCCAGCGCGCCGTACTGCCACAGAATGGGTGCGGCGTCGGAGAGGGTACCCTCCAATCTTTCGTGGCGGCACTGCAGTGCGCGGTGGCACAGCTCCAGTCTCTCGTCCATGATCTCCCAGAAGCGATCAAGGTTGCGGCCGTCCTTGCAGGCGGAGCAGGCAGCATCCACCAGATTGATGGTGACAACGCCCTGATTGAAGCGGCCGTAATACTTGGCCTTGCCGTTTTCATCCACCCAAGGCGTCAGGAAGGAGCGGCAGCCCATGCAGGTGTAGCACTGGCCGTCGCCGTTTGCATCCACCTTGAGCTTGAGCATCATCTTTTCGGAAATATAGTCGGGCACCATACGGCGGGCGGTGCACTTGGCCGCCAGCTTGGTGAGCTCGAAGTAGGGGGAATCCTCGTGAATGTTGTCCTCCTCCAGCACGTAGATAAGCTTGGGGAAGGCGGGGGTCACGTACACGCCGGCCTCGTTCTTCACGCCGGTGTAGCGCTGCTCCAGCACCTCGCGGATGATAAGGGCCAGATCCTTCTTGAGGCGCTCGTCCTTGGCCTCGCCAAGATACATAAAGACGGTCACGAAGGGGGCCTGTCCGTTGGTGGTGAGCAGGGTGACGACCTGATATTGAATGGTCTGCACGCCGCGGCGGATCTCGTCAAGCAGGCGATTTTCCACGATCTCGGAGATCTTCTCCTCGGAGGGGTTGATGCCAAGACTTTCCATCTCGGCGCGTACCTGACGGGTGATCTTCTCGCGCGACACCTGCACGAAGGGCGCTAAGTGCGTGAGCGAAATGCTCTGGCCGCCGTACTGGTTGGAGGCGACCTGCGCGATGATCTGCGTGGCGATGTTGCACGCGGTGGAGAAGCTGTGCGGCTTTTCGATCAGCGTGCCGCTGATGACGGTGCCGTTTTGCAGCATATCCTCTAAGTTGACAAGGTCGCAGTTGTGCATGTGCTGTGCGAAGTAGTCGGCATCGTGGAAGTGGATGATGCCCTCCTCGTGCGCCTTGACGATCTCCTCGGGCAGCAGCACGCGGCGCGTCAGGTCCTTGGAGACCTCGCCCGCCATGTAGTCACGCTGGACGCTGTTGACCGTGGGGTTCTTGTTGGCGTTCTCCTGCTTCACCTCTTCGTTGTTGCACTCGATCAGGGAAAGAATGCTTTCGTCGATGGTGTTGGAGCGACGCGCCAGGTTACGGGTGAAGCGGTAGCGGATGTAGCGCTTTGCCGTTTCGGGGGCGTTTTGCTGAATGATCAGCGTCTCGACCAGCTCCTGGATCTCCTCCACGGAAAGGGCGCGGTCAACGTCGTTGCAATAGTCCTCGATCACGAAGGAAATATAGTCGATCTGACGTTGCGTCAGCTCGGGCTTTCCCTCGCCGCTTTCGTTGGCTTTCTGGATGGCACGTACGATCTTTTCGCGGTCGAACGTCATCTCAGCGCCGTTTCTTTTGATAATTTTCATCTGTTTTTCTCCCTCTTTCGCGAAACAGAGGGCACCGAACGGGTACCCTCTAAATACGGTTCTTCTTTTCTCTCTAACACAATATCTTGTGTCGGCAAGGAATAGTATACCACAAGATAGCGTAAAAGTAAAGCACTTTTCCGATAAAATAATGCACAAAAAAGACGTTCATATTTTGGCACTTTTTGTGCCCGAGTCCGCAAACCCGCACCACAAGCGGGTTTGCGCACTTTTCATCTTTTGCACACGTACTTTTCGTTTGCTCTTTACAAAAAATACATTTTGCGGTATACTAATAAAAGAAAGTAAAAAGTGAGGTGTCACGATCATGGATCTTGTGGAAAAGCCCTTGCACTCCGAGCTGATCTTCGACGGCGTGGTGGTGCATTTATATAAAGATGAGGTGTTGCTGCCCAACGGCAAGACCTCTGTGCGCGAATACGTCAAGCACGTGGGGGCGGTTTGTGTTTTGCCGCTTACCGACGCGGGCGAGGTGGTGCTGGAGCGCCAGTTCCGCTATCCCTTTCACGAGGTCATCGTGGAAATTCCGGCAGGCAAGCTGGACGGCCCCGCAGAGGACCCGCGCGAGGCGGCCTTGCGCGAGCTGCGCGAGGAGACGGGCATTGTGCCGCGCGAGTTGATCGATCTTGGCGATTATTACGGCTCTCCTGCCGTGATGGGCGAGCGCATCCGCATGTTTTTGGCGCGCGGCCTCACGTTCGGCAAGCAGGCGCTGGACGAGGATGAATTTTTGGAGGTCTTTACGCTGCCCTTTGAAAAGGCGGTGGAGATGGTGCTTGCGGGCAAGCTGCCCGACGGCAAAACGCAACTGGCGATCCTGAAAGCAAAAGCATATATGGAAAAGGAAGGGAAAAGATTATGAAACTGAATTACAAGCGCGTCATTTTCGTCGGCTTCGCCTTTTTTCTGATCTCGGCGTTCTGGCAAGCGTACGATACCATCGTGCCGAAGATCCTGACGGATAAGTTCGGCCTGCCGCAGGTGTGGTCGGGTGCCATCATGGCACTGGACAACATTTTTGCCCTTGTGCTGTTGCCCGTTTTCGGTGCCATTTCCGATAAGGTGAACAGCAAATTCGGCAGACGTACCCCCTTTATCGTGATCGGCGCCATCGTGGCCGCCGTGCTGCTTGTCTCGCTTTCCATCCCCGACAACGCCCAGCTTTCGCGTCTGGACGCCGTCAGCGCGACCGAGGGAGAGGCGTATACCGAGGCACTTGGCGAGATCTGGGACAGTAACCCCACGCTGAATATCGATAAAAACGGTGACACCGCAAAGGAAGCGCCCTTGCAGGAGATCTACACCTCCCGCGAGGAGTTTACCGCGATCTCCATGACCGTGACCGACGAGAACGGCAAGGAGGTCACCAATCCCGCTTATTCCAAGGTCGTGGTGCCCGCGCGTCAGGCGTATGCCGCAAGCGTGACCACACAAAACGCGGCGCCGCTGATCATCTTTATGGTATTATTGTTCTTCACCTTGGTGGCAATGGGCACCTTCCGCTCTCCTGCGGTGGCTCTCATGCCCGACGTCACCATCAAGCCCCTGCGCTCCAAGGCCAATGCCGTCATCAATCTGATGGGCACGGCAGGCGGCATTCTGGTGCTGCTGCTTGGCACGCTGTTTGGCACGGGCAAGGCGAAAAATGCCCTGATGAGCTACACCACCTTCTTCGCCATCGTGGCGGGGATCATGATGGTGGGGCTTGCCGTGTTCCTCTGGAAGGTGCGCGAGCCCGCCTGGGCCGCCGAGATGCAGGAGGACACCAAGCGCCTTGGGCTGGATGCTCCCGCAGATGCGGAGACTGCGCCCGACGAGACGCGTACGCTTTCCCGCGGGGAAAAGATCTCGCTGCTTCTGATCCTTGCCTCCGTGGTGTTCTGGTTCATGGGCTATAACGCCGTCACCAGCAAGTATTCGGTCTACGCCAGTAACGTGCTGGACGTGGACTACAATACCACGCTGCTGATCGCGCAGGCCGCCGCCATCGTCGCCTACCTTCCCGTGGGTATGCTTTCCGCGAAGCTTGGCAGAAAAAAGATGATCCTTGGCGGTGTCATCATTCTCGGTGGCTCCTTCCTCGGCGCTTCCTTCCTCTCGGCGGACAGCCCCGAGCTTGTCAAAAATCTGCTGATGCCCACGCTGTTTGCCACCGCAGGCATCGGCTGGGCGACCATCAACGTCAACTCCTACCCGATGGTGGTCGAGCTTTCCCGCGGCTCGGACGTGGGCAAGTACACCGGCTTTTACTACACGGCCAGTATGTCCGCGCAGGTCATCACCCCCGTGTTCTCCGGCGTGTTCCTCGATATCTCGATGCGCACTCTGTTCCCCTACGCCACCGTTTTCGTGGCGCTTGCGTTCCTTACCATGTTCTTTGTCCGCCACGGTGACTCCAAGCCCGAGGCCAAGGAGGTGGCGCTTGCCGCCGCAGGAGGGGATGAATAATGGAGTGGTATTTCATCCTTTTGATCGCAATTTCCGCGACCGTATTGCTGTTTTTTGCACTATGGCTGTTTTTGATCGCACCGCGCGCACGTAAAAAAGCGGTGCAACCCTTCCTGCGCCCCTATGCCCATCGAGGGCTTTGGGGAGAGGGGATCCCCGAAAATTCGCTTGCCGCTTTTCGTGCCGCCGCCGCGCGCGGCTATGCCATTGAGCTGGATATCCATCTTTCCCGTGATGGCGAGGTGATGGTCTTTCATGATGCCAAGCTGAAGCGGATGTGCGGCCGCGAGGGGAAGCTGCGCGACTTTACTGCCGCCGAGCTTGGCAATATGCCCCTTGGCGGTGTGGAAACCGAGTGTATTCCCACCCTGCGCGCGGTGCTGGATGCCGTGGACGGCCGCGTGCCGTTGCTCATCGAGCTCAAGGGCGAGAGCAGTAACGTCGCACTCGTGCCCGCCGCGCTCAAGGTGCTGGAGGGCTATACGGGGCTTTGGTGTATGGAAAGCTTCAATCCGCTGCTGCTGCGCGCCGTGAAGAAGCAGGCGCCCCACGTGGTGCGCGGTCTGCTTTCCTCGGATCTTGTGAAGGAAAAGCACACGGGCTCCAAGGCGCTCAATTTTGCGCTTTCCGCGCTGTGGCTCACCTTCCTTTGCCGCCCCGCCTTCCACGCGTGGGACAAAAAGTATCCCCGCCGCCTGGCACTTCTGGCGGGCATCAAGCTTTTTGGTGCCGCCTCCTTCGTCTATACCGTGAAGGACGAGGAATTGGCCAAGGAATACATGGCAAAGGGCACCTATCCTATTTTCGACAATTTCGATCCCAAGAGCTTTTAACCCCCAAACGGTATGAGAAAACCGCGTTTTTATAACAAAGCAGGCACCCGACCGAGGTCGGGTGCCTGCTTTGTTTATTGCCTTTAGCCCGCCGCCATCCCCCAACGCACAACGCGGTTACATTTACCTTTCCCGGCGGCACGGTGTGTCGGGTGCTCACAGAGAGTTTTTTCGCTTTGGCTTTTTTGCGCAAAAGTCATCGACTTCGTACGGCATATTTTTTGTAAAAAGGTTTTCGGTTGGGGTGAATTTCTTTTTGCTTTAGCAAAAAGAAAGAGGGGAAGGTGCCTTTCCTTAAAAAGCACCTTCCCCTGAACCTCAGCAAACGCCGTAAGCAAGCATTGCGCGGGCAACCTTCAGGAATCCGGCAATGTTGGCACCTGCCACAAGGTCATCCCCAAGGCCGTACTCGTGTGCGGCGTCGACGGATGCCTTGAAGATGTTGGACATGATCATATGCAGCTTGGCATCGACCTCCTCGGCGGTCCAGCTGTAGCGCATCGAGTTCTGAGACATCTCAAGCCCCGACACCGAAACGCCGCCGGCGTTCACGGCCTTGGAGGGCGCGACGATCACGCCGTTTGCCTTCAGATACGCCACGGCCTCGTTGGTGGTGGGCATGTTTGCCACCTCCACGTAATACTTGAGCCCGTTCTTCACCATCATCTCGGCCTCAGCCATGCCCACCTCGTTCTGGGTGGCGCAGGGCATCATGATGTCTGCCTTGACGCCCCAGGGCTTTTCTTTGGGGAAGAACTGCACGCCGAACTTGTCGGCGTAATCCTCTGCGCGGTTGCGGCAGGAGGCGCGCATTTCCAGAAGATAGTTGATCTTTTCCTCGGTAGCGACGCCGTCGGGATCGTAGATATAGCCGTCGGGACCCGAGATGGTCAGCACCTTGCCACCAAGCTCGTTGATCTTCTTGACGGCACCCCAGGCCACGTTGCCAAAGCCGGAGATGGCAAAGGTCTTGCCCTTGATGTCGTCACCGAAATACTTGAGCATATCCACCGTGTAGTACACCGCGCCAAAGCCGGTTGCCTCGGGGCGCAGGATCGAGCCGCCGTAGGGCAGGCCCTTGCCGGTCAGCACGCCGGTGAACTCGTCGCGCAAGCGCTTGTACTGGCCAAACAGGTAGCCGATCTCGCGTGCACCCACGCCAATGTCGCCTGCGGGCACGTCGGTGTTCGCACCGATGTACTTCTGCAGCTCGGTCATGAAGGACTGGCAGAAGCGCATGACCTCGGCATCCGACTTGCCCTGCGGGTCAAAGTCGGCGCCGCCCTTGGCACCGCCCATCGGCAGGGTGGTGAGGGAGTTTTTGAAGGTCTGCTCAAAGCCAAGGAACTTCATAATGCTTTCATTTACGCTGGGGTGGAAGCGAAGGCCGCCCTTGTAGGGGCCGATCGCGCTGTTGAACTGCACGCGGTAGCCGCGGTTGACCTGCGTTTTGCCCTGATCGTCCACCCACGGCACGCGGAATTTGATCACGCGCTCGGGCTCCACGATCATATCAATGATGCCTTTTTCAATAAATTCGGGGCTTTTTTCCACGACGGGCTCAAGAGATTCCAGCACCTCGGCCACGGTCTGGTGGAACTCGGTCTCGCCGGGGTTGCGCTTTTTCACGTTTTCCAATACCTGCAAAAGATATGCGTTTTTCATGGTAGAATTTCCTCCGAAATAAAGATTGCATAAGTGCTTGACTAACACCCTTACATTATATCACGCTGTGCGGTGGCGTGTCAATAGAAAATTGCAAGAAAAAGAATAAGAAATTGCAAAAAATAGCTGTTTTTTTGTGTTTGTGTGCCGTTTTTACGGTTTTATGATAGAAAAAATTAATAATGTGGCAAAACTCCCATCAGCATAATTGGGCGAGCGCGCGCATAAGGTGTAATGAAAATTTGCAAAGGTGGGGAGTTTGGGCGATGAAAACACACAAAAGACGGATATGGCGCACACTTTGCTGTGCGGGATTGGCACTGATGGCGGCGGGCGTGGCTTTTTTGATCTTCGGCACGCGTGAGGCGGAGTCGTTGACACTCAGCGCGGGTCTGCAGCATCTGGCTGACCGCAGCTACGTGGCGGCAAGCACAAGCGGGCAAGGGGAGATCACCCTTGACGCCGCATTTTTTGATCGGACGCTGCAGGGCGGCAGCGTGACGGGGATCACGGTCACCTCCTTGCCCGACGTGACGGCAGGGGAGCTGAAGCTTGGGTACGGCGAGGTGCACGTGGGGCAGTATATCGACCGCGATAACCTTGCGTATTTTTCCTATATCCCCGCAGACGGTGCGAAAAACGCAAGCTTTTCCTTCCTGCCCGAAACGAAAAGCGGCGCATGCGGCTATACGGTCTGCTGTCAACTGAATGTCACGGACGGTGTGAACTGCTGCCCCACAGGCACGGGGAGCGTGACGGCCGTTTCTACGCATGCGACACTTTCGCTCGCAGGGACGCTGACGGCTGAGGACCCGGAGGGGGACGCGCTCTTTTTTGAGGTGGTCAGCTATCCTGCGCACGGCACGCTTTCGCTGGACAGCGCGACGGGGCAGTTTTCCTATCTGCCCACGGGGGATTTTTCGGGCGAGGACGCCTTTTTGTGGCGCGTGCAGGATGCCAACGGCGGCTTTTCCGCGCCCTGCGAGGTGAAGATCACGGTGCGCGAGCTTGCCACGGGGTATCTGTTCTCGGATGTGACGGACAGCCGCATGCACTCCGCCGCCCTGCTTGTGAGCGAAAAAGGCTTGATGAGTGGGGAAAAGATGGGCGGCAAGCACTATTTCCACCCCGAAAAGACGCTGTCGCGTGCGGCCTTTGTGGCAATTCTTTTGGAGGCGGCGGGCGTGGAATGCAAGGACGCGGAGGACACGGGCTATACGGATAATGCGGACATTCCGCGTGGCATGCGCGGCGCGATCAAGCACGCCCGCGAGCAGGGCTGGCTTGGCGAGGACACGGTTTTCCGCCCGCACGATGCCGTCACACGCGCCGAGGCGGCAAGCATTGCTGCCAAGGTGCTGGGGCTTTCCGCGCCCGGCTATAAGGATGCGGTGAAGGACCACGCGGGCATCCCCGTGTCGGTGGTGGATGCGCTGTACGCCGCATATGAGGGCGGCTATATCGGCACGATGGCGGACGGAAGCATCGCGCACGCGGCGGCGCTCAGCCGCGGGGAGGCGGCGCTGTTCTTCGCCCGCGTCTGCGAAGCAAAGGCATAAGCTAAAAGGGCGGCAGTGCGTGCCGCCCTACCTTTTTTCTTGACAACACGCGTGTAAAATGATATAATGAAAATCTAATTTATTTGGCGTAATGCCAAAAGGAGCAAATATGTTTGAGATCGTCAAAAAGGAAATATTGAACCCCACCGTCACACGGATGGAGATCCTGGCCCCCCGCGTGGCCAAAAAGGCGGAGCCGGGGCAGTTTATCATATTGCGCGCGGACGAGCAAAGCGAGCGTATCCCCCTCACGATCGCGGATTTCGACCGCCTGCGTGGCACCGTGACCGTGATCTTTCAGGTGGTGGGCGCCACCACCGAGCGCCTCAATCATCTGAGCGTGGGGGATTTTATCCCCGATTTTGTGGGCCCTTTGGGCAAGCCCACGCATACCGCGGGATTGCGCAAGGTCGCTGTGGTCGGGGGCGGCGTGGGCTGTGCCATTGCCTTTCCCGTGGCAAAGAAGCTGCATGAGATGGGGTGTGAGGTGCACGCCGTCATCGGTTTCCGCACAAAGGAGCTTGTCATTCTGGAAAAAGAGTTTGCACAAAACAGCACGAAGCTGAAAAGAATGAGCGATGATGGTTCGTGGGGGGAAAAGGGCCTTGTCACCGATGCCCTCAGAGAGCTGATCGAGAGCGGCGAGCAGTATGACGAGATCATCACCATCGGCCCGCTTATCATGATGAAGTTTGTCTGCGCGCTGGCGGTGCAGTACGGCGTGAAGTGCGTGGCGTCGATGAACCCCGTGATGATCGACGGCACGGGCATGTGCGGCGGCTGTCGCCTTACCGTCGGGGGCAAAACGGTATTTGCCTGCGTGGACGGCCCCGAGTTTGACGGCGCCCTGATCGACTTTGACGAGGCGATCGAGCGCTCCTCGATGTACCGCGGCTTCGAGCGCCATAAATACGAGGAAAGCTGCAATCTGTTCAAGGGGGAAAAGTAAGATGGCCAATATGTCTATGCAAAAAAATCCGATGCCCGCGCAAGCCCCCGAGGTGCGCAACCGCAATTTTGACGAGGTGGCGCTCGGTTATACCGCAGAGCAGGCGATGGACGAGGCGGCGCGTTGCCTTGGCTGTAAGCACAAGCCCTGCGTGGGTGGCTGTCCCGTGAAGATCGACATTCCCGCCTTTGTGGCCGAGGTCGCGAAGGGGAATTTTGAAGCAGCATATCAGATCATTGCCAAGTCCTCCTCGCTGCCCGCCGTGTGCGGTCGCGTCTGCCCGCAGGAAAATCAGTGCGAGGGCAAGTGCGTGCGCGGCATCAAGGGCGAGCCCGTGGCCATTGGCCGACTGGAGCGCTTTGTGGCGGATTGGCACAACGAGAACGTCACCGCGGCACCCGCGCGCCCCGCATCGAACGGACACAAGATCGCCGTGATCGGCTCCGGCCCCGCAGGGCTTACCTGCGCGGGGGATCTTGCGCGCCTTGGCTATGCGGTCACGGTGTTTGAGGCGTTGCATCTGGCGGGCGGCGTGCTGGTGTACGGCATCCCCGAATTCCGCCTGCCCAAGGCCATCGTGCAAAAAGAGATCGAGGGCCTGCGCTCCCTTGGCGTGCAGATCGAGACCAACATCGTGGTCGGCAAAACCGTCTCTGTGGACGAGCTGATGGAGGAGGAGGGCTTCGAGGCCGTGTTTATCGGCTCGGGCGCGGGGTTGCCCAAGTTCATGGGTATTCCCGGTGAGAACCTCAAGGGGGTGTACTCCGCCAATGAATTTTTGACGCGTATCAATCTGATGAAGGCCTACCGAGAGGGGAGTGAGACCCCCATCCAGCACGCCGCGCGCGTGGCGGTGGTGGGTGGCGGCAACGTGGCTATGGATGCCGCGCGCTGTGCCAAGCGGTTGGGTGCGGAGGTCTTTGTGGTCTACCGCCGCTCGATGAACGAGCTGCCTGCCCGCCGCGAGGAGGTCGAGCACGCGGTGGAGGAGGGGATCGTGTTCAAAACGCTGTGCAACCCCACCGAGATCCTCGGTTATCGCAACACGGAGGATCGCCGCGACCCGAAAAACGGCTTCGTCACGGGGATGAAATGCGTGGAAATGGAGCTGGGTGAGCCGGATGCCTCCGGTCGCCGTCGCCCCGTGGTGAAGGAGAACAGTGAGTTTATGCTGGAGGTCGATTGCGTCATCATGGCGCTGGGTACCTCTCCCAACCCCCTTATCAAATCGACCACCGAGGGGCTTGCCACCGAAAAATGGGGCGGCATCGTCGCTGACGAGAGGGGACGCACCTCGCGTGAGGGTGTGTTTGCGGGGGGCGATGCCGTGACGGGCGCCGCCACCGTGATCTTAGCGATGGGTGCCGGCAAAAACGCCGCCGCAGCTATCCACGAATATATGCAAAGCAAATAAAGCAAAGGCGCGGCAGGAAAATCTGCCGCGCCGGTTTTTTACGCGTACGTATTGATGTTTTGCATATGTTGTGATATAATAATATAAACAAAAAACGGAGGTGAGGAAATGTGCGCTGACAGTATAGACCACAGTAGAGCTATTACATACGAAAAGGCGTTTTCTCATACCGTTTTGGGGGATATTTGAAAATGATCCTCTTTTTTGTGCGAGAAACCTCCTTTTCGGGAAAGGGAGGTTTTTTTCATGGATCAGAAGAACACGTTTGAGAGAGGCGCGAGAGATTACCGCGCCGAAATACTGGAGTGCATCAGACAAAACGCGGATGCCGTCGCTTTGCGCGCCGCACTGGAAAAATATCACGATAACGATATTGCAAGCGTGATGGAGGAGTTGACACGCGAGGAGCGCGTCAAGCTGTTGGATGCCATCGGCTACGAGGCAATGTCGGACATCGTTTCCTATCTGGAGGACGCGGGCGAGTATCTGTCCGATCTGGACGTGGCCGAGGTTGCGGATATCATCGAGCAGATGGATGCCGACGATGCTCTCACGGCGTTGGATGACTTGGACGGAGAGACGCGTGCGGAGGTGTTGGCACACATCGAGGATGCCGAGGTCAAGGAAGAGATCGCGCTGCTGGATTCCTACGAGGAGGATGATTTTGGCAGCTATATGAGCACCAATTTCATCGAAATTCCGCGCAACGCCACCGTAAAAAGCGCCATGCGCACCCTGATCGCCAAGGCAGGAGAAAACGATAACATACACACGCTCTTTGTGACGGAGTCGGACGGCCGCTTTTACGGCGCGATCGAGCTGACGGCACTGATCGTGGCAAGAAGCGAGGACGCGCTGGAGCCGCTGATCTGCACGACCTTCCCGTACGTTTGCGATAAGGAGAGCGTTTCCGAGAACGTCGAGCGCTTGCGCGGATATTCCGAGGACCTGATCCCCGTGCTCTCGCAGGAGGATCGCACTCTGCTTGGCGTCATTACCGCGCGGGATATGATCGAGATCGTGGATGCCGAGCGCGGGGACGATTATGCAAAGCTTGCGGCACTCAGCGGCGAGGATGAGCCGGACGAGCCGCTTTGGAAAAGTATCAAAAAACGCGTACCGTGGTTGGTTATTTTGTTATTTATGGGGCTTGCGGTGTCGGCGGTGGTCGGGCTTTTTGAGGGCGTGGTGGCAGAGCTGCCGATGATCGTGGCGTTCCAATCCCTGATCCTCGGCATGGCGGGCAACGTGGGCACCCAGTCGCTTGCCGTCACGGTCAGAGCCATCGGCACTGCGGAAAAATTCCGCATCAGACAGCAGCTTGGCACCGTGTGGAGAGAAACGCGCGTGGCGCTGCTCAACGGGGTGGTGCTGGGGGCGATCTCCTTTTTGATCGTGGGCATTTACCTTGGCGCGCTCGGTGACTATTCGCACGGCTTTACGCTGGCGGTGGCGGGCTGCGTGGGACTTTCCATGTGCTTCGCCATGACCGTCTCCGGCTTCACGGGGGCCATGATCCCCATCACGCTCTACCGCTTCGGGGTGGACCCCGCCGTGGCGTCGGGGCCGCTCATTACCACTGTGAACGATCTTGTCGCGGTGCTCAGCTACTACGGTCTTGCCTTTGCCCTTTTGCTTGGATTTGTGACGTAAGAAAAAAGCACCCGTTCGGGTGCTTTTTTCTTACGCCTTGCCGATCTCTGATTGTCCTTCTGGCGCGACGATGTTGGAGATCTGGACATTTTGCAATCCGTTCTCACGCAGGTAGGAGACAACGGGGAACTTGGTGCGCGTGGCGATCACACCCGTGATCGTGCCGTTTTTCCAGTAGCCGTCCACACGGATCGCCTTTTTGACGTTGTTGTAAACGAAGTTGGAAATGGTGATATTTTGCAGACTGTCGGGCAGATTTTTGCCGTATGCCGCATCCTGCTCGCCCAAGAAGATGCCGCCGCAGATCACGTCCGTGGGCGAGGTGTCGATCACACCGTCGATGACAACGTTGCGGATCTGAGCGTTGCAGGGCAGCAAGCGCACGATGTAGCAAAGCGAGGAGTACGCGCGCACGTTGCGGATGATGACGTTGTAAATATCGGGGTCGCGGCGCGTGTAATCGTTGTGCATCACGTGCGTGGTGCCAAGCGAGCCGCCGGGGATATAGCCGCGCTTACTGCCGACGATGGCGGTGAGGGCGATCACGTCATCCCCCGTCTCACCGGTGATATCCTGAATGGTGATATCGTGACAGCCGTTGCGCAGGTCAATGCCGTCCTGATTTTCCATATTTTGCAGCATGCCGTCGATCACCTTGTTCATGCGCGCGTCAAAATGGATCTTCTCCAGATAACCGTTTGCGCACGCCTCAAGAGAAATGGCCCAACCGTGGCTTTCTCGCACCGTGATGCCACGAATGGAGAAGTGCTCCACGCAGGCAAACAGAATCCCGATGCCGCGCCAATCTCCCTTTTGCGATTCGTTTTCCTTGCCTGCGTCCGTGCCGTAGGAGCAATCGTGGCGATCGGCAAAGGTGATCTGCGCGGGGGTCTTGCGCTCGGCGGGTACCCAATCCGCATACTTGCAAATGTCCTCGACGGTGAAGGGGCAGGGATTTTTCAAGATCTTGCCGCCGTCGCCCGTGGCGCGCGGGTGATCCGCACCCTCCAGCACGGCGTTGCCCTCGCCTTTTATATGGATGTTGCAAAGCGGCTCGTTTTCCTCAATGCCCATGCCGCAGTTGGCGGAGCGGAAAAAGTTGTCGCGGCAACGGTCGGATAACTTGATCTTGCAGTTTTGCAGAATGACCGTGGTGTTGGAGGGGAGCAGGACCGCGCGATCGAGCAGCCAGAAGTCGCGACCGTCCGCGCTTTCGCGGGGCGGAATGACCACGATGCCGTCCGCGCCGCGCGCGGCGATGGCGGCGTCCAGCGCTTCGTTATCGTTTTGCTTCAAAAAATCGTTGACGTTTACCATAATATCCTCCGTTTATTCACAGATACAAACACCTCTATATTAGCATATAAAAAGGACAAGAAATCTTCACTTTTGAGCAAGCGGTATTCTTTTTTTGTCAAAAAGGACTGCAAGCTCTTGCGGGCTTGCAGTCCGAGTTCGTGGGATATTTTTGAAAACACGGGGCTCAGCGCCACGCCTCGGGGCAGGTGCGGTTTTGCTTGAACCACTCCCACTCCTTCAGCACGCGGCTGTCCCCGCTGCCACAGATCACCGAAAGCCCGTTTTTGTCCGTGAGAACGGTGATGTTGCCGTTCATGGATCGGAAGGTGCCTGCCTTGTAGTCCACGCAAAGCGTGGTGACGTAGACCTTATCGGTATAGGGTGCCACGCGGTCAATGAATTGTTGTGTGGGGAATTGATTGGCGTTGGTATCCGTGTACTCCGAGCTGCCCGCACAGCAGCATACGCACACAATATCGGGCTTGATCACGGAAAGCAACGCGTCCGAGCTGGAGGTCTTGGAGCCGTGGTGTCCCGCCTTATACAGATCCACCTCGGGCAGGGTATTCATCTGCACCAGCTTCTCCTCGCCGTCCTCCTCCAGGTCGCCCGTGAAGAGGTAGTTGTACTCGCCATAGGTGAAAAGGGTGCAGACCGAGTAATCGTTTTCACTGACATCTTTTCTTTTTTGCTCGCCAGTTTCTTCGTCTATAACGGGATCGCCGTTATCATCAAATACCAAAATGTTCTCTTCATAGTAATAATAGCTATCCAAAATCGTCATGGTAGCGCCGCTGCCAAGGTCGAACACGGCCATATTCTGCTCAATGCATTCGGCCGCGGTGTAGTGCTTGGCGCCCGCCGCGATCTCATCGGCGCGCTCCAAGAGGTAGCACCCGTACATATTCTTTTTTCCTTTATCCTCCTGGTTAGAAAGGGCAAAGTCAATGATAGTGCCGACCTCATAAAGGTCAAACAGACTGCCGTCCAGCTGGGTGAAGCCCGCGTAGTGGTCCTGATGCGCGTGGGTGACGATCACGTATTCCAGCTTTTTGTCCTCGCCCACGTAATCGTCGATGTAATCCGAGATGGTTCCGATGCTGGAGATCTTGGAGCCCGCGTCGATCAGAATGTCGGTGTCACCGATCTTGATGTAGGTGCAATCGCCCGTGTACTTGTTGCCAAGCTCGAGGAAGTGGATCTGCATCTCGCCCTGTACCAGCGTCTTGGGCGCCTCGTCGCTTTTGAAGGTGGCGGCGTGGAACGCTCCCGCACCGAGATAGCCGATGACACAGCCCGCCACCAGCGTGACGATGCAAAGAAAGACCGTCAGACCGCTTGAAAATTTCTGCTTTCTTTTAGCCATTTCTGCCGTCCTCCTCTCCCGCGTTTACGGTAAAGACGCGGATGCGCTTTAACTGCTCACCGCCAAGCTTGCCGTTGAATTTGGGGTGATCCACGGTGTAGGTGAGGGTGTAGACGCCCTCCTCGGCGGGGATCACGTAATTGCCGTTTTCGTCCATCGTGATGCCGCGGCTTGCCTCCACCTTGAAGCGCGCGGAGCAATCCATCCCGAAGCATACCGCCGTGCACCCCTCCTCCACGTAAACGTAGGGGGCACCCGCATCCAGCGAGATCTGTGTTTTTCCCTTCAATACGAAGCGATCGTTTTTCGACAGGAAGGTGCAAATGCATACACCGATCACCACGCCCACCAAAAGGAACAGCGCCGCCAGTGCCTTGGTGGCGGTGTGCAGCTTTTTCAGCTTGCTTTTGGCGCGGCGTCTTGCCGTTCGCTCGCCCCGCTCTTTGATCTCGTCCAAAAGATCGTCATTCTTTTTTGCCATCATGCATCCTCCTTATGATATATTTACACTTTAATTATAGCGGAAAATTTTGCCCCCGTCAATATCCAATCCGACCCGAAAGTATAAATTTTTTACCCGATCGCATATAGACATTTTCACCGTTTTGTGTTACAATTCTGATAGTGAATACAAGGAGGGCTGCTGTATGAACATTCAGATCATCGCAAACGGCTATGAAAAGCATGCCGCGCTCTTTCGCACGCGCGTAAGCGAGCGCAGTGCGGTGAGCTTCGACGGGGAGGGCGGCACCAAGGTCGAGCTTTTGGTGGATGCCGCACTCGGTGCCAAAGAAAGCTATCGCATCGATGCGGTGGCAGACGGCATTCGCGTCACGGGCTCGGACGAGCTGGGACTGTATTATGGAGTAGGAAAGGCGTTGCATAGCGCGAAGTGGGAAAAGGATCGGGTGACCTTCCTTACGACAAAGGGTGTCAGCACCCCCGATTGCGCCTTCCGCGCGATCTACTACGCCGTGCATTTTTACAATTGGTACCACATGGCTCCCGCCGACGAGCAGGAGCGCTATCTGGAGGACCTGCTCCTTTGGGGCTATAACACGATCATTTGCATCACGCCTGCGGTCAATCTGGATAGCTTCGAGGATCAGCTGTTCCTTACCTCGATGGCCAATCTGCGCCGCATCTTCGGCGCAGCCAAGCGCTTCGGGATGCGGGTGGGTGTGATCCTGCACCCCAATCAGGGCCTGCGCACCGCGCCGCACGAGCTGGATGCCGCTCCCTTGGAGTTCCCCGCATTGCGCGGTGACCTTGGGCGCAACCTTTGCCCCAGCAAGGAGGGCACGCGCGCCTATATGGAAAATATCTGGCGCCATTTCACCGCGCCCCTTGCCGATATCGGCTTGGATTATATTCTGACCTGGCCCTATGACGAGGGTGGGTGCGGTTGCGAAAAGTGCAGACCGTGGGGCGCGAATATGTACGGAACCGCGGCAAAATGGATCCGTGACGAGGTGAAAAAGACCTTCCCCAACATCAAAACCATTGTTGCCACCTGGGGCTTTGACGCCACCGTGGACGAAGGGGAATACGCGGGGCTTTACCGCCGTCTTGAGGGGGATATGGCGTGGGTGGACTACGTCATGGTGGACGCCCACGGCGCGTACCCGCAGTACGCGCTGGAGCATCCGTGCCCCAAGCCCGTCTTGAATTTCCCGGAGATCAGCATGTGGGGTCTTGCCCCGTGGGGCGGCTTCGGTGCCAATCCCTTGCCCCGTCGCTTCCAGCGCATCTGGGATAGCTCCAAGCACATTTTGCAGGGCGGATTGCCCTATTCCGAGGGACTTTATGAGGACATCTCCAAGGTGCAGTGCGTCAGCTATTACTGGGATGCAGAGCGCAATTGGCAAGATATTTATGCCGAGTACGTCAACTATGAGTACGATGCTTCCTTGACGGAGGAGATCATCGAGCTTTGTCTTTGCATTGAGCAAAACCACGCCTGCATCGGTGATAAGGTGGAGCCTACGCTCCCGCCCGCGCACCGCGCAAGGGAGCTTGCCGAGCAGATCGACGCGAAGCTTCCCGAGCGCGTGCGCAAGAGCTGGAGATGGCGTATTCTGTATATCCGCGCGATATTGGACGCCAAACGGTATGAGAAATTCCCCTATGGGAGCGAGGATCCCAAAAAGTTCCGTCGCTTCCGTCTGTTCTCGGGCGACCTGCTTTTGGAGGATGCCGAGGCGCAGGCGCTGTTTCTTGAGCTGTGGGGCTATTACCACTGCGTGCCCCACAACGGCGAAAACCACCACACCTTGCCCCCCTACGGCGGCACCAAGCTGCAGGTCGTGATCTGATTAAACAAGAAAATCCCCCACAACGGTGGGGGATTTTTGCGTTTTTAGGGCAATATCAGGATCAGCGGGAAGACGTCCTGCCCGCCGTCGATCTCGAAAAATTCGACCGTCGGGTGATGCGCCCCCATATAATCGCGCACTGCCGTGACGTCATCGGCCACGCCCTCCTTGCCGCAAAGGCAGATCATCGCCTCGCGGTCGGTCATATCCAGGCGGGAGAGCAGCATGTGTGCGGCCTCTTCCAGCGTGGGGGCGTCAGCCAACAGCTGTTTGCCGACAAAGCCGATGAAATCATTTTTGGCGATATCCAGACCGCCAAGGTGGGTGTCGCGTACTGCGCGGCACAGGTGCGCGGTGATCACGCCCTCCATCGCAAAGCGGAGATTTTCCTCGATCACGTCCGCGTCGCCGCTGTCAAGATCCAGCATCGTCAGCGCGGCGTAGCCGTCGCCCACGGTCTTGCTTTCCAGCACACGTATGTCGGATTTTTGGTACATTCCGGCGGCTTGCTTTGCCGCAAGAAGGATGTTGCCGTTGTTGGGAAGCACAAAGATCGTGTCCGCGTTCACGGTATCAAAGGCGGCAAGGAAATCCTCTGCCGAGGGGTTCATCGTTTGCCCCCCCTCTACCACGAAATCGGCGCCAAGAGAAAGGAAGGTCTCCTTCACCCCCTCGCCTGCGGCCACCGCCACCACGCCAAAGGTCTTGTGAGGCTGTACTGCCTCGACTTCCTCCTTTTGCGCGACCTCGCTGTGCTGTAAGGTCATGTTTTCCACCTTGACGGTGAGAAATTCGCCGTACTGCTGGCAGAACTCAAATACCTTGCCGGGGGTCATCGTGTGTACGTGGATCTTGACAACGCTCCCGTTTTTGACCGCCACGATCGAGTCACCGATGGTGGTGAGATAGTCGGAAATCAAGGAAACGGGGAAGCTTTCCGTGTCCACTTTGCTGTTTTGCAGCTGCAAAAGGCACTCGGTGCAATATCCGTACTGCATCACGCTGTCCGCGCCGAACAGCGAAAAGTCCACGTCGGGGGCGGCGGGCGCCGCGCTTGCCGTGTCGGCAATCTCCTCACCGCGCAGGATCTTGAACATGCCCTCTAAGATATAGACAAGCCCCGCACCGCCGCTGTCGATGACGCCCGCCTCCTTGAGGATGGGCAACAGCTCGGGGGTGTGCTTGAGGGATTCGTTCATGCCGTAAAGGATGTGCGAGAAAAACTCCTCCAGCGAGGTGCCCCCGTCAAGCTTACTGACGGCATACTCCGTCGCCTCGCGCGCGACCGTGAGGATGGTGCCCTCGGTGGGGGTCAGCACGGCGCCGTAGGCCTTTTGCACGCCGGATTGGAAGGCGCGTGCCATGGCAGGTGCATCGGCGCATTCCACGCCGCGCAGGCCCTCGGCCACGCCCGCAAAGAACTGCGAAAGGATGACGCCCGAGTTGCCGCGCGCACCAAGCAGTGCACCGCCGGCAAATTTTTCTGCAATGTAGGAAAGCGCGGTGGAGGCCACGCCGGAAAGCGCGGCGTTGCCGCCCTCCATCGTGAGCGACATGTTGTCGCCCGTGTCCCCGTCGGGGATGGGGAATACGTTCAGATCGTTGACTGCTTGCGCGTTTGCACGCAAATTCTTGGCCCCGCCCTTCACCATATCGGCAAACAGCGCGCCGTTCAATTCATAAGTAGGCATCGTTTTACACCTTCAACGTGACTTCTTTGCCGAAGCACCATACGCCCACGGCATCGGGGCCGATGCATGCACCCACCACGCCGCCGATATATCCGATGCGGGCATCTGCAAAGCCGAGCGCCATCAGCTTTTCCTTGAGGTATTCTGCGGCAGTCGGGCAGTCGGCGTGCGAGATGTATACGGTCTGCGTTTCGGGGGAGATGACGCTCTCACCCACCAGCTCGACCAGCTTATCCAGCGAGGCGTTGCGCCCCTTCACCTTCAGGATCGGCACGATCTGACCGTCCACGTCGGAAATAAGAATGGGCTTGACGCCAAGCAGATTGCCGAAAAAGGCGGCGGAGCCCTTCACGCGCCCCGATTTTTTCAGCATGTCCAAGGAGCCGACGGTCACGTATTGATTGACGAAAAAGCGCTTTTGCTCGACGGCGGTGACGATCTCCTCGGCGCTCTTGCCCTCGTTGCGCATCTGCGCCGCCATGATGACCAGCATCCCCTCGCCAAAGCAGGTGTTTTTGCTGTCAATGCAATAGATCTTGCCGTCGGGGTAGGTGGCAAGCAGGTCGCGCGCCACCACGGCGGCGGTGTTGACGCTGCTGGAAAGGGGCAGGGCATTGCCAATGTAAATAGCGGTGTCGCCCGCCTCAAGGCACTCGGTAAAGCCGCGACGGAATGCTTCCACGGGGACCTGCGTGGTGGTGATGCGCTTGCCCTCACGCAAAAGGGCGTAATAGGCGTGCGCACCGCCGTAGGCGTCGAAATCCGTGTCACAGGGGGTTACAACTCCATCGCAAACGGTGCACATTTTGAAATATTCAATGTCATATGTCTCACAAATGTCGCGCGGAAGATCCGCGTTGGTATCGGTAAAAATTCTGATTTTTGCCATTTTGAAGCACTCCTCCTTATCAATCAGTAAGGGGAGCTTTCGGAAAAGGGCCTCCCCTTACAGTAATTCTTCAAAACGTCCCGCTTTTTTGGCGCGGACGCGCACAGTGCCCAGCGTATTCCAGATGCTTTCCGCGCTGTGCAGGATCAGAACGACCGGCACGAAGGCGGGCACGTGGAGCTTGGGCGTCATCACCATCAGCGTGATGGCGGACAGGATCAAAAGCAGCGCCGAGATCAAAAGACCGTACCAATGCTTCATGCCGAAGGCCTTGGCATCAAAGGCGGTCTGCAGCTTGAGTAGCGAGTCGATCAGCACGTACACGCCGATGGTGTAGGGAAGCACCATCTGGATATTGTCGGGGCTGATGATGGAAAGCACGCCGAACACGGCGCAAAAGCCGCCAAGGCCCAGATCATACTGGAAGGCCAGACGGTAAAGATCGTTGGAAAAATAGCCAAGCAGGCGGGCAAGGCCAAACAGAATGAAGCACCCGCCGATCAAATAGCGGCTGATGAGGGTGCCGATCTCGGGCCAGACAAGCAAAAATACGCCTGCCAGCGCAAAAAGCAGAGAGCTGACCACGTGAATGGCACGTGCCTCTTTTACAATATCAAGTCTTTTCATACAGTATCCTTTCTGCTCCCTTGCGGATAAGCGGAAACGGCACGCTTCTATTATATATTCCGCGCGAGGGATTTGTCATTGGACAAAAAAATTGTGTGTGACCAAAAATTGGGCATCAAAAAACAAGTTGCACGAAAATCAGTCAATTTCCGGAATTTGTCTGATTTTTCGGTATCGGGGGCGGCAACAGATGGCGTAGCTCGTTGGTGATGTTTTCCGACAGCTTTTCGCCGCGCATGACGTCAAGCGAAAGGCCGATCAGGCCGTGACGCAGGAAACGAAGAAAGATCAGCGAGGGGTCGGAGTGGTACTCTTTTTGGATCAGCGCGGTGATATACGGCTCAAATCGGACGCCGAAATAACGCTCCAGGCCCTCAAACCCAAGCGAGAAGGCCAGCATCTTTGCGGCGCGCGGATTTTGCGCGGTAAAATCCTCTACCATGCGAAAAAGTGCCGAAACGGTATCGAAAATCGATCCGTTTTCGGGTAGCTTTTCGATGATAAGGTCGCAGTATTCCTCCAGCACGGCGTAGATATCCTGAAAGTAATAGTAAAAGGTATTGCGGTTGATGCCGCAATCGTCCACGATGTCGCGCACCGTGATCTTGTCCAGCGGCTTTTTGCCGATCAGGTGCAGGAAGCTGTCCATGATCGCTTTTTTTGTAAAGGATGGCATATGGTTCCTCCTTTCCGAGAAATCGATGCTTTTAGTATAGCAAAAATATTTCATTTTTGCAAGTGGGTCGCGCGGAATATGAAAAAAGGTTTGCAAAAAATATTACTTTATGTTATAATATATTTATCAAACATGGAAGGGGCATACCATGAAACACATTTTCGTTTACAACCCCGCGGCAGGACGGAATGCCAAGACGGCCATCGCACAGCTGAAGGAAAAGATGAAGGCCTATGACGGCAAGCTTGCCTATGAGTTTTATCCCACCAAGGCCGCCTGTGACGCGACGGCATACGTCAAGGCGCGCTGTGCCGCCGAGCCGAACGAGCAGCTGCGCTTTTACGCCTGCGGCGGCGACGGTACCGCGAACGAGGTGTTGCACGGCATCGTGGGTGCCGAGAACGCTTCCATGACCTGCTACCCCTGCGGCAGCGGCAACGATTTTGTGAAATATTACGGCGGCGCGGAGCGCTTTTTGGACGTGGACGCGCTGGTGAATGCCGTGGAGCAGCCGATCGACGTGATGCGCATTGACGACCGTTACTCGCTGAACGTGACCAACTTCGGCTTTGATACCACGGTGGCGGAAACGATGATCGCCGTCAAGCACAAAAAGATCATCGGCGGCAAGCACGCGTACACAACGGGTATCGTCAAGGCGCTGTTTACCGCCATGAAAAACGATTGCACCGTTTACGTGGATGGGGAGAAGCTGAATGATAGCGGCAAGATGCTGCTTTGTACTGTGGCCAATGGCAAGTACGTGGGCGGCGCCTTCTGCTGCGCGCCTCGCTCGGATAACACCGACGGGCTGCTGGAGGTCTGCCTTGTGCGACCGATCTCCCGCTTTACCTTTGTGAAGCTGCTTGGCCCTTACACCAACGGCGAGCATCTGGATGACCCGAAATTCCAGAAGTACATCACCTACCGCCGCGGCACAAGCGTGCGCGTGGTAGCGCCCGAGGGCTTTGCCTTTTCTCTTGACGGTGAGATCGTGCACAAAAACGATTTCACCATTGAGATCTGCCCCGGCGCCGTTCGCTTTGCGGTGCCCGCACAAAAGTGTGAGGAAGCACCTGCCGAGCAAAAAGAGCCCATAACGGTATGAGAAAACGCAAAAAAGAGCGTCCGCAAGGACGCTCTTTTTTGCGTTATTCCTTTGCGGCAAGGCGCTTTTTTCGCTGCTCCTCGCGCAAGGTCTTGTAAATTTCCTCGGTGGCAAGGCGTGCCTTTGCCACACAGTCACCCGTGTTTTGCGGGATGCAGTAATACAGCAGTCGGGAGGTGCCGAAGGAGATGACGTCGCCCAACTCGTACCAGTTGAAATCCGAGTTTAACGTATAGGATGCGGTGGGCTTGTGAACGTAGTCCAGCTCCCCCTTTTCATCCGTGAGGTGAAAGCCGCTTTTGCTGTGCGTGAGGTGCCCCTTGCCCACGTGATACAGGCACTTGGTGTCTGCTAAGGCGTAGATCTCCACGTCAACATCCAAAAGGTAGCAGCCATTCGCGATCTCCTTTTTCACACACTCGCGCTGCCAGGCAAACCAGTCGGGCACGTGCGAAAACTCCGTCTCGCCCTCGGTGGCGTGCAAAAAACCGTACTCGTCCAGCTCCCATACCTTGCCGCAGGCGTGGCAGGTGAGCGTGGTACCCTCGCCCTGCGTCTTTCCCTCCGCATGGCAGGTGGGGCATTTATACAGCAGGCGGTTGAGGTGATCGGCGCGGAATTTTTCGTCGATCTTCACGTGATTTTCCTGTTGCCAACGGAAATTGTCGAAGGAAAATTTCTGCTCGATGATCCTTGTGATTTCCTCGGCGGACTTCTCTTTGATCTCCTCGGGGGAGAGCAGATATTCCATTTCCGCGCTGACGCTTACGCGGCGGCGTTGCAGATTATTGTACAACGGGTCGCGCGAAAACGCACCAAAGGTGCGGATCATCACCACGGGCACGCCGAAAAGCTTGGCACATTTCCCAAGACTTTCGGGCAGGGTGGTGGCGGTGCCGTCAAAGGAGTAGCCCGCCTCGGGGAACATCAGCACTGAGCTTTTTAATTTGCGAAAGCAATAGCTCATGTCGCGGACCAGCTGCAGGTCAGAGACGAATTTGGTTGTCGGCACGCATCCGATGGCGCGCATTAGCCAATTCTTGCCCACAAAGCCGTCTGTGGTGCAAACAATGTGAAAGGGGTGTGGATACAGCACCCGCGCGGCGATTTCCAGATCAATAAAGCTGGAGTGATTCATCAGGTAAAGGGCGGGCCGGTGCTTTTCCAGCTTTTCCATGCCGATCTTTTTGCAACGGAAGTGCGTGGCCATCAGATCGGGCGCGGAAACGATGCGCAAAAGGGTGCGCCAGAAAAGATTTTGGTGCGCGGGCTTTTTGTGCTTTCGTTCGGGGAGCGCCAGAAGCTCGGGATAGCTTTTTTCTTTCACCTTGATCTTCATACTGTCAACCTCTCATTTGAAATGGGGCTCTTGTTACCATTGTAACATATAAAGCCGATTTTGGCAAGTGTCATGGAAAAACAATGTTATCATATTTGTCACACAAAACGCAAAAAGCCGCACACGTGTGCGGCTTTTTGCGTCAATCTATCTCTAAAAATTCTTTTTCGGGCAAGGGGGGATAAACGTCCTTCAGCGAATCGGAATACCAATATGCCACCGAGGAGATATCATCCTGCAGTGCGCGATACGCGCCGTTGCCCTTGGCACGCCAGCCAAGCGCCTGAATGGTCACGCGCAGATCCTTTTTGAAGTAAACGGGGTCCTGGATGTGCCAGCGGTACAGATCGAAATAGGGCATGCAGCGATAGATATCCTTGTTGGTGTCGTTTTTAAACATCCCCGTATACGGGCCGGAAAATTCGGTATATTTGCCGTCCACGTCAAAGTTCCACGCCCCGCCGAAATAGTCCTCCGTGCCCGTGCCGCAGATGCTGGGGAAGTCGGTATCGCCGTCGATGTAAAACTTGATCTCGCCCTCACCCCACCAGCGGTTG
Organism: Oscillospiraceae bacterium; assembly: GCA_015064415.1. GTDB lineage: Bacteria > Bacillota > Clostridia > Oscillospirales > CAG-272 > Firm-07. Next base: position 1,167 of record SVSG01000028.1, on the reverse strand, counting down.
GATTTCACGCCCCAGTACAGATACGTGCCGACGTAATGGCCGTTGCCCTTGATGTTATCCAGAATGGTATAGACCTCTTTGTGGGGCAGGGGATTGACGCGACGGAATTGCGCGTGAAAATACAGCGCGTTTTCGGGCACCTTTTTGCGCTCGCAGTCGATCTGATAAAAGACCTGAAAGGGCTCGGATCTGACGTTTTCCAGCTCGATGCGAAAGCCCTTGCGGTAAGGCATTTCAAAATAGCAATTCATTCCCTTGCGCGGGTTGTGGCAGACAAGAAGGGAATTGATCTGACGAAAATCCGTGTTGTCCGCCTTACAGAAAAAGTCGGAAAGCGGCGCACAGACGGCAGGATTTTCCTGTCCGTCGAAATAGATGCGCAGGATCAGCGCGCGCCCCGCTTTGGCGGTGTCGCCGATCCAGATGTGCTTGATCGCACCCTCGCCGCACACGTGGGCAAGCACAGCGGTGGCATTTGCCTCCACCGTGATCATCGGGGAGATCTTCCACCCCTGTCCCAGATCACGAGCCCAATGCGCACCGCCGCCCTCGGTGGCCATGCCGCCCTTGCCCCTTTCCCCCGTCGGGTTTTCGGGACTGATGGAAAAGCTTTCGACATCCTTTTGTAAGGTGAGATCATGGAACATAATGCGTCCTCCGTGATGCGTTCTTTGTTTTATTATAGCATTGGGGAAGGGAAATGTCAAGGAAATTTGAGGATGTGTCGGCAGGGGACAACTGAGATGATCCGAAGGTCGCGATGTGCAAAACGGCGGGCACAAATCCGTAGGGGTCATTCAAGAATGACCCGCCATCCGCGATGCACAAACGGCTATGCACAAACTTGTAGGGGGCGACCTCGACGCCCCGCATCCCCGACCAACATGCGGCTATGCTCGGCGGATTACGGGTGCTCGCCCATTTCGGTCAGCGGGGCTGACCGAAATAAACGGTGGCCTTGCGGCCGCCTCCCTGCGGGTTCTCGCACCCGTAATCCAGCGCAAAAATGCAGAAAACCCACCCGATTGGGAATTACGGGGGCTCGCCCATTTCGGTCAGCGGGGCTGACCGAAATAAACGGTGGCCTTGCGGCCGCCTCCCTGCGGGTTCTCGCACCCGTAATCCAGCGCAAAAATGCAGAAAACCCACCCGATTGGGAATTACGGG
>SVSG01000027.1 GCA_015064415.1 Oscillospiraceae bacterium | reverse complement strand
CATTAGATTTAGCTTTTTTAGCGACTTTTGCGGCAACCGGGGGTGTCGCCATTTGTGCCGCTCCGCTACCGAATATCGCATCAAACGCCTCGTCCACAGACATTGTATCATTACTTGAGGAGTGTACCGTTACGGAAATTGCAGGATCATCATCAATCTGCAAGCCGGGAACAGACACGGTGTTTCCGATAGCTTCTAATTCATCTCTCAGCGCGAGAGCTTTATCACGATCAATCTCCGTTGCTACGGTTGTCGGCGCTTTATCCACCATCGCTTTCGCGGTGGCAAGTCCAAGCCCCAATACTTGACATAATATTTTAGTTGTTTTTAACGGTTGATCTCCAACCTTCTCTAAAACAAGATCGTAGTTGTTAGCTTTACTCATAACTTGACTCCTTTTTGCAGATCAACCGTAATCCTCTTCGCGTCTCTTGCAGATAAAGTGCGCGGCAATACACATAGCAAGACCGATGCCGCCCGCGATACCGCCGACAACGTAGCTTTGGCTTACAAGACCAACGAGACCGACGATCAGCGCGTAAATGCCGACGCTTCCGAGGATATTGCCAACGAATGAGAAGGCCTCAATGTCGTCATCCTCCTTGAAAAGATAGATGATATCGCGGATTATGTGAATCAGGATACGGATGGGTATGGTCACAAGGAATACGACGTAGCACAGTATCGTCAGCATCAGCGCGATAAATATATTGCTTCCGTTCGCGTACGCCTCATGCTCTTCGGCAAAAACACCGTTTATGTATGTTCTGATAATAACTCTGGTGCCATCGCCATCCAGCAGTGCAAAGAATATCTTTATCATAGTTCTGAGATCGCGCCACAGATAGATAAACCATCCGAGTATTATCATAGCACCGTAGAATGTCAGCCAGCTGGTAACGTTGAAGATGCCCCATCCAGCATCTGCTACCGCCTGTCCGCCAAGCTTAAGCATGATTCCCGCTTGCTTCAAAAGGTTGAGATTAAGCTGCTTTCCCTCGGGGTGTCCGAGCTTCAGATCCGCCTTGAGCGTATACTTACCGTTATCAAGCGCGCCTGAGTCCTCAGAGCCGAAGATTAGTAACACCATAACAGACCCGTCTTCCTTATCAACGGTAAACTCCTCCGTCTGTTCGGAGGTGTTTGCGCCGGAGGACAAAACGCCATGTACATATTCAGTCATCGCGTCGTCAACAAAGGTGTACTTTCCTCCGCTTGTGGTGAAAAAGCTCTCTCCCTTCAAGCAGAAATTGCAGTGTCCGAGCCACGGACCGTTCTCCATCTCGGATATAAATTCCTCGTGCTCTCCGGCATCATCACCGAGCATAGAGCGAATATAAGTGGAATCATATCCTACGTTCTCAAAGGTTAAAAATACCGTAATATCATCGTAATTATCACCCGACTGCTTGATATCGAACACCAACTCACCGTCTACAACCTCCCAGGTAACAGTGGCGCCGTTTTCTGTTAGAACATCGATGCTATTCTCGTCAAAATCCTTTGCAATAGATATCTCGTCGGTAGAAACCGACTGCATTGCCGACATCACCATCGTCGCGATACACACAAGTGTTATGAACACCAGCTTCATAATCAGTGTTGTTAAATGTTTTGCTCTACTCATAATTATTCTCCTTTATAAAATTATCATTACGAAACCGATTGAACATCGGCATTGTCATCAAAGTAGTATTCCTTCATCCATTCGATTGCCGGAGCATATCCCGCTTCGGCGGCACAAGAGATCCAAACAGCCGCTTCATTCAAATCTTGTGTACGCCCACGACCAAGCTGATAGCAGATGCCGAGCTGATACATAGCGTAGGGCTTGCCCATTTTCGCTTGTTTGATTAAGGTACGAAGCTTTTTTGATTTACTCATTGCTGCATTTCCTTTCGAAGAGTTCAACAGTCCGATAGATGAAGTTTATTATTTTGTTCCTGTTGCCAACTCATCCACATTCTCCAATGATACAATATCCCCGATATCGCAATCAAGATGTTCACATATGCGAATGAGTATTGTCATCGATACTTCTTCATCGCGGCGCAACTTGGTTAACGTGTTTGGGGCTACGCCAATTGCTTTTCTCAAATCACATTTGCTCATTTTTTTGTCAACAAGGATCTTCCAGAGTTTGTTGTAACGAATTTGCTTTGCCATAATAACCTCGCATTTATAATCTTATAATTATAGTATAGCATATATTTCTCACTTTTTCAATCGACTTGGAAATATTTATAGCATACTTTCGCAAATTCTTGCGAATTTATAAAAATATCGCTACCCCGAAGGGTAGTGACCTTGTGTTATTCAGTTAATGTTTCAATAGCAATTTGCATACCGAGTTTAAAAGCATATTCAAATATCGCTTCCTCCGCGCAGCTTGCATACTCCCCCAGCAGTCCTCGAATTTCTCAAATATTTCTTTCTGCTCGTCCGTTAGCGTTTTAAGCAAGTCATCATGATGCCGAGCCATATATTCCATAAGCTCTTTCATTTCCGGGGAGTTGTTTCTAATGATAAGCTCCTCAGCGATATGGCTGATGGTGTGATGGCTCTCTTGAACGAGGACGACGAAATGGTTCTTGCTTTGGAGGCTCAGCTGAAGGAGGTTCGGGATTCTATCGACAACATTATGAAGGCTATCGAGAAGGGCGTGGTCACTCGTTCCACCAAATCCCGCTTGGAAGAGCTTGAGGCGGAGGAAGAAAAAATCACCTTGAACATCAAACTGGAGGAAGCCAAGAGAGCGAAAATCACGAAGGACTTCATTCTGTTCACGCTGCATAAGTTTCGAAATCTCGATCTCCGATTTGAGAAAAATAAGGAGCGTTTGATTGACGGGCTTGTCAAAGCGATATTCGTTTATGACGATTACATCAAGCTGATTCTTACTTTTGACGATAAGCCAATCAATATCCCCACATCCGATGAAATTGAATATATGGCAAATAGTTCGGACATTCAATCGTCCGCTTCACCAAAAAGAAGAACGCCCCCAATTGGGGGCGTTCTTCTTTTTGTCGGCCCGTATCCGAATCGAACAAGGCGCGTTGCTTTGCAACGCGCAGGAGTGCGACAAATGCCAAGGGAGCGCGTCAAGCTTGCTTGTAAGCGGCCCGGGCATTTGTTTTTTGCCCCGCGGGGGCAAATGTTCCTACGGGGGAGGCCGTGCTTTGTGCAGGCGCAGGGTGCGGGTATATTCGCGCCGCGCGCGAAATACTCCGTTCCCTTCTACCGCGGCACTCCATCACGCCATGTGCTCGCGCGGCAGTTCGCCGAATTTGCTGCAGCGGCCGCACCATTCCAGCAAAACGGTGGCGGGCGTGGCGTATCTGTTCTTTGCAAGGATAAGCTCGGCACTGCTGTGATCCTTGGCGAAAAAATGATAATACTCGTCACGGTAAAGGCAAAGCACCGTGTCCGCATCCCGCCCCACGTGCGCGGCAACGTCCTGCAGGCGCGGCCGCTTATCCTTGCGCTTTTCCACGCTGCGGTCGAGGGGATAGGTGAACACAACGGGCAAATTCTTTCTTGCGCAAAAGCTTCGCAGCGCGCGGCAGTTCTCGGCACCGATCTCGCCCTCCCCCATCAGCTGCGGCGCATCCACGATCACAGCCCCCAGCGCGTCCACCCCTTGCGCACGCTCCAGCATTTGTCGCACCGTCAGCGTCTTGTCATCCTCAATGATCACGCGGAGCTTGCGCAGCTTTTCGATGGCTTTACGCACTCGCGCCCCGTCCCGCTCCGCAAAACGACGCTCCCGCACACAGCGCGTCTCCACGCCGGACAGCGCCGAGATCATGCGCTCGTAGAGCTGCTCTGCCGTAAGATCCATCGAAAAAATGAACACGGCTTTGCCGCTTTTCTCGGCATATTCCAGCGCCATATGCAACGCAAGCGCGGTCTTTCCCATACCGGGGCGGGCGGCAAGGCAGATCAGATTGCCGCGATCCAGCTTCACAAGGTCATGAAAAAGGCACACGCCACTCTCTTGCAATCCGATCCCGAAGTGGGGCACATAATCGATCGTTCTGATTTCCATATTTTCTCCTTTTCGTTGCTCCGACGTCACGCTATCTTTTTGTGTTGTATTCATTTTAGCACAAGTTATGTCCCCGAAACGTCGCATAACGCTTGCAAAATCCGCCAAAATGCGATATAATGAGCTTGTCAACCATTATCACGAAGGAGGAACTTTAACATGCAAGGAAAAGCACAACAATTCTGGGAGTATTTTCAAGAGGCGATCGCGGGCGCGGAAGAACTGAAGGAGAAATGGGAAACCCCAAAGGCCTTCACCGCGTGCATGCTGAAAAAGCTCAGCGAAGTGGTGGAGGAGCGCATGGGTTACGTGCCCGAGCGCGAGTATTACCGCATCGATCTGATCGGCTACGCGAAAAAAGAGGAGAAACACTCCCTGCATCGCTCTCTGCAAAGCTACACGTGGAATCTGGAGCTTGCCATCGAGCACGAAAACGATTATCGGCTGTGGGCGGACGAGGTGGTGAAGCTTGCGCACATTGCATGCCCCTTGCGCGTGGTGATCGGCTATCTGCCCCAAGACGAAAACAGATATCCGCGCGAAAAGGTGATGAAAAAGCTGGCCAAAAGCTTGAAGGACGTCAAAGCGTGGGCGCTGACCAAAAGCGAGCCTTTTTTGCTGATCATCGGCGACTGCAAGCTGAAAAGCGACGAGGATCGCTGCCGCTATCGCGCATACCTGTATCAAAGTGACGCGGACACCTTCGTGCAGATCTGAACAGCGCCAAAAAGCGCAGAGCTTACCGCTCTGCGCTTTTTCAATCAAGGTCGATATACCGATAGTTGCTGTGTTGCAGGCAAAGCACGTACCCCGCCGTAAGGGCGGTGGGGATCCTGCGCTCAACAAAAGTGCCGTTGCCGTCATAGATGCGGATACAGGTCTCGCTCTCGGACACCCGCTTTGACGTACAGCAATACTTGAAGATCTGATGTGCAAGGTCGGGCGGGCTATACGGCGTTGTGCTGACCTCATAGGCAAAATTCAAGATCTCTTCCCCGCAATCCCACGTGTCATACACCTCGCCCTCGATGCAACAGCTCCAATGCCCCTTCATGTCCAGAATGTATCTGCCGTGCGGGTGGGCCTTGCAAAAGCTCTCGACTGTCGTGTGACTCGGCACGGCCAGCTTTTTCGCCCCCAGCACCTCCTCCGCGTAGCGGTGAGGATTGTGCGACGCGTTGAAGGCTTTTGCCCCCGTAATTTTCTTGTAGGCGTTAAGCTCGCGCTGGACCCGCGTGTAGGAGAAGCCCGTCACCGCGACGATGGCCCTTTTCACGCAATCCTCGGTCTGTGTGCCGCAAAGATTGGGATTGAAATAGCGAAATCTCATACCTTTCCCTCGCTTTTCCGTGACGTTTGCTTTATTATACCGCATCGCGCGCCCCGTGTCAATATTGGTGCTTGCCAACGCGGCGAAAAAGGTGTATAATAAGAGAAAACAAGCAAAGGAGGTGCGATCATGTCGGTAAAAAAATGGCTCGCCGCCAATACCGCGTCGCTTGCGGGCAAGACTGTGGCGATCACGGGCGCGACGGGCGCCCTCGGGCGGGCGCTGTGCCACTATCTGGCAGAGCTTGGTGCCGCCCTTGTACTGATGGACCGCAATCCTGCGCGCTCGGGTGCCTTGCGCGAGGAGCTGCTTGCCGACCACGCGGGGCTTCGCGTACAGTGCCTTCCGGTCGATCTTGCGCAAATGGAGAGCGTGCGCGCGGCAAGTGAAAAGCTGAACACCCTCCCCGTGGACGCGTTCATCCACAACGCGGGCGCGTACGCCATCCCGCGGCACACGTGCGACACGGGGCTTGACAACGTGTTTCAGATCAATTTTGCCTCGCCCTATTACCTCATCCGTGAGCTGTTGCCCACCCTGCGCGCCCGCCGCGGGCGCGTGGTCGCGGTCGGCAGTATTGCGCACGATTACGCGAGATCCGACCCCGCCGACGTGGATTTTTCCACGCGCCGCCGCGCCTCGCTGGTGTACGGAAACGCCAAGCGTTACCTGATGTTTGCACTGTTTGAGCTTTTTAAAAACGAGCAGGACGTTACCCTTGCCATCACCCATCCCGGCATCAGCTTCACGGGCATCACCGCGCACTATCCCAAACCGATCTTTGCCCTGATCAAGCACCCGATGAAGATCATTTTCATGAAGCCGAAAAAGGCCGCGCTCTCCATTTTGCGGGGCGTATTCGCGCCGACTGCATACGGCACGTGGTGGGGGCCGCGCATTTTTGGTGTGTGGGGATTGCCAAAAAAGAAAGCACTGCGCACCGCAACCGAAATAGAAGCTGCCGAGATCGCCGCGCGCGCCGAGCGAATCTTTGCCGCGCTGAAAGAGTAAGAAAAGGGATTTGGCCGATGGCCAAATCCCTTTTCTTATTCCTCAAATACCGTGATGTCCACAAGGTAATCCACGCGTGAAAGGCGCGACATGCGACCTCCCACCGGGTCCACGAACGTGACCTTGATCCACTCCCCGTCCGTGCCCGTGATGCGACAGGGTACGTCCGGACTTCCCGTCAGGTACTCCTCGTCCTCGGTTTTCACGATGCACTTGCGGCCGATCAGGTCTGCCAATATAGACGACATGGCTCCATCCCCCTTTCCAGATGCGCTATCACCAGTTTTTGCATCTTGGGGGGGATTTATACAAGCATTTTGCAAAGCGCTCAATCACTCTGCCCCGCGCCTTGCTGCAGCTCCTCTTTTTGCTTTTCCAGCTCCTCGATCTTTTTTTGCTCCTCGTTCCACTCGATCAGCCGTCCGAAGGCGACGAAAACCGCCACGCAAAACAGCAGCACGATCAGCACCCGAATGATCCATTGCATGGGGGTGAGCTTTCTTTTTGACATCAGCATTTTCTCCTTCCACACCGTAAAGTCGGCCGCACGCCGCCGCCCTCAGCTGGGCACGGCAAAGCGCCGCGGAAACGCGGGACAGATGCCGTCTTCGCATTTTTGCGACCGCCCCTGCTGCGGGGCGAAGCAAAAAACGCTTGAGAAGACCGCCAAGCGCGCGAATGGGCCAACACACACATTTTTTGATATATAAGTACAAAACCGCCAGAAAATAGGCCAGATACGCGTTCGCCCGCGCACAAAAGCGTGCGGCGAGGGTGCGAAAGAGCGCAAGACCCAAAAAAGCGGAAACCACCACGGAAATGCGCCACGCGCCGTCCTCAAAGCGGTACAAAAGCAGCACGATGGCAACGCAAAAGCAAAGGCAGTACAGCACGTCGCCAAGGAAAACGACCACCGCACGAAAGGCGCGCCGCCCCATGCCCTTTGGAAAAGGCACCCCCGTCGGCAAAAGCGGCAAGGGCCGACGGTAGCGTGCCTGCATGTCAGCGGGAGGCAAATACGCGCCGATCAGCACGCGTGCGGCCTGCACGATCTCCCACAAAAAGCCGAAAAAAAGCCCCGTGGAAAAGGCCGAGAGAAGCGCCTGCAGCTGTCTGTACGGATAGATCTCCATCAGCCGAACAGCCGCGTGCGCCACCCGCGCTTGGCGGTCGCGCCCTCGCCGTAATACAAGGCGGAAACGTGTCCCGTTACCTCCACCACGCCGCGTGCCATATCCAGGGTGCCGACGTGAAGGTCGGTGCCCTCTATGGCCAGCTCGCCGCAGTCGGTGTGCAACACAACGCTTTGCTCGTCAAAGCTGTCCACCTGTGTGACGCCGCAGACGCTGAGCACCTCGCGCGCCGTGAGTGACAGCGCGTGCTTTTTTTCTTCCTGTATTCCCTTCTCCGCCATATTGCTCCCCCTTGTTTTTTGCTACAATATATGCGGCGCGGGGGTGTTTTATTCGATGACCTCGTAAAGTGCGGCGGCGTCCGCCTTGCCCACGATCTCCTTGACGCAGAGCACGCGGATCTTGAGCGTGCGGCCGCCAAAGCCCACCTCGATGATATCGTTTTCCTTCACGTCATAGGAGGCCTTTGCGGGGCGACCGTTGACGCTGACACGCGCGGCGTCACAGGCGTCGTTGGCGACGGTGCGGCGCTTGATGATGCGCGTGACCTTCAAATATTTATCCAATCTCATAGCTTACCTCGAAAAAGAGCGGCGGGGCTTACCCCCGCCGCGTTCTTTTATTGAATGGCATCCTTCAGTGCCTTGCCTGCCACGAAGGCGGGAACCTTGGAAGCAGGGATCTCGATTGCTTCGCCGGTCTGGGGATTCTTGCCGGTGCGGGCAGCGCGTGCCTTCACAGCAAAAGTACCAAAGCCAACAAGAGCAACCTTTTCACCGGCCTTCAATGCCTCGGTTACGGAGTCGATAACGGCAGCAAGAGCTACCTCAGCGTCCTTCTTGGAAAGACCGCTCTTAGCGACAACGGCCTGGATCAATTCTGCTTTGTTCATGGGATTACATCCTTTCGTTATTTTACACGATAGGAAACGGGTTATATTTCCCCTCGTTAGGTATATTTTACCACATTAATGCAAAAAAATCAATAGGTTTGATAAGAAAAATCCCCAATTTTTGTTAATCAACGTGATTTTTTTTGCTTTTTTGCCAATAAACGTCCAGCTCCTCGTCGGAAAGGGCGGAAAAATCGGCGCCATCCGCAAGCACAGCCGCCTCCACGGCGGCAAAACGGGCGATAAACTTGTCCGTGGCGGCGGTGAGCGCCATCTCGGCATTGACGTGCAGCTTGCGCGCAAGACTTGCCACCGTCAACAGAAGATCCCCGATCTCCTCGGTGATCTGCGTCTCGTCACCCGTGGCCATCGCCTCGCGCACTTCCTGTAGCTCCTCCGCGACCTTATCCGCCACGCTCTCGGCGTTGGGGAAATCCATCACGGATGCCTTTTTTCCCACCTTCACGGCGCGCATCAGTGCGGGAAACTGGCGCGGGATGGCATTGAGCTTATCCGTCACGCTCTCACGCTTTTTCTCCTCGCTTTTGATGACCTCCCAGTTGGAAAGCACCTCAGCCGAGGTGTCCGCCCGCACGTCACCGAATACGTGGGGATGGCGGTGGATCATCTTCACACACACGTCGTTGGCGATGTCGTCAAAAGTGCATCTGCCCTCCTCGCGCTCCATTTCGGCGTGCATGGCGACCTGCAGCAGCACGTCGCCCAGCTCCTCACGCAAAAGGGCGGGATCCTTTTTGTCGATGGCCTCGATCACCTCGTAGGTCTCCTCGATGAGATCGTTGCGGATGCTCTCGTGCGTCTGCTCTCTGTCCCAGGGGCAGCCGCCCGGCGCGCGCAGGATCTCTACTATTTTGACAAGGTCCTCGGCGTTATATGCGCGCTTTTGCAGAATTTGTTTGATGTTTTCCTTTTGTTCCATTTTATTTTCCTCTATTTTATCAATTTATATTTTTCCAAAACCAAGCAAAGCTTCTCCCCCATCGGCAGGGCGCAAAGATCGTTTTTCTCCACGGCACGAAAGCCGAGCGCAAAGAAAAGCAACGCGGCGCACACCACAAAAAGCACAAGGGGCATCAAAAGCACGCTATCCCCCACGCGAAGCCGCAAAAGGAAGTAAAGCGCGCCGCCGAGCAGCAGCGCGGGCATGGTAGCCAAAAGCGGGCGCAAAAGATTTTTCGGGGAGAGCGCAAACGGGCAAACGCGCGAAAGCGCGATCCATTCGATCAACAGCACCGTAAGGGTACAGCAAAGCGTGCTGACGGGCGCACCCATCAGCAAAAAGCGCGGATGCACCAAAAGCACGCTTTCCACCACCAGCTTGACAAGGGCTCCCGCCCCCGTTGCCAGTACGGGCAGCAGCGTGTGCCCCGTGGCCTGCAGGGCGCCCCCCGTCAACGTGACAAGCGAGGCGGGCAACACCGACAGCGCCAGCACGGAAAGCAAGGGGGCGGCCACTGCGATAGCGTCGCTCTGCCCGTAAAAAACAAGCTCCAGAAGCGGGCGCGCGAAAAAGGAAAGGCCAAGCGAGGCGGGGATCGCAAACAGCGCGCTGATGCGCAAGGCGCTTGTCAGCGTGGCGCCGGCGCTTTCCCGATTTTTTTGTTGTACCGCGGCGCCAAGCAAGGGCATCAGCGCAAGCGTGACGGGTGCGAGCAGGGAGGGCACCAGATTATACAGCGGAATGGCCAGATTGCCGTAGCTGCTGTACATGGCGTTGGCGATCTCTGCGGGAAAGCCCGCAGTTTGCAAGCGGGCGGAAATAAGGGCGGTGTCAAGCAAGCTCACCGCGCTCATCATGGCGGCCCCCAGCGTGATGGGAAGCGCCACGCGCACAAGCTCGGAAAACAGCTGACGGTAAGGGGGCAGGTCGCACTTCCCTCTCACCCTCTCCCCACGAAAGCAAAGCAATGCCATAAGCAGCGCCATGGCGGACAGTGCCATCCCCGCCGTGATGCCAAGGACGGCACAGGCGGCCACGCGCGGCGTGTCGTACCCCGCGCGCCTTGCCAAAAGGGCGAACAACAACCCAAAGCCAAGCTTTCCCGCGGCCTCCAGCACCTCGCCAAGCGCGGTGGGGCCCATGCGGTTGTGCCCCTGAAAAAAGCCCTTCACCGCCCCCGAAAAGGCGGCAAGCAATAAGGCGGGCGAGATGGCGGCGATCGCCGCCGCGGCGTCCCCCATGGCAAGATGCGCGGCGATCTGCGGCGCAAAAAAGAAAAGCAGCAGCGTACCCGAAAGCCCAAGGGAAAGAAAAAGCAACAGCGCCGCAAAAAATATGCGCCCTGCGGCCCTTCCCCGCCCTGCGGCCACGGCGCGCGAGATCTGCAGGGAAAGCGCCGTGGGCAATCCCGTGGCGGACAGCACGAACAAAAACGAATACACGTGGTAGGCGGCCAGAAAATAGGCCATCCCCTCCACACCCACGATGAAAAGCAAGGGGATCTTATAGAACATCCCCACGATCTTGGCAAAAAGGGCGGCCGGTATCAGCACCAGCACGCCCCTCATCAATGCCTTTTTTTCAGGAGTGGCGGCATCCCGCGACAAATCGTATCACCTCTTGCCGAAGGCGGGCGTCAGATCCCCCGCTCTTCGTAGAATTTTACGATCTCATCGGCCTGCTTGGCTCCCCCGTCCCCCTCCAGATATTCATAAGGGTACTTGGGGTTGAACAAACGCTCGATCACGGATTTTTTGCCGCTTTGCAGTGCGGCATAGTCCACAAGCTTGGTGACTGCACCCGCACCCGCGGCGAAGATTGAGTGTACCTCCTCCATCATATAGATGTTGTAAAGGCACTCCTTGCCTTCCTTGGCAAAGCCCACGTTTTCAAAATTGCCCACCATGTTTTTCTGACGGTACATATAGTACGGCGCATACCCCTGCTCCATTGCGCGGATCTGCGAATAATCCACGCACTTGCCGGCATCGCCGCCACGCAGATTATATACGCGCTTCCCCTCGCGCAGGATCTCTGCGGATTTTTTCACGCAGAAGGTGTGTACCGTGATATTTTCGGGTGCAAGCTCCAGAATGCGCTCAAAGCTGTCGGAGAAATTCTCAAAGGTGTCGCCCGGCAGTCCCACGATAAGATCGGTATTGATACAATCTATGCCCGCGTTGCGCGCAATATCATAGGAACGGTAAAAATCCTCGGCAGAGTGACATCTGCCAACACCCCTCAGCACCTCGTTACAAAGCGTTTGCGGATTGACGCACACGCGCGTCACACCGTACCTTTTGGCAAGGCGCATCTTCTCCTCGGTAATGGTATCGGGACGGCCCGACTCCAGCGTGTACTCCAGAAGCGCAGACACGTCCGTGCACTCCGCCACGGTGGAAAGCAACGTCTCCAGCTGCTCTTCCGTAAGGATGGTGGGCGTGCCGCCGCCGATATACACGGAAAGCACGCGAAGCCCCAGCTGTTTGATGGTGGTGAATTTCTGACGGATCTCACGGCACAAAAGCACCAGATATTCGGGGATCAGAGACAAAAGGCGCTTGGAGGTATAGGAAACGAAGGAGCAGTAGGAGCATCTTGTGGGACAGAACGGGATCGAGATATACACACTGCAATCCCGCTTGTCGGGGGTGCCGATGATCTTCTGCTCGCGGAGGGCCACGTCGGTGGCAAGCGCCGCCTTCTTGGCGAACACCTGATACTGTGTGGCAAGCTTTTTGCGCACCTGTGTTTTGCTCATTCCCTTGAGCAAAAGCTCAGTCGCGACCTTGGACGGGCGCACGCCCGTCAGCATGCCCCAGGAGGGGCGGTAATGCATCATTTCCCCCGCCGAGGACAGCACCGCGTGCCCCACGGCGATCTTGCGCGTGCGGTCCTTGGTATTCTCCTCATCAAAAGTGTAGATCTTGGTGGCGCGCGTTTCCTTACCGCGATAGACAAGGCGCGCGGCGGCGATGACCTCGTTGTCATCCTCGGTCACGTCCATCCACATCACGGGCGCGCCCTCTTTCTCCTCACCGGAGAATTTTTCGCCCGGAAAAAATATCATACACAGGGTCTGGACGTAATACTCGTTTACGCCACCCGTTACATAGAGCTTCATGCTCAGCTCTCCTTTTTCGATTGTTTTAATACGTCCGTGTTCATCACGATGGTGACGGGGCCGTCGCCCACAAGCTCGACCTCCATCTCCGCGCCAAAGACGCCCGTCCCCACCTCGTCCACCTCACGGCGGACAAGCGCGGTGAAATAGGTATACAGCTCGTTTGCGCGTGCGGGTGCGGCCGCGCCCATGAAATCGGGGCGGTTGCCGCGGCGGTAGTTGGCAAGCAGGGTGAAATTGGATACGACAAGCACACCGCCCGAAACGTCGGTGACGCTGCGGTTCATTTTGCCGTTTTCGTCCTCAAAAATGCGACAGCGAAGCACCTTTGCGGCCAGCATCTCGGCCTCCTTTTCGCTATCCCCCTCTGCCACGCCCAAAAGGACGAGCAATCCCTTGCCGATCTCGCCTGTGACGGCACCCTCGACGCGTACGGCGGCGCGCTTCGCGCGCTGCAATACCGCGATCATGAGTAACCTCTCTCGATCGCGATCACGTCCTGCAGCCCCTTGAGACGGGAAACGATGGAGTGATAGTGATCGACGTTCTTACAGCTGATCTTCAGATTGATGACCATGCGCCCGTCGTTTTTCTTCTGGGTGTTGATCTGCAGCAAAAGCACCTTCATGTCGGCCAGCGCCATGGTGATCTCGGCAAGGATGGTAAGACTGCTGTAAGCGTGGATCTGCACCAATGCCTCGTAAACGTCGGCCTCGCGGCCCTTGCCGTCATTCTCCCAGTGTGCCTCGACCCAGCGGTCGGCGTCCTCCAGCTTCTTCATCCCCGCCTCCACGTTGGGGCAATCCACCTTGTGGATGGAAATGCCGAAGCCCTTGGTGATAAAGCCGATAACGCTGTCGCCCGGCAACGGGTTACAGCACTTGGCAAACTTCACGGCACAGCCGTGCTCGCCGTCCACCACGATACCGCTGTTGTGCTTGATGTGGCGGGGCGTGGGCGCCACGCGGATATCCTCGGCCTCCAGGGGCTTTTGCACCTGCTCGCGCTCCTCGGGGCGCACCACGCGGTCAAACTCCTCGCGCAAGCGCGTGGCGATCTTGGAAACGGTGATACCGCCGTAGCCGATGGTGTTATACAGATCCTCTGCGCTGGCAAAGCCCGCGCGTGCGGCAAGCGCCGTGACCACCTCGGTGCGTTGCGCTTCGGTAGCGGGACGGCCGAATTTCTTGCATTCCATCTCAATGGCGGCGCGGCCGACCACGACGTTATCGGCACGCTTTTCCTTCTTGAACCACTGACGGATCTTGGCGCGTGCGCCGCCCGTTTTGACAATGTTCAGCCAGTCGCGGCTGGGGCCCTTACAAGAGCCCGAGGTGATGATCTCCACGATCTCGCCGTTGCGCGGCACGCGGTCAATGGGCACGATCATACCGTTGATCTTGGCGCCCACCATTTTGTTGCCCACCGCCGAGTGAATGGCGTAGGCGAAGTCGATGACCGTGGCGCCCTGCGGCAGTGTGATCACGTCCCCCTTCGGGGTAAAGACGAAGGTCTCGTCCTGGAACACGTCGGTCTTGAAAACGTTCATGAACTCGTCGGGGTCGCGGGTATCGCCCTCGCTTTCAATGAGGCGCGAGACCCACTCCAGCTTCTTGTCCATCTCCGCCTTGCCCTCGGCACCCGACTTGTACTTCCAGTGCGCGGCGATACCGTACTCTGCCACGTGATGCATCTCACGGGTACGGATCTGCACCTCGAAGGGGATGCCGTAGCGCCCGATGACCGTGGTATGCAGGGAGCGGTACAAATTGGGCTTGGGGGTGGAAATATAGTCCTTGAAGCGGCCGGGCATCGAGTTATACATCTCGTGCACAAGGCCGAGCGCGGTATAGCACTCCAGCTCGGTGTCCACGATGATACGAAGCGCGTAGAAGTCGTAGATCTCGTCAAAGCTCTTGTTTTGCGTATACATCTTCTTGTAGATGCTGTATACCGACTTGATGCGCCCCTCCAGCGTGAAATTGATGTTGTTTTCCCGCATTTTGTCGCCAACCTCCTTACGGATCTGCTCGACAAAATCGGTATGGCGGCCGTACTTGGCCTCCACGTCGTCCTTGACCTCCTTATAGCCGTAGGGGTCAAGATAGCGCAAGCTGAGGTTCTCCAGCTCCTGCTTGATGCGCTGGATACCGAGACGGTGCGCCAGCGGCGCGTAAACGTACATCGTCTCCAGCGCCGTGGTGCGCTGCTTTTCCTCGGATTTGGCGTCCAGCGTGCGCATGTTATGCAAGCGGTCGCACAGCTTGATGAAAATGACGCGCACGTCGCGCGACATGGCAAGCAGCATCTTACGAAGGGTCTCGATGTGCCCCTCCTCCTTGTCCTCGACCTGCAGGATCACGATCTTGGTAAGACCGTCCACGATCAGAGCCACATCCTCGCCAAAGCGCTTTTCCAGCTCCTTTAGGTTGGTCTTGTCGGCACAGTCCTCCACGGTGTCGTGTAACAGCGCCGCACAGATCGAGTCCGAGTCAAGCCCCAAGGACACCACGATCTCCGCCACCGCAAGCGGGTGCGAGATGTAGGGCTCGCCGCTCTGGCGCATCTGCCCCTCGTGCAGCTCGGCGGCGTATTCGTACGCCGCGCGGATCTTCTTTAAATTATAATGATTCGACGAGGCCGCCAGCGCCTCAAATAAGCGCTCTGCGGCGGTATGTGTCGTATGGATCTCACCCGAAGACATGATCGGCTTCCCCCTTTCAGCCCTTACATTGGCTTTTCATTTTTTTGAGAATAGAGGATTTTTCGATATTGGTTTTGGAGGCGTTGAAATACACGTCGAAGCGGTAAATGCCCTTTTCGACTTCCTCCACGCCGCAGATCTGCAGCTCGTGGAAGATCTCCAAAATATATTTCAGCTTTACGTAATTGATATGTGCCGCGCCGCCCGCGTTGATCAGTGCAAGCAACGAGCGTTCGGGAAAAAGATCTCTCCCTTGACGGAACTCGCGGCGCAGTACGGTATAAACGCGCGCAAAATCATCGCGACTCGGCACAAAATCCTCCTCGGCCGAGAAGGACGCGCCCGCACGGACGGCGACATAGCGCTCACTAAGCGCGTCGCACTCGCCGACAAAGCAAGCGGAGGGCTTGAAATCCTGCACGATCAGCTGTACCGTGCGCACGTCGCGGAATTCGTTGACGTCCACGGTGGCCAGCAGGTCGATGCGGTCCCCTTCCCTGTACGGGAAGCGCGAGCGCGGTGTGGAAAATAACATGGCCACAAGACTGATGCCGTCGGCGCTTACCTGCAGCTTGAGGTGCTTGCCGCCGCCAAGCTCACTCACGCGCTCCAGCGTGAGGTCACGCAGGATAAAGTGCGGCACGGGGTTGGCAATGCCAAAGGGCTCCAGACGGGAAAGCTCCTCGGCAAGGGGCAACGTCACGTATCGTGCGGGGAGCTCCAGATCTGCCTCAAGGCGCGTGGAAACGCCCCCCTCGGGCAGGCATTTTGCGGCGTATTTGTTGATGCGCGCGCGGAAGGCGTCCAGCTGATCGCGGCGGATTGTAAGCCCTGCGGCAAGCTCGTGCCCGCCGAATTTGACCAGCAGCTCCTCGCTGTCGGTAAGGGCCTCCACCAGATTCATCCCCTTCACACTGCGCCCCGAGCCCTTGCCGAGATCGTCGGGGCTGTCAAAGCCCTCGGTCGCGCCGTCAAAGGAAACAAGGATGGACGGCAGGCCGTAGCGCTCGGTAATACGCGAGCAAACGATACCGATAATGCCCTGACGCCAGTGGTCGTCCTCCAGCACCAGCACGCGCGTGGTCTCGGGGTCAAATTCCTCCTCGATGCGGCGATAGGCCTGCTCGGCGATGGTATTTTCTTCTGCCTGGCGCATGCGATTGATCTCGCAAAGCTCGGCGGCCATTCTCGCCGCCTCCTCGTGCGTTTCGGCAAGCAACAGCTCGACGGCAAGCGATGCCTCGCTCATGCGGCCCGCCGCGTTGATGCGGGGCGCAAGCCCGAAGCCGATGAAGGAGGAGGTGATCTTGCGGCGCTTTTGCGGCTTTCCGCTTTGCGTGGCGGATGCCTCGTCCAGAAGGGCGGCAAGCCCCACGCGCTCGGTGCGCTCGATCTGACGCAAGCCAAGCGTCACGATCAGGCGGTTTTCGTCGGTAATGGGCATCACGTCCGCGATCGTGCCGATGGCCACAAGGTCGGCAAAGCGCGCCGACACGCGGCGCACGCCCTCGATCTCTTTCTCGCCCTTTTCAGCACCCAGCGTGCACTCGTAAGCGGCGATCAGCTTAAAGACCACACCGACGCCCGCCAGCTCCTTGAAGGGATAGGGGCAATCGGGGCGGTGGGGGTTGACCACGGCGGCCGCATTCGGCAACGTGGCGCGGCATTCGTGGTGGTCGGTAATGACCATATCGATGCCAAGCGAGCGGGCGTATTCCGCCTCCTCACAGGCGGTAATGCCCGTGTCCACCGTGATCACACAGCTCACCCCCTTGGCGGCAAGCTTATCCAGCGCGGTGCAGGAAAGGCCGTAGCCCTCCCCCGCGCGGCTGGGAATATAATATCCGATATCAGCGCCCTTGTCCTTGAGGTAAAGGTACAGCATGCTCACAGATGTCACGCCGTCCACGTCGTAATCGCCGTAAATCACGATCTTCTCGTGTGCTTCCACGGCCGCGCGGATACGCGCTATGGCGGGCTGTACGTCCTTCAGCAAAAAGGGGCTGTGAAAATCGGTATCCTCGCAGGAAAGGAAACGCCGCACCGCCTCGGCCGTACGGTACCCGCGATGGTACAGAAGGCGCGCACAAACGGGAGAAAGACCGATCTGCGCGGAAAGAGATAAGATCTCCTCATCCGACACCGCAACCGTTTCCCGCAACGCCCATATTTTTTCTTTATGCAGCTGTTCCATCATTTACATTTCCTTTCTGATTGGTGCAAAACGTGCCATCATGGCAAGCGCGGAGTGTAAGCCGTCCAGCGCGGCGCTGGTGATGCCGCCCGCGTAACCTGCGCCCTCCCCCACGGGGTAAAGCAAGGGATAGCCCGGTGCCGTACGCGCCTCGTTGCGCAGAATACGGACGGGCGAGGAGGTGCGGCTCTCCACCCCCGTCAACCACGCGTCGGGAGCGGCATAGCCGCTGAGCTTTTTATCAAAAGAGCGAATGCCCGCCGCAAGCGTGTCACAAACGAAGGGGGGCAATACCTCATGCAGATCTGCCGTGCGCACACGCCCGCCACCGTAGGTGGGGCTCACGCGCGAAGGTGTGGCACCGCGCGTTCCCGCAAGAAAGTCACCGACCGTCTGCACGGGGGCCACGTAATCACCGCCGCCCGCGCGGTAAGCCGCGCGCTCGATCTCGCGCTGAAACGCGATGGTGTCCTCTACACCGCCCCCCACGTCAGAGGGGAGAACGGAAACCACCACGGCGGCGTTGGAATTTTTCCCATCCCGCGCGTGATAGCTCATGCCGTTGACCACCACGCCTCCCTCCTCGGAGGCGGCCGTCACGACCTCACCGCCGGGACACATGCAAAACGTATACACGCCGCGCGCGCCCGTGGTGTCGGAAAGCGTATATTCGCCGGGGCCGAGCGCGGGATGCCCCGCCAGATTCCCGTAAAGGGCGCGGTCAATATCCTCGCGCAAATGCTCAATGCGCACACCGACGGAAAAGGGCTTCGGTTCTACAAAAAGGCCCTTCCCCAAAATCATCTGAAAGGTGTCGCGTGCGCTGTGACCGATGGCGAGCAGCACTGCGCCCGCCTCAAGCTCGCCCGCGCTTGTGCGCACAAGGACACTTTGCTCACGGCAGGAAAAATCCTCTAATCTGGTGCGATAGCACACCGTGCCGCCAAGCTCGCGGATGCGGGAAAGCATCCGATCCACCACCACGCGCAAGACGTCTGTGCCCACGTGGGGCTTCGCCTTTTGCTCGATCTCGGCGGGGGCGCCGAACTCCACCAGGCGCGACAGCACGTAGTTGCAAAGCGGGTCGTTGACGCGCGTGACCAGCTTCCCGTCGGAAAAGGTCCCCGCGCCCCCCGCGCCGAACTGAATATTGCTTTCGGTATCCAGCACGCCGAAATTGCGGAAGCGCTCAGCCGCCGCGGCACGGGCCTCCACGTCATCCCCGCGATCGATGATCACGGGCGCATAGCCGTGCTCCGCCAGCAAAAGCGCCGCAAAAAGGCCCGCAGGGCCCATCCCGACCACAAGCGGACGGGCGGCAAGCGGTGCGGTGCCGCGCACCACCTCGGGGGCGGCAAGCACAAAGGGCCTCGCGCCCGCACGCTGCAGAGCGGCGGGCGAGAGCGCAAGCGGCTCCACACTTTGCGCCAGCACCGAGCAGACCTTTACGATCGCATTTTTGCGCCGCGCATCCAAAGACTTTTTATAAATGCGAAAATGAAGCCGCGCAGTCACCCGCGCGTGCTTCATTTTCGTCATGGCTATTCGTAAAACCTCCTCGTCCGGAGCATCAAACGGTACACGGATGTCCGAGAGGAGCCACATACTGAATTTCCCTTCCATATCACTTCGCCTTGATGGTAAGCAGGGCTTCCCACTCTTCCACCACACGGACGCCGTCCGGCAGGCCAAGATCCACGTCTGTCACACGGTATACGCCCGCGGCGGTGCCTGCGGGAACCACGATCTCAATGACGCCAAGCTCCTTGAGCTTCGCCACGGTGCCTTCGATCTCCACGTCGGTATCGGAAAGCTCGTATTCCATATCGTTCGGCCCAACGATGCGGACGGTCACACAGGAGGTGTCCTCTGCATTCATCACAACGATCCATACAAAAAGCGCAAGCACAAGGCAAACGCCAAGCGCCAAAAGGGTGGAAAACACCCTTTTGTGCACGTTCGGCGCGCTGCTTTTTTGCTCCGTGCCGTTTTCCTGTAAAATTTTCTTATCGCTCATTACATTTCCTCATCGTTTTCATGTGCGGTTTTCTGCATGCCAAGCAGCTCGCCAAGCTTGCGGCGCAGGGAAACCGAGGTAAAGTTGCGGTACAGCTCACCGTGCACGGCAAGCGAGATGATGCCCGTTTGCTCGGAGACCACGATGATGATGGCATCGCTGTCCTCAGAAGCGCCGACGGCGGCGCGGTGGCGCGTACCGAGGTCCTTGATGGGCTCGATATTCTGCGTCAGAGGCAAGTTACAGCCCGCGGCAAATATGCGTCCGTCGCGGATGATCACGGCCCCATCGTGCAGGGGGGTCATGTTAAAGAAGATCGTCTGGATCAGTCGGGCACTGATATCCGCGTCCAAGATCGTGCCGGATTGCGCGTACTCGCCGATCTTGATCGAGCGCTCGATCGCGATGATGGCACCCGTCTTGGCAAAAGACATGTGCTTGACGGCAAGCACCAGCTCGTCAAGTGCGGCGGAGGAAAGCGCCGAGCGGCTTCTTACCACCTCGGTACCGATGTTCTTGAGCTTGCGGAAGGAAAACGTGCCCACGCGCTCCATGGCAGAGCGGATCTCGGGCTGGAAAATGATCACCAGCGCGATCAGACCGTAGCTGAAGAAGGAGCTGAACACAAATCGCAGACCGTAAAAATCAAACAGAACGCTGATGCCGTACACGGCACCCAAAAGTCCGATGCCCCACAAAAGTCTGCCCGCGCGCCTGTCACGAATGTAGCAGAACACGGCAAAGAAAAGCGAGGCCAACAACAAAATATCCACTGCATCGCGCCAGCCGAAATTGCGGAAGGGCGCGGTAATATATTCCAACGCATAGCTGCCGGAAAACAGCCGTTCAAACAATTCTTTCATGTAGATCCTCATATATGGCACCGAGTGCCCCCGGGACAAAGCCCGAAATTTTTATTTTTTCCGATTTCAAATGCCAGAAAAGGCCTTGGTCACCCTCACGGAAAAGGGGCCAGTCTCGTCGCGCGACGCGCATGGCGCGCCTGATATAACACATTATAGCATACATTATAATAAAATGCAAATATTTTTTCACATTTTTTAAAAAAATTTTATTTCTTGCTTTTTTCGTCGAATTTTATCGCAAAAAAGGGGCTTTTTCCACCAAAAATGCCACCCTGCAAAATCTTTTTCCAAAAACACTTTTCTTTTTTTTGCATCTGTGATACAATAAAGGCATCAAAACGAAGGGAGACACCCAAAATGAACGCATCCTTTTACCTTCCCACACGCGTGTTTTTCGGCGAGCGCGCGCTGATCGAAAACAAAAAATCCCTTGCCCTTGGCAAGCATGCCTTCATCGTCACGGGCAAGCACTCTGCCATCGCGTCCGGTGCCCTTGCCGACGTGACCGCCGTCCTTGGCGAATTTGGCATTTCTTATACCGTTTTTGACAAAATTCAGGAAAATCCGCCCCTGCTCACCTGCTTTGAGGGCGGAAAGCTTGCCGCGAAGGTCGGTGCGGATTTCGTCATCGGCATTGGCGGCGGCTCCCCGTTGGATGCCTCCAAGGCGATTGCCGCCTTTGCCGCCAACCAAGGCATTGAGCCGATGGATATTTACGATGAAGCAAAGCGCAAAAATCCGACGCTCCCTCTTATTGCCATCCCCACCACAGCAGGAACGGGCAGCGAGGTCAACTATTACAGCGTCCTGACCCTGCCCGACGGCGAGCGCAAAAAGACCTTCAAGGCAAGTGACGCTTGGCCGCGTGTTGCATTTGTGGATCCGCGCTACACCTATTCCCTTTCTCACGGCTCCACCGTCAGCACCGCGCTGGACGCGTTTGCCCACGCGCTGGAAAGCTACCTTTCCCCCAAGTCCACCGTTTTCTCCGAGCAAGCGGCACTCTTCGCCGCCAAGGAGCTCTGGGACGTCCTCTCGCAAGCTCCCGCACAGTTCACCCCCGAAATGCGCGAGCAGCTGATCGCCGCCGCGACCGCCGCGGGCATGGCGATCTCCGTCACGGGCACCGGCTTCCCGCACCCGATGGGCTACAGCATCACGATGCTTGACGGCATCCCGCACGGCAAGGCGTGCGCCGTGTTTGCGGGCGATTATATTGAGTACAATGAAAAAACCGAGCTTGGCAAAGCGCGCATCGCGGCCTTCGCCGCGCACATCGGCACCACCCCGAAGCTGATGAAGGCGCTCCTCCCGGGACTTGCCAACGTTGACCTTTCCTTCACAGAGGAGGAGATCGACCGCCGCGTGAAGCTGATCTGCGGCGCGGGCAACTACACGAACAGCCCGTACGTGCTCTCGCCGGACGAGATGTACGAGATTTACCGCGCACATTTCCTCAAGAAATAACAAAATTGCGCAAAAACGTCAAAAAAGCGGCACAGATCGTGCCGCTTTTTTGTTTTTCCAATTTGTTTTATTTCTTTTTCCAATTTTCGTTTTTAATTTTCCACAAACAAAGTGTTGGATTTGACATCAAATTCCAAATAACGTCTTGCTCACGAAACACCATCTCGTTTTCGCTTTTGTTTTTCGCTATGCCGTTCTTAACAAGCAAGGGTACACGCTTCACACTCTAATCAGCCGAAGGCGGCATGAAATCGGCACGAGGTGTTGTATATCATCAAGCTGCAGGCGGGATGCACGCTGGCGCGTGATGAGATACATGGGCGGCTCGCCGCCCTTGATGATATACACCGCACTTCGCGCGGCGATGATATACCAAGCCTGCGGCTTGGATAAAAAACAAAGCAACCCGATTGGGTTGCTTTGTTTTTTGCCTTAAACGTGATAAAAGGTGTCTGAATAGAGGTAAAAACGAACAAAAGGTGTCCAATTCAACTTATAACAAACAGCGATCAAAATTATTCGCCAACAATATTATTGTCTATTAGCATTGCAACAAATTCATCACTTATGATCCAAGTTTCACCCATATGTATAAAATACCAATTATCATCATATTGATATGGACCCGATAGTTCTATTTGTATGCGAGGATCATCTTTCAAAAACATTTTCAGGTATATATACGTTTCGTGATCTATCGCTGTAGTTTCAACGTCACTTTGTGTCATAGCCGATACAAGAGGAATCTCGATATTTGAGTTCTCTACGGCATATACTTGGGTATAAAGATCGTAATCCGATCTTACGTATACACCTTTAGTGTATAACGTAGATTCTCCATTTTCGCAAAAAATGAATAACGGATTATCCTCATCAAAAGCGTAGTAGTGCATATCGGAAAAGAAGGGAAACTGAGATTGCCAACCAAGCTCAACAACTTTATCGTTTTCGCCTGTTCTCACCCCAAAACGATCATCAGCACGATAATAAGTGCTCTCATTATATAGCAAATTGCCTTCTTCATTATAATCAAGTTGACTCATATCTCCTTGTAACCGGTCAATAAATGCACAAGAAGTGAGGGAAAACAAAAACACGCAAGAAAAAATGATGCATAACAGTTTTTTCATTTCGCATTCTCCTTCAAAGTTTTACAACTCGCAATCAAAATTCGCCTGATACGACCACAAAGATTTCTGTAGTTTTTATACATTTCTTCATCAATGCTGTTTGTGTTGAACAACAATTGTAGCCAACCTTCCGTTTCGCTACATTCTTTGAGCGCGATTTCAAATTTTGAAAGCATATCCGCCTTGCTCTGTCCGTAATTGGCTTCACGGATATTCGCATACACACTGCTTGAGCTTTTGCGAATCTGGAAAAGAGTGTTGGAAGGAGCTTTAATATTTTGGCAAAGCAATTCTATATCGGTTGCAAGCAGCTCTGAATATATCAATAAATAGTTTTTTGCCATACAATCACTCCCTTCGAGGGTATTATATCATATTTTGCAAGGTAATTCAAGAGCCTTTCGCATCCTCGCGCATCAATCACGCCGAAGGCGTGTATACCATCAATGCGAAGCATTGTATATCATCCGCAACTTGTTGCGGTATATCATCAACACGAAGTGTTGTATATCATCAAGCCGCAGGCGGGATACACGCTGGCGCGTGATGAGATACAAGGGCGGCTCGCCGCCCTTGATGATATACACCGCACTTCGCGCGGCGATGATATGCCAAGCCTGCGGCTTGGATAAAAACGAAAAAGGACGGCTGTTGCCGTCCTTTTTCGTTTTGGTGGAGACAGTTGGAATCGAACCAACGACCTCATGCATGTCAAGCATGCGCTCTAACCATCTGGGCTATGCCTCCATAGCTGCGGCGATTGCCACAACAAATGGTATTATACCACATTCTTTTTCAAAATGCAACCCCTTTTTTGATATTTTTTCAAAAAAATTTTGCATTTCGCGTTTTTCCTTGACTTTTGCACGCGCGGACTATATAATATTTAGAGTATTATACTTTGAAAGAGAGCATTTTATGAATTTATGTGATCAAAAAACCGTCCGCTCGGTGATGCAGGCCTTCGGGCTTCGTTTCCGCAAGGAGTTCGGTCAGAACTTCCTCACCAACCGCGCGGTGGTCGAGGATATTGCCGATTACTGCACCGACAGCGCAGAGGAGACCATCCTTGAGATCGGCCCCGGCATCGGAACACTGACGCGTGAGCTTTGCGCGCGCTACAAAAACGTGGTGGCGCTGGAGATCGACAAGTCCCTCATCCCCGCACTCAAATACACCCTCAACGAATTTCACAATGTCACCGTCATCAACGAGGACGTGATGAAGGCGGATCTTGCCACCCTGCTCGCTCCCTATTTTGAAAAGGGGCGCGTGTCGGTGTGCGCCAACCTCCCTTATTACATCACCACCCCCATTCTGATGAAGCTGCTGGAAAGTGGGCTTCCCTTCCACAACATCACGGTGATGATCCAATCCGAGGTGGCTGACCGCCTTTGCTCGCCCGTGGGCGGCAAGGATTGCGGTGCCATCACCGCCGTGTTGAATTACTACGGTGTGGCAGAGCGCCTTTTCGTGGTGCCCGCAAGCGATTTTCTCCCCCCGCCCTCGGTGAACTCCGCCGTGGTGCGCATCCGCCTGCATGATCAAAAGCCCTTCGTTCCCCGCGATGACGAGCTGTTCCGCAAGACCATCCGCGTCGCGTTCGAGCAACGCCGCAAGACGTTGCCCAACGCCCTGCAGGCGGGCTTTGGCAACCTTTCCAAGGAGCAATGCATCGCCGCTGTGGAGGCGGCGGGGCTTCGCCCCGATATTCGCGGCGAGCGCCTCTCGATGCAGGATTTCGTCACGCTTTCCGACATTTTGAGCGACATACTTGCGGAGGCGGCAAAATGACACAAAGCTTCAAGCGGCTGAAGGCGGCTTGCTACATGACCAATATGTCGATGTCTGTTGTCGGCAACCTCTCCCCGCTGCTCTTCCTTACCTTTCACATACAGTACGGCATCTCCTATTCCCTTTTGGGGCTTCTGGTGCTGCTC
This sequence comes from Oscillospiraceae bacterium, assembly GCA_015064415.1. Classification (GTDB taxonomy): domain Bacteria; phylum Bacillota; class Clostridia; order Oscillospirales; family CAG-272; genus Firm-07. Next base: position 7,286 of record SVSG01000027.1, on the reverse strand, counting down.
AACTTCTTCACCCAGCTTGGTGTCGATCTGATCTTCTCCTTCTTCTCGCATCGCTTCAACATTGAAAAAACGGTAAAGATCACCCCCGTGATCACCGTGATCGGTCTGTGGGCGTTCGCCCTGCTGCCGTGGCTCTTCCCCGATCACGCGTATCTCGGCATTGTGCTCGGCACGCTGATCTTTTCCGCCTCCTCCGGTCTTTGCGAGGTGCTGATCAGCCCGACGATCGCCGCCATCCCTGCGGAAAATCCCGACCACGAGATGAGCAAGCTGCATTCGATCTACGCCTGGGGCGTTGTGGGTGCTGTGTTGCTCGCTACGCTGTTTTTGACCTTCGTGGGCGCCAAATACTGGCACGTGCTTGCCCTGCTCTTCTCGCTTGTGCCCTTCAGCGCTGCCCTCCTTTATTTCAAGGTGAAAATGCCGGAAATGAAAACGCCGGAGCGCACGTCGGGCGCCCTGCATCTGATGAAAAACAAAGCCATGTGGCTTTGCGTCTTCGCCATTTTCCTTGGCGGTGCCGCAGAGTGCACAATGGCACAGTGGGCCTCCGGCTATCTGGAAATGGCGCTTGGCATCCCCAAGCTTTGGGGTGATGTTTTCGGTGTCGCGCTCTTTGCCGCAACACTTGGACTTGGACGCTCCCTTTACGCAGGGATCGGCAAAAACGTGGAAAAGGTCCTGTTATTTGGCTCGATCGGCGCCGCGCTTTGCTATCTGATCGCGGCCTTCTCTCCTTTCCCGTTATTGGGACTGCTTGCCTGCGCGCTGACCGGCTTTTGCGTGTCTATGCTCTGGCCCGGCAGCTTGATCGTCGGCTCCGACCGTTTCCCCGCAGGCGGCGTATTCATCTTTGCCTTGATGGCGGCGGGCGGTGATTTCGGTGCCTCGGTCGGCCCGCAGCTGGTGGGCATCGTCACTGACGCAGTGGCGGCCTCTGCCGGTGCCATCACACTTGCCACGCGCCTCGGTATTGGTGCCGAGCAGCTTGGTATGCGCATCGGTATGCTGATCGGCGCCTTGTTCCCGCTGATCGCCATCGCGGTATACGCCAAGATCTGCCACGACAGCAAAAAAGGAAGATCAAAATAAAAAGAAAATGCTTTCATGCGGTGCTGTTCAAACAGAAAATGTTTTCGACACTTGCTGTGATATAATCAAATCATCACAGCTTGGAGGGCACTGCATGAAAGCGATTGTTTTATATGGGCCGGGGGATGTGCGTCTTGCCGACTTCCCCGAAAAAGAGATGGGCGAGCAGGACGTGCGCATCCGCGTTCACTACTGCGGCATCTGCGGCAGTGATTTTCACAAGGTCGCAGGCAAAAAGAACACACATCCCGTGCACTATCCCGTGCCGCTCGGGCACGAGATCTCAGGTATCGTGGAGGCGGTAGGTGCAAAGGTCACACGCTTTCACGTGGGCGACCGTGTGAGTGCCGATCCCAATCACAGCTGCGGAAAATGCCGCTACTGTCAGGCGGGCAAGCCCTCGTTCTGCGAGCAGGCGCGTGGTGTGGTCAAGGGAATGGCGGAATTTGTCGTCGCTCCCGAGGAAAACGTGTACCCGCTGCCCGACGGGCTTTCCCTGCAGATGGGCGCGCTTGCCGAGCCGCTTTCCTGCTGTCTGCACGGCATGGATCTTCTGAACATGCAAATGGGCGAGAACGTGGCGCTTGTCGGCTACGGTGCGATCGGCGCGATGATGATGGCCCTTTTGCGCCGCGCGGGCGCAGGCAAAATTCTGGTGCTTGAGCTAAGCGAAGAGCGCCGTGCGATGGCACTTGCGGCGGGGGCGGACTATGCCCTCTCCCCCACGGATACAGAAAAAATTGAGGCGCTTTGCCGCGAGCTTTGGATCACCAAGGTGATGGAGTGCGTGGGCGTGACCGCCGCACAGGAAACGGCGTTGCAGGTGGCGGGCTTTGGTGCCACGGTGGTGCTGTTCGGTGTCGGCGATTCGGCCGCACGTCTCCCGCTTTCCACGCACGCGGCCTTCCTCAAGGAGCTTGTCATCAAGACCTCTTTTATCAACCCGCACACCATGGAGCGTGCGCTGGCATTACTTGCCTGTGGCGCGCTGAAAGAAGAGCACGTCATTGCCAAGGTGCTTTCGATGGATGAGGCGGTAGAGGAATTCGGAGCGCCCCGCCACACCAAGGCAGGCAAGGTACTGGTAAAAATCGCCGACTGAAAAGGAGAAAAAGATGGAGATCCGTTGCAGTGAGAAAATGCGTCTTTCCAATGCGGAAAAGGCAGTCATAGATTATATCAACGCACAACAAGGTGTGTTAGAGCTGTTCAGTATCGGTGACGTGGCGCGCGGCGCCTACGTTTCCTTGGCAACGGTTTCGCGTGCGATCCGCAAGTGCGGCTTCGCCTCCTTTTCCGAAATGAAATTCCGTCTTTCCGAGGAGCAAAAGGGCGACAAGCAAAGCGCGGAAATGAACAAAATTCTGCTCAAATCCTATTCAGAATGTCTGGAAACGATCAAACGTATTGACATTTCCGCGACCATCGACATCGCAAGCCGTATGCGACGCGCACGCACCGTATACCTGCTTGCCAACGGTCTGACCGCCCTTGTTGCCAACGAATTTGCCATCCAACTGCAATGCCAGAAGATCCCCGTTTGCCAGATCTCAGACTCTGAAATGATGCGAAAAATGGACCTGTTGGCAAGTGCCGGCGACCTTGTATTGATCCTTTCCGTCAAAAATTCCACCCCTGAGCTTGCCATTGGCGCGCGCCTTGCCAAAAAGATGGGCGCCGAGGTGGTGCTTTGCTGCTGTACGCAAGGAACGGTGTTGGACGAGCTTGCCGATGTGGCGGTGTACGGCTGCAGTCAAAGCATTGCTACCAATCGCATTTTTGGCGGCACCTCGCGCATCGGGCTTCAGATCATCACACGCACCATCGTGGAGTATCTGAACAGCGCTCTTTCGCAATAAGTGCCATAACGGTATAAAAAAAGCGCGGTTTTTACCGCGCTTTTTTCTTTTTTTACATACTGCAGATCGTTTCGACCTTGCCGTCCTTGATGCTGATCTTACGCAGCTCCATCGGGGAGAGCGTCAGCGTTTCGGGATGGTCGGTGGTCGGGTGGATCACCGCCACGGCGGGCATATCGTAAGAGGTATTCAGCAAATAGATCACGTCATCATTGTAAACGGCATAGCGCACCTCAGAGGAGGCTTGCACCAGCGGCGTGTCGCCTGCGGCGCGCAGAAGCTCGCGTACGATCAAACGGTACAGGGGGTAAATGGCATCGTTACCGGCATACGTCTCTGCGGTAAGGAACACCACGTGTCCCTTGCCAAGGGCGTGCTCCACTACGGTGGGGGGCATCGGTCTTTCCTCTACCCAGAAGCTGTCAGCCAGCGTGGCACAGGTGCGTCCGCTTGTAAGCTCGATTTCGGCGTAATCCACGTTTCCACAGGAATAAATGGGGTCAGCAGGCTTGCCGTTGGCGTAAGGGTAATGCATCCCGGGAAGGGCGCTGTCCGCCACGAAGCGGTGTCCAAAGCCCGAGCGCACGGTCTTACCTGTCAAGCGACAACCAACAAGGTCGCTGAGGTCACCGCCGTGGGGGTAGGTCGGCTTGCCGTCGCGCTTGGGATTGGTGTTCAGATGCGCCGCCGTAATGAACAGCTTGCCGCCGTTTTTCACGTACGCCACCAGCTTCTCATACAACTCGTCCGTCATGGTGTTCCAGCCGACGAAGATCAGACACTCATAACGCTGCATTGCCTCCAAGGAAGCGACTGCGGGAATGACGTCAAAGCTGCCGTCGGGCGCGCCCGCGGACACGTCCAGCCCCTCGCGCTCGTAGCAATCCGGCTCGAACCAGTCGCGCTTTTTGTTGACCTCCTTCGCGATCTTCCAGGCGTGCTCGGCATCGCCGTAGGCCCATTCCTCCTTGAACTGGCTCCACGCGTAGCCGCCGCCCCAACCGCCGCTGTAGCTGTCCAGATTGCCCTGAATGAAGGCAACGCGGGCACGCGGGCCGCCTGCGGGGCGCTGATCCTTGGTAAATTGATCGAAAAGACGGTACACGACCTCGCTGTTTGCGCGTGCGATCTCGTTGTCCTCGGGCAGGTCCACGCCGTAAGACTGGATCTTGGAAATGCCGCTTTCCAGACAGAACAGCTGAGAGCCCGCAAGGTAGCAATACTTGTATACCATCTCAAAGCGCTTGCGCTTCAGCTCGTCAAAATGACGCATACCCGCGTACCATTCGTGCGCGACGTAGGTGCCCCAAAGGGGAGCGTTGATCGAGCGTGCCGCACCACGCAGGGCGGAAAGCACCAGCTCGGGATTGGCGCAGGGCGTTTCGGTAAAGGGCAGATCGACGCTGAGCTCCATGTTGTAGTTATTCAGCATCGTCGCCTCCACAGAGGCGATGTGCGGCAGCTTCAGCTCACGCGCGGTTTTGGCGAAGCCCTCCACGGTTTTGAGGTACGCATCCTTCGCCTCCCTCATATCGGCGGCGTTCTGATCCGGCATCACCTGACGGCCCGTGCCGTAATAGCCGGGGAGCTTGCAAGCGTAGGAGCTGCCCGTCTCACCCAGCATATCGCCGAGGAAGTAATCCCCTGCAATTTCCTTGATTTTCGCTACCGTTTCGGGGCTAACGTGCGCCATCTCGCCCTTGGGCGGATACTGGATGGCGTACAAAAAGATGAAATGCATCTTGTGCTCGGTCATGAATTTTGCCCACTCCAGATAGTAGTGCGCATCGATCTTTCGGAAGTTGGGCGGACGGATCGTGACGAAGTTGATCCCGCGCTCAGCGTATTCCTTCAGCTCGTCCATGATCTTGTCCTCCACGAAGCCGTGCTCGCCCACGTGAAAGCCGTACAAGATCTCGTCGTGTTTCTTTTGCATAAATGCTCCTCCTTATTTCAGATCCATCCCGTCAGCGATCTTTTCCGGCACGCAACGCCCCGCAGTAAGCTCGATCACGCGCGTGCACATCGGCTCGCCAAGCTCCACGGGAAGTCCCACCTGTATCGCCACACGGTCGGTAAAATCCGTTTCCTGCTCTCGCGCGCCAAGACGGGGCAGCTCGGGCAGGATCTTTTGATAGTCGCCATAGGTACAATCCAACAAATAGTAGGCAAAGGGTACGTATTCCGCAACACCTGCGGCAGAAAGTCCCGCGTGCGCGGCCGCACCGTAGGTACGGGTAAGACCACCCGCGCCAAGCAAAATACCACCGAAATAACGCGTGGTGGCGACCACCACGTCCTCAAGGCCCAATCGGCGGATCGCCTCTAAGGTCGGCATTCCTGCCGTGCCCGTCGGCTCGCTGTCATCTGAATAGCGCGCCGCACCCTTGCGCAGCACGTAGGCAAACACGGTATGGCGCGCATCGGGGTGCGCCTTTTTGCGCTCCTTGACGAAGGCCGCGGCCTCCTCCTCGGTGGACACGCGCCGCACCGCCGTGATAAAGACCGAGCGTTTTTCCTCGATCTCAGCCTCGGCCTCGCGCGCTATCGTGCGAAAAATATCACCACTCATCGCCATCCTCCTTCGGGGGATTTGTGTCGTATTGCTTTAAGGGCCCGTAGATCTTATCGTCCACCGTGGCGGTGACGGTCACGCCCTCGGCACCGTATTCCACGTTCTCGACCGTGGCATTCTCGTACAAGCGACTGACAAGTCCTTGCTTGGCATTCGGGAAGAAAAAGGTCACGGTTTTCTTGCCCGCGTGCAGCATTTCCTCCATACGTGTCATCAAAAGCGCGACACCCTGCCCCGTTGCGGCGGAGATATACACGCACGTGCCGTCGGGTCTGGTAAGCCCCGGAACGGCGGCGCCAAGGTCGCATTTATTGAACACGTAAAGCGTGGGCTTGCCGCCCGCCCCCAAGCTTTCCAGCAGTTCCTCGGTCACGGCAAGCTGTGCCGCGGCCTCGGGATCCGAGGCGTCGATCACGATCATCAGAAGATCGGCGTACACCGCCTCGTCCAGCGTGGAGCGGAAGGCGTGGATCAGATGGTGAGGCAGATTGCGGATGAAGCCGACCGTGTCGGTGAGCAGCACCGTTTCACCGCCCGGCAGCTGACACTTGCGCGTGGTGGGGTCCAGCGTGGCAAACAGCTGATCCTTTGCAAGAATGCCCGCATCGGTCAGATAGTTGAGCAAGGTGGACTTGCCCGCGTTGGTGTAGCCCACGATCGCCACGCGCGCAAGCCCGGAGCGATCGCGTGCCTGGCGCTGTGTGCGGCGGTCTGCCGCCAAGGCATCCAAGCTATCCTCCAGCGCGCGGATGCGGCGTTGCAGGTGTCGGCGGTCGGTCTCCAGCTGGCTCTCACCGGGGCCGCGCGTGCCGATGCCGCCGCCAAGGCGGGAGAGCGCCGCACCCTTACCGACAAGGCGAGGCGCGGTGTATTTAAGCTGTGCCAGCTCGACCTGCAGCTTGCCCTCGCCGCTTGTCGCATGCAGGGCGAAAATATCCAGAATCAGCATCGAGCGGTCGATAACGCGTACGTTTTCGCCCAATACGTCCTCCAGATTTCTGATCTGCGAGGGGGAAAGCTCGCAGTCAAAGACGGCAAGATCCGCCTCGTTCGCGGCGCAATAGTAGCAAAGCTCCGCCGCCTTGCCGCTGCCAAGATAGGTGCGCACGTCCGGCGTTTCCTTGTTCTGCATCATGACAAAGACCGCCTCGCCGCCTGCCGTTTCCAAAAGACGGCGCAGTTCCTCCAGCGAGGCCTTTGCCTCCTCCTCGGTGCGATCGCGTGTGACCACGCTGACCAGCGCGGCGCGCACACCGGGTACAAATTCTGTATTTTCCATAAATTCTCCTTTCGGGGAACGTTATTATGTTTAGGGGGCGCGTCATTAGATGCAGAAGATGTGATCTCGGTACGATAGGCGTATTGCATACGTCGAGTACCGAGATCGCATCTAAAAAAACACACAACATAGAACCCTTGCAGACTTACTACCGAAAAACCGCTTTCCCTGATCTTTGCAGACAGAAAAAGCGGTTTTCGTTTTGTTTTTTGTGTTTTTGGTCTGCGCTAATGAAGCGCCCCCGAGATAGAAGAATTACTTTTTCCCCTGGAGTCTTCTGTTGAACTTATCAACACGACCGCCCACGTCAACCAGCTTCTGCTTGCCGGTGAAGAACGGATGACACTTCGAGCAAATTTCAACCTTCATTTCCCCGCCGGTGGTAGACTTGGTCTTTACCACGTTTCCGCAAGCGCAGATGATGGTAACGTCTTCATAGGACGGATGAATTCCTGCCTTCATGTTCAGTAACCTTCCTTTC
>SVSG01000026.1 GCA_015064415.1 Oscillospiraceae bacterium | reverse complement strand
CTGTTCTGTATGTCAAAAGCAATATTCAGTGAAAGAAACCAAAGAAAACGACTTTTTGATTGAACGATGGAAATAAATATTCCCCGACAGACCATTAAAAATCTGTCGGGGATAATTATTTGTTTACTGCAGAGCAGTTTTTTATCCGTAGGGGCGTTCTTTGAACGCCCGCGGGCGAACACAGTTCGCCCCTACCGTGCGTTATACAATTTTTCCGATAAGAACATCACCCATTTGAGTGAGAGCTTTTTTGATTCTCCGTTATGCGGGGCCGTCGTACTGAAAAAACGAGGTCATCCAAAGAAACGCGATGAAAAGAAGCACCAGCAGGGGCCAGTACCAATAATTCGAAACAAAGTACCAGAAAAGCCCTTTTTCCTGCTTTTCCAGCTTAATGAGGATCTCCTCGGCCGCATCTGCATCGCCCTCCACGTCAAAGAAGCAATAGTTTGCATCCTTCTCGGATTGCCAGCCCTTCTCATACCGATCGACCCAATGCGCGGCGGTATAATAATAGGTTTTTCCGTCCTTTTCCACGCTTTCGCTTGTCGTTACGTGCTCGCCCGTTGAGGAAATGAAATAGCTGACTGCATTTTCGTCCTCGCTGAGCAGTATCGGCAAAATCGCGCCCTCGTCATTGCGATAAAATGCGCCGTATGCCGCGCCGCCGCCCGTTTTGATAAACCAAGTGCCGTCCACCTTTCCGATCACCTGATATTGTTGATCAAACAAGGCAAGCTCGTCTTTTTCAAAATCGGGATCGTAAGAGTCATACAAGGAAAGCACCGCGATCTCGTACGGATCGGTGGTAAATCCCGCCATCAGCGGATTTCCGCTCTTGGGCGAGGAGACTTCCACAACGTAGCGCCCCGCCGTGATATTGTCAAGCGCGACAACGGTCAGATTATTGTGGCCCTTCGCGTTTTGGTCGGCGATCGGCTCTGTTGCGCCTGCGGCATACACGCGGATCCGCCAGTAGTAGGTATACCCGCCCCACGAGTCCTGCTTTGCGCGCAAAAGGATCGCGGCGTCCCCACTTTCGGCAAATTCAAAAAAGTAGCGGCGCGTGTCGCCCTCCGTTTCCAGATGATCTGTGATCGGCACATCGGATACGGTTTGCTCCTGTGCGGCAGACGCCTCGGCGGCGTATGTGAGAAGGGGTGAATACAGCACAGCAAGCAAGAGCAGGAAAACGGTTAATGTGGCTTTCAAAAACGGTTTCATCACCCGAAAGATTCCCTTCAGTTTTCTTTGAGCAGATTTTTCACGTTCGTGCAAATTTTCTCCATCACCTGATAGAAGCTTGTGACCTCCTCGGTGCTGAGGCCATTATAAATGATCTGTTGTGTTTCAGACATTGTTGCCATAATATCGTCGGCGATCTTCTCACCCGCATCGGTCAAACGGTACTTCTGACGATAGCAATGCCCCTCCAACACATCGCGGTAAACGTATTCTTTTGCCATAAGCTCAGCCATGCATCTGGAAACCTGCGCCTTGTCGATCTCGCATTTTTCGGCAAGCTCGCCTGCGGTCATCCCTTCGGCGCTGTTGGAAATTTTGCAAAGACAAAGCGTTGTCGTTCCCTTCAGGTCATACTGCGCCATTTTTTTGCTTTTGATACGTTGGATGGACTTGACCAAGTACGAAGCGCCTGTGGTAAAAAAATCAAATTGATAGTTCTTCATGCATAGCCCTCCCTTTGGGGTATTTTTTCCATTATACCGCAAAATCGCGGATGTGTCAACATTTTCGCCGCTTTTTGCATAAAAAAATTAAATACTTACCACGCCCCAATACCAGCATATCAGCAAAAAAAGCAGATAAATGCCGGCTGAACGCGCCACGCGCGCGACCATGCCGCGCTCGGTAAAGGCGGTGAAAAGTGCAAAGATGAAAAGCAGCGCGGCCGCCAGCGCCACACACAGCGCAATCAACGCGGTGGCGGCCATGAAGGAGGCGAAAAGCCCCCCACCCAAGGAAAGTGCAACGGCCTTTATCGGTACGATAAGGGCAAGCGTTGCGGCAAGCACCCAGGGGATCACCATACGCCACGGACGGGGCTGCAGCGTCTCATCCCTGCGCGTGCGCACCGCGTCAACAACGTGAAGCACCGCACCGATAAGGAAATAACCAACGCCCACCCATAAGAGCACAAGCAACAAAATCTGCACCACGTTGCTTTCCGTAAAGCCCGCAGGGCGATAGACCTCCCCTCGCGCCGTCAGCACGTAGAGCACCTCCCCCTCCACGGAGCACAAAAACTGTACGACAGCTACCCCCTTATCCCCGTTTGCATCCGCAAACACGCCGGGAGCGATCTGCACCAGCATGCGCCCGCCGAAGCTGAGCTTATCCCCTTCCGCATCCACCTGCAGTGGTTTCGTCACGTGCGCGGCAAGATGCACGTGAGCCGTGCCCTGCGGGAGATATTCCCCCACAAAGCCGCGCAGATCGGGCAAGTTCCCTGCGGGAGAGACCGCGATGCCTTCCAAAAGACCGCAAAGGCGTGCAGGGAGCGCCAAAACGGCGCTCTGCGGTGCGTTGACAAGCACAAGGGCCGCTTTCCCTGCGGCGCGATCAAAGGCCAGCGACGCGGAAAAATGGGGCGTATGCGCCGTCATGCCGCGTGCCGTGCCGCAAGCACTAAGGCCCGCCACGCCACTTTGGAACACGCCGTTTTCAAACACCCGCTCCAACGCCATCGCGCGATAGCCGGGGGAAAGGATCTCGGTGCCAACCTCGTCATTCAGAATAAAGAACAGCAAAACGGAAAGATCCGCAATATTGGAGATCGCGCCATCCGCGGGATAAAGCGCGGAGTAGCTGCGCCCCTTCTCCGCCGCAACGGAAAAGACGCCCGTTTCCTTTTGGCAGTGCCCCGCCGCGGTTTTCAGCTCGGGGGCGTTTTTTGCATTCAATACGGTGTGCGTCATGCCAAGCGGCCGCAGGAAGGTCTCTTCCACAAAGGCGTCGTACGGCATTTTTGCCACGCATTCCACCACGAAGGCGGCCAGCGCGATGCCGAAGGGGGAATACGCCGTATACGCGTGCGGCGCGGCAAGCTGTCGGGGCACGTCGGCAAGCAGTGCCTCCTGCAACGTGTCGAAGCAAAGCGCGGCGTTCTCATAGCGCAGATCGAACGCGCGATCCGCAAACCCCGCACGAGAGGAAAGAAGATTATTCAGCGTGATATTATAGTCAAGGCCCAGCTCCTTGCAAAAGTCGCCCGGCAGATAGTAGGCAATATCGCGGTCAAGCTCAAGCTTCCCCTCCTCGGCAAGCTTGGCAACGGCAAGCGTGACGAAAAGCGAGGAAAGCTCGCCAAGCTCAAAAAGCGTTTCCGCCGTGACCAGCTCGCGCGTTTCGATATCGGCGTAGCCGTACCCCTCGTACATCACGCGCTCCCCGTTTTCAAACAGCAACAGCGCCGCCCCCGGGGTGTCCTTCCCCACCGCGTCGCGTATCGCCACCGTGACACTCGCAACACCCGAGTCTTGCGGCGCGGCGGCCGCAAGCGGCAAAACGGATGCCGACAAAAGCAGCAAGGCAAGCAGAAAAACAAAGCATCGTTTCATCGCGTTCTCTCCCTTCGTGATACTTTTTTCAGTATAGCATATTTTTTGAAAAATCACAAGTCTTTGGGGCAAAAAACACCGTCTCGCACACGCGGACGGTGTTTTTGGGTCATTTCTTTTCTCTTTTTTGCTTGCACTTGCGCCAAAACAGCGCGGCGGCGCGCACGAAGATGATGGTAAGCGGCAGGATGCCGATGTAACCGAGGACGGGATACACGGTGCCGATCAGGTCCTTGAAGCCGAGCAGTGCCACCACAAAGGCGATGGCGGAAAGAGCAATGGTAGCAAGAAGCAACAGCTTTTTGTTTTTGAGGCCCAGCTCTTCCATATAGTTATTTATAGAGCCCTGCGAGGAAAAGCCGGTGGAAAAGATGCCACCCAGCATCAAGAAGGCGCACGCGTACTCGAACACGGGACCGCAGGCGCGGGCAAGCGCCATCATGGGCAGATTTTCCGCCGCAGAATTCGGATGCACCATCACAGCGCAAAACAGCATCAGTGCAAGTGCACCAAGCGGAAGAATGGCGCAAAGCGCACCCACGGGCATGCCGCGGGTCTTCTCTCCCTTGGCCGCGGCCACCAAAATCGGCACGGAGCCGACAAAGTTAAAGCAGAAATACACCAGCGCAGCGATCGTCCAGTGCGGCAGCATGGCAGAGGTCGTCATCTGCCCGCCCTCCGGCATCGGCACCGCATCCGCGCCAAGCGTCATGGAATAGACAGCCACTCCAATCACGGCGACCGTCAGGATGGGCACCATCCAGCCGAACACCTTGGCAAGCCCCTTGATGCCAAGCATAGACACCGTGGTGGAGACCACGCAGAAGAAGAGCACACCCACCCAGTTGGGCAGTCCGTAGCTCACACCCAGCGCGCCCGTGGCGGCGGCCATCAGAACGTAGAAGGCGTAATGCAGAATATTTTCAAAAGCCACCACGCCCCATTTGGCAACGGGATGCCCCGTGGGTGAGACCAGCACCTCCATGCTGTCTGCATCAGTCTCGTGCGCGTACCAGAGCACCACGGCTGCGCCCGTACCAAACAGCGTGACGGCAATGGCGATCGGCAGAATGCCGAACCAACCGTACGCACCGAAAAATTGCCAGACCTCCTGGCCCGACACAAATCCCGCACCGATCACACACGCCACAGCCGTGGCCGCGATGCGGTAAATTGTTTTCAGATCCATAAACTTCCTCCACAAAAAAGCCCTTGGGAGCGGGTGCCCCCAAGGGGATATTTTTCACCGTTTACCATTATAACACAGGAAACGAAAAAAATCCAGTACTTTCTTGTTGGAATTTCTGTTATATTGTATTTTCTTGCGCTTGGCGAATGGCGGCAAGCACGGCCGCCTCCGCCTGCTCGATGCTCTCAAAGCCCGTGAGCGTCGCGCCTGCGGCGCGGGGATGCCCTCCCCCGCCGAATGTGGCGCACACGGCGGACACGTCAAGCTCCACGGCGGCACGCGTGGAAAGACGGAAAACGGGGCCCTCACCCGGCTGACGGATCGCGGCGGCGATCTCCACGCCAAAAACGCGGCGTGCCACGTCCACCAGCGTTTCCAGATGCTCGTCCTGCAAGCCGTGCGCCGCTTTCAGCGCGTACGGGAAGGTAACGATCGCGATCTTGCCCCCGTCATACAGATGCAGGCGCTCAAATCCCAGTTTTTCGGCCATCAGCAGCTTGGGAGATCTGACCTCCAGCAACAGATGGTTGATGTGGGCGGCATCGATGCCGCTTTCCAACAGCACGGCGGCGCGCAGATGCGTGCCGGGAGTGGTATTGGAATAACGGAAGCCGCCCGTGTCGCCGCTGATGGCGGCATAGATCAGCTCGCTGCAGCGTTTCGTCATATCCTCGCCGGAATCTGCGATCAGATCGTAGATCATCTCGCCCGTGGCGGCACAGGGCGCCACCCAACCGTCCGCATAGCGCGTACCGCGCTCGTGGTGGTCGATCATCAGCGAAATACGATCACCGAACACCTCCCACAAGGATCCAAGCTGGGCGGGAGAGGCGGTATCCACCGCGATCACGCGGGCGTTTTCAAACTCCTTTGGCATAGAAGAAAGCAAAGCGCTTTCCTGCAACCCGTCCGTCAAAAAGCGCAATCTCTCGGGGATCTCGTCCGCGCAAAGGCAATACGCGGGGCTGCCCATTTGCGAAAGCCAGAGCGAAAGCGCAAACGCCGAGCCGACGGCGTCGGGATCGGGATGCGCGTGAAACAGGATCAGCGTGGGGGCGGGCTCTGCAAGCCGTGCGCGTACCGCGTTGCCGTCCAGAGCCGCGTACTTAGTCGTCTCCATCTTTTTGTTCCTCTTCCTCGGCGGGGGTGATGGTAATGCTGTTAAGCAGCGAGGAAATGTGCGCGCCGTAGGCGATAGAATCATCCTCCACGAAAGTGAACTCGGGGGTGGCACGCAGATTCATGCGCTGCGCCACCATGCGGCGGATAAAGCCCGCCGAGGACTTGAGCCCGAGATAGACCTCCTTCTTGTCGCCGCGCAATGCGGAATAATACACCTTGGCGTATTTGAGGTCGGGGGTCACATCCGCCCCCGTAATGCTGATGAAGGCGTCCTTCACGCGGGGGTCCTTGACCTCGCGGATGATCTCAGCCAGCACCTTCTGCATTTCGTCGTTGATACGTCCTCTGCGATAATTAGCCATAATTCAAACGGGATATTCCCTCTCCTTTATAAGTTCAAAGGGAGAGCGCGTAGCTCTCCCCTTGTTAGCCACACCCAATAAATCCGAACGTGATTTTGCTCGACGTATTTGAGACATAGCTACGTTAAAATACTCGTCAAACCGCTTGGTTTGACTGCGTTTTGTGCCTTGCTCCGCCACAAATCCGTTCGCGCAAAATTCTTTGACCTTTCAGGTGAAAGATTTTGAGGGATTTGGGCGGCGGCAGACGAAGCAAGGTGTCACCTTGCAAGGATAACAACGCCCAAAGCACCGAAAGCTTGCCCTGAAAGGCGCATTCGGATTTGTTGGGTGTGGCTATGCGCGAATTACTGTGCGGCATCCACGATCGCGGTGAACTTCTTGGCGACAAGAGATGCGCCGCCGATAAGACCGCCGTCGATATTGGGCTTGGCCAGCAGGTCAGCCGCATTGGCGTCGTTCATAGAACCGCCGTACTGGATGGTGGTTGCCTCGGCAACCTCCTTGCCGTAAAGCTCGACCAGCACGTCACGGATCACGCCACAGGTCTCCTCAGCCTGCTCGGGAGTAGCAGTGAGGCCCGTGCCGATCGCCCAAACGGGCTCATATGCGATGACGATGTTCTTCATATCCTCAGCGGGAATACCGGCAAGATCCAGCTTGATCTGCATAGCACACACCTCGTTGGTGATGCCTGCCTCACGCTGCTCCTTGACCTCACCCATGCAAAGGATGACGCGCATGCCGGCGGCAAGAGCGGCCTTGGTGCGCAGGTTCACGGTCTCGTCGGTCTCGCCAAAGTACTGGCGGCGCTCGGAGTGGCCGATGATGACGGTATCCACGCCGATGGCCTTCAGCATCTCGGCAGACACCTCACCGGTGTAAGCGCCCTTGGGGGCGAAGTGTACGTTCTCAGCACCGATCACGATGTTGGAGCCCTTGGCGGCCTCCAGAGCGGCGGCGATGGTCACGTAGGGTGCGCAGAAAATGATGTCGCAATTGTCTTTACCTGCGACCATGGGCTTGATCTCGTTGATGAAAGCAACTGCCTCAGCGGGGGTGAAGTTCATCTTCCAGTTGCCGGCGATAACTGTTCTTCTCTTTGCGGGATTCATAGTGATCTCTCCTTTTAATACAATGATGAATTACTTGTCAAGCAGGCAAGCAATGCCGGGAAGGGTCTTGCCCTCAAGGAACTCAAGGGAAGCGCCGCCGCCGGTGGAAACGTGGGTCATCTTGTCAGCAAAGCCAAGCTTCTCCACAGCTGCTGCGGAGTCACCGCCGCCGATGATGGAGATGGCGCCGGATTCAGCCACGGCCTTAGCCACGGTCTCGGTGCCTGCGGCGAAGTTCTTCCACTCGGAAACGCCCATCGGGCCGTTCCAGATCACGGTGCCTGCACCAATGAGGGTCTTTTCAAACAGCTCGCGGGTCTTGGGACCGATGTCCAGGCCCATCCAGCCGTCCGGAATGGAGTCGGAATAAATGCTCATGCAGGGGGTGTCCTCCTTGTACTCACGGCCGATCACGTTGTCGACGGGAAGCAGGAAGTTCACGCCCTTGGCGTGTGCCTTCTCTACAAGCTCGCGGGCAAGATCAAGCTTGTCATGCTCGCAAAGCGAGGTGCCGATCTCGTTGCCGAAGGCCTTGAAGAAGGTGTAAGCCATACCGCCACCGATGATGAGGGTATCCACCTTTTCGATGAGGTTGTTGATGACGCCGATCTTATCGGAAACCTTTGCGCCGCCAAGGATGGCAACGAAGGGACGCTGAGGATCAGCCAGAGCGCCGCCCATCACAGAGATCTCCTTCTGAATCAGGTAGCCGCAAACAGCGGGCAGGTAGTCGGCAAGGCCCGCAGTGGAGGCGTGTGCACGGTGTGCGGTGCCGAAGGCATCGTTGACGTAGATCTCAGCCATGGAAGCCATTTCCTTTGCGAAGGCGGGATCGTTCTTGGTCTCCTCCTTGTGGAAGCGAACGTTCTCAAGCAGCAGCACTTCGCCGGGCTTGAGGGCAGCGGCCTTTGCCTTGGCGTCGGGGCCGATCACGTCGGTTGCCATCTGCACCTCGATGCCAAGCAGCTCGGAAAGGCGAGCGGCAACGGGAGCAAGAGAGAACTTGACGTTATCGTTCTTAGCGGCCTCAAGGTACTTGGCGGTAGCGGCCTCGCGCTCCTCCTCGGGCAGGGCCTCCACCTTCTTCTTCTCCTTCTTGTCAAGCTCAAGCTTGGCGTTGAAGATGTTGTGGGGACGACCGAAGTGAGAGCAAAGGATCACGGCGGCACCCTCTTTAAGCAGGTACTTGATGGTGGGCAGTGCGCCGACGATACGCTTATCGTCTGCGATCTTGCCGTCCTTCATGGGAACGTTGAAGTCGCAACGGGCAATGACTTTTTTGCCGGCAACGGCAATGTCTTCGATTGTTTTCTTGTTGTAGGTCATGTTATGATCCACCTTTCGTAAAATTGGGACTATACAAACATATATATTTTATCACAATCTGCGCGCTTGTGCAAGAGTGTTTTGTTATTTTTTTATCATTATTTTATAAATTTGCGCAAATTGCAAAATCCTTTATGCTTTTTCTTACTTTTTTGTGCAATTATCCGCGAAATCACACTTTTTTCCATATTTCTCTTCCTTTTCTCTATTTTCTTTTTGTAAAATCCGTGTTATACTGAGATTACTAACAAAAAGGAGGGCTTCCTTTATGAAAAAAGTAAGAATCGGCGTCATGGGTGCCTATCGCGGCACGGGCATGATCAGCTATTGCAACGCAGCGGACAACGCCGAGCTTGTTGCCGTCTGTGACAAATTCCGCCCCGCGCTGGATAAGCAACGCGAGTTGCTCGGCGATGACATTGCCTACTACGAAAGCTTTGACGAGTTTATCAAGCACGATATGGATGCCGTGGTGCTTGCCAACTACGCCAACGAGCACGTTCCCTTCGCCATCCGCGCCCTCAAGGCGGGCAAGCACGTGTTCAGCGAGGTGCTTCCCTGCCAGACGATGAAGGAGGCGGTGGAGCTCTGCGAAGCCGTGGAGGAAAGCGGGCTTGTGTACGCCTACGGCGAGAACTATTGCTATATGCCAGCCCCTGCCGAAATGCGCCGCCTTTACCGAGCGGGCAAGATCGGCGAATTTGAGTACGGAGAGGGCGAGTACATCCACAACTGCGAGCCGATCTGGCACAGCATCACCTACGGAGATCCCGATCACTGGCGCAACAATATGTATGCGACCTTCTACTGCACGCACTCGATGGGACCGATCATCCACATCACGGGGCTTCGTCCCGTCAAGGTCACGGGCTATGAGGGCAGCAAAAACGAGCGCAATCTGCGCACGGGCGCAAAGGCGGGTGCCTTCGGCATTGAAATGGTGGAGCTGGAGAACGGCGGCATCGTCAAAAGCATTCACGGCGGGCTTTACAAAAATTCGGTGTGGTATTCGCTCTACGGCTCCAAGGGCACGATGGAAAGCGCACGCGAGATCACAAAAAACGGCGAGATGAAAACGATCTTTGTCAATGCCGATGAATATGACGGCGAGTATCCCTCCCCTTCTCACCGCGAAAGCTATGCCCCGCATCAGTTTGCAGGTGAGGCGCTGGAAAAGCAGTTCGGTCACGGCGGCAGCGACTTTTATTCGATGTATCACTTTGTGGATCGCATCCTCGGCAACAAGGAGGCCGATACCATCGACGTATACGAGGCGTTGGATATGGGCATGGTCGGCATGTTCGCCTATCGCTCGATTCTGGCAGGTGGCGTACCTGTAGAGATCCCCAATCTGCGCGACCCCGCCGAGCGTGAAAAATGGCGCAACGACACGGCTTGCACCGACCCGAAGGTAGCGGGAGATATGCTCCTGCCCGTGTTCTCCAAGGGCACACCCGACATCCCCGCCGAGGTCTATGCAAGGATGAAGGACAAATATGAAAAAGAGCTTGCCGCAGACGAAGGGTACGTCAGCATGGCGTTCCGCCAGAGCAGCGGCAAAAAGAAATAATTCCCCTTCCACACAAAAAGGACGCGCCGCGGCGCGTCCTTTTTTATTTTACTTATTGGCAAGCTTTTCCAGAAGCTCGGTCTGGCGGGCGATGTTTGCGTACATCTGCTCGAGAGCGGCCTTCTCGGCGGCGGCCTTTTCGGCAGCGGCCTTGGCGGCGGCAGCGTCGGCTTCCTTCTTGGCGGCCTCCTCAGCGGCCTTCTTTTCGGCGGCCTCGGCAAGCTCCTTGGCATCCAGCTTCTTGCGGATGTTGTTGATGATGCGCACAATGGTGAAGAGCGTGAACGCGATCAGCAGGAAGTTGATGATGGCGTTGATAAATGCGCCCCAGTCGATGTAGATCGAGTTGGCAAGATCCACCGTCTTGACACCGGTCACCTCGTCGACCACCTCCACCTTGGTAAGGAAGGTGAAGATCTCGCTAAGAGAGTCCTTGCCGAGGATCAGGGCAAGCAGCCAGTTGATGATCGGCTTTAAGATGTTGTTACTGAGCGAATTGATGATCGCGGTAAACGCACCACCGACGATAACACCAACGGCCATATCAAGCACGTTGCCGCGCGTGATAAACTTCTTGAAGTCGGCAAAAAAGCCGTCTCTTTTCTTTTTCAGTTCCTTTTTCATTTCCTTTGCCTTTCTTTTTCTTTCTTTTTCTTCGCCTGCGGCAATTCTTGCCTCAAGCACGTCCATGTCTGCCTTTCCCATGGTTTTTCTCCTTTTCCGTGTGAATTTCTACTCAATATCTTACCACTATTTTCGACACTTGTCAAGCAAAAAACCGCAAACACAACAAATTTGTGCCTGCGGTTTTTTCTTTTAAAGCAGATCCGCGATATCGAGGATCAGTTTTTCCGTCTTCTCCCAGCCAAGGCAGGGGTCGGTGATGGATTGGCCGAACACGCCCTCTCCGATCTTCTGACAGCCGTCCACCAGATAGCTTTCGATCATAAAGCCCTTGACAAGGCGCTTGATGTCGGCATTGTGGCGGCAGGCGTGCAGCACTTCCTTGCAAATGCGGGGCTGCTCGCCAAACTTCTTGCCGGAATTGGCATGGTTGGAGTCCACGATCACGGCGGGATTGCAAAGCTCCGTCTTTGCATACAGCTCGCACAGCGTGGCAAGGTCCTCGTAATGATAGTTCGGCATGCTCTTGCCGTGCTTGTCCACGTAACCGCGCAAAATGGCGTGCGAGAGGGGGTTACCCTTGGTCTCCACGGCCCATCCGCGATAAATGAAGGAGTGCGCGTGCTGGGCGGCGGTGATGGAGTTCATCATGACGGACAGATCGCCGCCGGTGGGGTTTTTCAGCCCCACGGGGACGTCGATGCCGCTGGCCACCAGACGGTGCTCCTGATTTTCCGTGGAGCGTGCGCCCACGGCCACGTAGGAAAGCAGATCAGACAGATAGCGGTAATTGGTGGGATACAGCATCTCATCCGCGGTGGAAAGCCCGGTTTCGGTCAGGGCCCTTGTGTGCAGATGACGGATGGCAAGGATGCCGTGATAGATGTCCGGCAGCCCCTCGGGGTCCGGCTGATGGAGCATGCCCTTATAGCCGTCCCCCGTGGTGCGGGGCTTGTTGGTATAAATACGCGGGATCAGCAGCAGCTTATCCTCTACCTCGTCCTGCACGCGGGCAAGACGGTGGATATACTCCATCACCGGCTCCTCGGCATCCGCCGAGCAGGGGCCGATGACTAAGATCAGCTTATCGCTTTTCCCTTCAAATATTTTTCGAATTTCCGCATCTCTTTTTTCCTTGCAGGCAATGGCCTTTTCGGAAACGGGGTATTTCTCCTTGGTTTCCTTGGGGATCGGGAGCTTGCAGATAAAATTCATGTTTTTCATTGTGTCGTTCATGGCATTCACGCTCTTTTCTTGTGGTAGTATATTTAAGATTATAATACCATCGATAGAAAAAGTCAATACCTTTGCGGCATTTTCCGTTTTTTGAAAGCTTTATTCGGCCGAGATCACGTAATCGTAAAGGGGCTGGCCGCCTTCGGCAACCACCATTTCCGCCGCGGGATAGCTCTCGCGCAGCAGCGCCTCGATGCGCGCGGTCTCCTCGGCCTTCGCATCGGCACCGGTATACAGGGAAAGGAAGGAGGGCTCCTCCACAAAGCTAAGCAGCTCCTTGACCGCCTCAAAGTCGCTTGCGGTGGTGACCTTCACCTTGCCGTTGACAAGGCCAAGCACCTGACCGTCCTTGATGTGCAGGCCGTCGATCTCCGCGTCGCGCACGGCATGCGTGAGAGAGAACGTGGTCACGGTCGAAAGCATCTCCTTCATCGTCTCGGCATTCTCCTCGGGCGTGACGTTTTCGTCAAACGCCATCATAGCGGAAAAGCCCTGCGTAAAGTGTGCGGAGGGGATCACGATCACCTTTTTGTCGGTGGTCAGCTCAGCCGCGCGGTCGGAGACCATGAAAATATTTTTGTTGTTGGGAAGAATAAATACCGTCTCGGCATTGACAGCGGCGATGGCGTTGAGCACGTCCTCGGTGCTGGGGTTCATCGTCTGACCGCCGGGCACGATATAATCCACACCCAGATCGCGGAACAGCGAGCAAACGCCCTCACCCACGGCCACGGAAACGAATCCGTAGGGCTTCTTGGGTGCCTCGGGCTTGACGGTCTCCTTAGCGGGCGCCTCCTCGTTTTGCACCAAGCTGGTATGTTGGTTTCTCATATTCTCGATCTTGACCATGGAAAGCGGGCCGTACGAAAGCGCCTTCTCGATCACCTCACCCGGGTGATTGGTGTGCACGTGGAATTTGATAAAGGTCTCGTCATCGATAAAGACCAGACTATTACCCATCTCGGCAAGCCAGGGGCGAAGCTCGGCACCCGTTCCCTCACCCACGTGCTGCTCGTCCTTATCGACGATACACTCGGTGCAGTAACCGAACTTGATGTCGGCGGTATCGAAATCCGCAAAATCGGCGGCCGCCTTTTTGTCGGAGTCCATGCGCTCACGCAGAATGGGGTGATTATTGAGCGCGGCCAGCATGCCGGAGATCAGGGTCACAAATCCGCTGCCGCCGGCGTCCACCACGCCCGCCTCCTTGAGCAGGGGGAGCATTTCGGGGGTCTCGGCCAGTGCCTTGTTGGCAACGCTGAGCAGGTAGGCGAAAAGACCGATGGTGTCGCCCTCAAAGCGCTTTTCGCGCACCACCTTGAGCGCCTCCTCGGCGCACATGCGCATGACGGTAAGAATGGTACCCTCGGTGGGGTTCATGACCGCGCTGTACGCCTCGCGCGTACCGCACTCAAACGCCTTGGCAAAATCCTCGGCATCCGCGCTTTCCAGACCCTTGAGGGACTTGGCAAAGCCACGGAAAAACAGCGACAGGATCGCGCCCGAGTTGCCGCGCGCGGAGCGCAGGATGTTGTTTGAGATCTGCATGGCACAATCCGAGATCGTGCCGGTGAAATTATCCAGATCCAGCACCGAGCTCATGGTAAGACTCATGTTGATGCCGGTGTCGCCATCCGGCACGGGGAACACGTTGAGCGCGTTGATGGTTGCCTGGTTATTGTCCAGCGCGTTCGCACCGGACACACACATCTGACTAAAGGTTTTTCCGTCAATTTTCATCTTATCTCTCCTTTCCGAGGAAGAACAGTGCCATGGTACCGGGACCGGAATGTGCACCGATCACGGGACCGACGTGGGAAATCAGAATGGGTTGCTTTACCCCCATGGTCGTCTTGATTTTTTCTGCCAGATACTTTGCCTCGTCCTCACAGTCGCCGTGGCTGATGAACACCAGCTGCTCGGCGGGGTCAATGGCAAGCTCCTGCATGCGGGCGCAAAGGTCGTCAATCGAATTGGTGCGACCGCGCTTGATGCCGATCTTGACCAGATGGCCGTCGTTATCCACGTGCATCATGGGCTTGATGCCAAGCGCCGAGCCCGCCACAGCGGTGATCGCGCTGACACGGCCGCCGCGCTTGAGGAAAAACAGATCGTCCACGGTGAACAGGTGCACAAGGTTCAGCTTGTTCTGCTCGACGTAGTCGCGCACCTCCTCCAGCGTTGCGCCCTCCTCCTTTTTCTTCGCGGCCAGCACGACCAGCAGAC
Source organism: Oscillospiraceae bacterium (assembly GCA_015064415.1). Classification (GTDB taxonomy): domain Bacteria; phylum Bacillota; class Clostridia; order Oscillospirales; family CAG-272; genus Firm-07. The sequence goes on along the minus strand of SVSG01000026.1, from coordinate 18,220 downwards.
CCTCACCGAGAGAGGCACAAAGCGTATCCACGGCCACGCACTTACGCTCGGGGTACTTTTCGCTCATCTCGCGTGCGGCCACAAAGCCGGTGTTGAAGGTGCTGGAAAGTCCGGAGGAGAAGCCGAGATACAGCACGTCGGTGCCTGCCGCCAGATGCTTTTCAAAGCAGGCCTCGAACGTGTCCAGATTGACGGCAGAGGTCTTTGCACTTTTCTTGGCGCGCAGCTTTCCGTAAAACTCTTCAGGGTCGATCTGATCGTTTGGTGCGGGCTCCTCGCCCTCCACGGTCACGGTCAGCTGGATCACATCCAGACCGTATTTTTCGACCAGCTCGCGGGGAAGGTCGCTGGAAGAGTCCGTTATGATAATATAAGGATTCATCTTTTTTCGCCTTTCTTTCAGTTGGAAATCAGATAATTCGAAAAAAACTCTTGACAAGGGTTCCTTCGCGTGATAAACTTGAAAACAAACGAGTGACACTCGTAACATTATAATTTTACCATTAAATTCTATAAAAGTCAATCTTTTATTTTAAAAAAGTGACAAAACAGGGAGAATTGTCTATGCGAAACAAGAACGAATCGAACAAATTGGCCAAAGAATGCATCGTCACCGCCCTGATCGAGCTGATGAAAGTGCAGGATTACAACAGCATCACCATCACGGACCTTGCAAAAAAGGCGGGCGTGTCGCGCATGGCTTATTATAGAAATTATACGTCGAAAGAGGACATTATAAACAAATTTGCCGACGACGTGGGGGCCTCCATCCACGAAAAGCTTTCGCTGCTGATGCCCAAGGCCGACGTTTTCGACTATTACTACGAGCTGTTTTCCCAGCTTGGCGATTACAGCGACCTTGTTCTTACCGCCTATGACGGCGGGCTTGGCGAGCTGATCCATTCCCAGATCACCAAAAATATGGCCCTCACCTTCCCGCCCCTTGGGAACAGTGCCGCAGATCTTTACCGCCACGTATATCTGGCAGGTGCTTTTTACAATATTTTTATCGAGTGGCTGCGCGGGGGCAGACGGGAAAGCGTTTCCGAAATGGCACAGCTGTGCTGCTCCTTCTCCTGCGAGGGCTGCCGTCTCACCTTTGGCAAAGGAGTGATCAATCATGAGTAAGCAATTGAAAGTGGGCATCGTCGGTCTTGGCCTCATCGGCGGCTCTATGGCGCGCGCGTACAGCACGGCGGGGCATGCAGTGCTGGCACATGATATCAACGCGGCATCGCTGGAGGCGGCGCTGGCGCAAAACGCCGTTTGCGGCAAGCTGACCGCGCAAAACGCGGGCGAGTGCGACGTCATTTTTCTTGCCGTCTACCCCGCCGCGGCAACGGCATGGCTACGCGTAAGTGCGCCGCATCTGACGAAAAGCTCCGTGGTGATCGACCTGTGCGGCACCAAGCGCGGCATTTGCGGCACCTGCTTCGGCATGGCACGCGAGTACGGCTTCACCTTTGTCGGCGGGCACCCGATGGCGGGCACCCAATATTCCGGCTTTGAAAACAGCAAAAACGAGTTATTCCGCGGCGCGCCGATGGTCATCGTACCGCCCGAGGATTGCGACGAGGACACGCTCACGCGCGTGCGCGAACTGCTCTCCCCCGTCGGCTTTGGACAGATCACCGTTTCGACGGCGGAAAAGCACGACCGCATCATCGCCTTCACCTCTCAGCTGGCGCACGTGGTCTCCAACGCCTACGTCAAAAGCCCCAACGCGCAGGTGCACAAGGGCTTTTCTGCGGGCTCCTATAAGGATCTGACGCGCGTGGCGTGGCTCAACGAGCAGATGTGGACGGAATTGTTCATGGAAAACAGCGACTATCTCACCGAGGAGATCGACGGCATCATCGCGGCCCTGACCGCCTACCGCGACGCGATGGCGATGGGCGACGCGCAAAAACTCAAAGAGCTTTTGCGAGAGGGCCGTCTTGCCAAGGAGCGCGTGGACCGCGGAAGCGAGGACAAGTAATGAAAAAAATAGTGATCAAGGCCTCCCGCACCTACGAGGTGCAGGTGGAGAAAAATCTGCTCGCGTCTGCGGGCGCGTCGCTGGCGGCACTGTTGCCCCCGCCGCGTACCGTGATGGTGGTCAGCGACGATACGGTGTTCGCACTCTGGGGCGAAAAGTTGACCGCTTCTTTGCGCGCGGCGGGCTACACCGTGAAGGAATTTGTCATTCCGCACGGCGAAAAATCGAAAACGCCGGAAACGCTTTTCGCCCTTTGGAACGCGCTTGCGGCCGAGGGGCTGACGCGCTCCGACCTGCTGGCCGCCCTTGGCGGCGGCGTGGTGGGTGACATCGTCGGATTTGCCGCCGCCACCTATCTGCGCGGCATTCCCTTCGTACAATTCCCCACCACACTGCTTGCGATGGTGGACTCCTCCGTGGGCGGCAAGACCGCCGTGGACCTGCCCGCAGGCAAAAATCTGGTTGGCGCTTTCAACCAACCCATCGGCGTATTCTGCGACACGGACACGCTCTCGACGCTCCCGCCCGAGATCTACGCGGACGGCTGTGCCGAGGTCATCAAATACGGCTATATCAACGATCCCGCCTTGCTTGAAATGCTGGAAAAGGACTTTTCCGGCGATCCCGAAGAGGTCATCGCGCGTTGTGTTTGCGACAAGCGCGACGTGGTGGAGGCCGACGAGCGCGACACCGGCGTGCGCCAGCTGCTCAATCTCGGACACACGGCGGGGCACGCTGTCGAGCATTGCTCGAATTTCACCCTTTCGCACGGCTCCTCGGTGGCGATCGGCATGGTCGTGATGACGAGAGCCGCCATTGCCGCGGGGCTTTGCGACCCCGCCGTTCTGCCGCATATGCTGCAAATGCTTGAGCGCTACCACCTGCCCGTCACGTGTCCCTTTACGGCAAGCGAGCTTGCCGCCGTGGCCATGGGTGACAAAAAGCGCAACGGCAAAAAAATTACGTTGGTGCTTCCCCGCACAAAGGGGGAAAGCATCCTTTACCCGATAGACGCAAAAGACCTGGAGGCGTTTTTCGCCAAAGGGCTGGAGGCATAATATGGATATCACGTTGAACAAGCCGCGCTTTGCCGAAAAGATCGCGGCACCCACCTCAAAATCCGCCGCGCACAGACAGATGATCGCGGCCGCCTTTGCGGGTGCACCCACCAATATTTATTTCACGCAAAGCTGTGAGGACATCGTTGCCACCGCAAGGTGCCTGCGCGCGCTCGGCGTTGGCGTGGAGGAGCGTGAGGACGGCGTGCGGATCACGCCCGCCCCGCAGAACCCCGAAAGCGCCGTATGCGACTGCGGCGAGAGCGGCTCGACCCTTCGTTTTCTTGTACCGGTCGTCGCCGCACTTGGCATCAAAACCACCTTTTTGCGCCGTGGCAGACTGCCGCAACGCCCCATGGAGCCGCTGATCGGCGTTTTGCGCGCACACGGTGCCAACGTCGAGGAGGGCGAGGCGGGCGCGCTGCACGTTTCGGGCAAGCTCGCGCCCGGCGAATACGCCATCGAGGCAAACGTCTCCTCACAATTTGTGACGGGATTACTTTTTGCCCTTTCCCTGCTCCCCTACCCCTCCACGCTGATGCTCAAGGGCGAGATCGAATCCGCCCCTTATATCAACATGACGCTGAAGACGCTGACCGACTTCAAATCCTCGCCCATTTCCGTGGCGGGGGGCAGATTGCTCGGCGTTCCCGGCTATCTGGCACAGCCCCTTCGCTCGCCCGGTGAGATCCGGACCGAGGGGGATTATTCCGGTGCGGCCTTCCTGCTTTGCGCCGGTGCCATCGGCAAAGATCCCGTCACCGTGACGGGGCTTTCCTACCCTTGCGCGCAAGGCGATATGGCCATTCTTGACCTGTTGGATAGGTTCGGCGCCAAGATCGATCTCGACGAACAAGATCAGAGCTTCACGGTCTCTCCCGCCCCCCTGCACGGCATCCGCATCGACGCCAAGCAGATTCCCGATCTTGTGCCCGTGCTTGCCGTGGTTGCCGCGGCCGCCGAAGGCGACACCGAGATCACGGGGGCCGCGCGCCTGCGGCTCAAGGAAAGCGACCGCCTCGCCACGACCGCCGCCATGCTGCGCGCCATCGGGGGCGAGGTGGAGGAGCGTGAGGACGGTCTTCTCATCCACGGCGGCCATCCGCTATCGGGCGGCGTTGTGGACGGCGCCAAGGATCACCGCATCGTGATGAGCGCGGCCGTTGCCGCCCTGCTTTGCGAGAATGAATTAACGATCAAGGGTGCCGAGGCCGTGAATAAATCCTTCCCCGATTTTTTCAAAAGCGCGATCCGACGCTGAAAGGAGCCGACATGGCCACGCAATACGGAAACAATATCAAGCTCAGCATTTACGGCGGCTCGCACGACGAGCAGATCGGTGTGCGCCTTACGGGCTTTCCCAAGGGCTTTTGCGCCGATCTTGATGCGCTGGGGCGCTTTCTTGCGCGCCGCGCACCCGGTAACAGCGACCTTGCTACCCCGCGCAAGGAGCCGGACACACCCGTGTTTTTATCGGGCCTTACCGACGGGGTGACAGACGGAAACGAGCTGCACGCCGTCATTTATAACCAAAACAAACGCTCCTCCGATTACTCCTTTATTTACGACACCCCGCGCCCCGGCCACGCTGATTTTGCCGCCCTGCAAAAGTATGGCAACAACGTGGATCTGCGCGGCGGCGGGCACTTTTCGGGGCGCCTCACGGCTCCCCTTTGCATCGCGGGCGGGCTTGCATTGCAGTATCTTGCCGCACGCGGCATTCACGTGGGCGCACACGTGGCGGCGATCGCCGACGTCAAGGACGCACGCTTTGCCACCGACGTAGGCGCAGACGAGCTGGCGCACCTTGCGATGATGCCCTTCCCGTTGCTTGATCCCGCCAAGGAAACGGCAATGAGAGAGCGTATTCTCACCGCACGCGCCGAGGGTGACTCGGTGGGCGGTGTGGTGGAATGCGCCGTCACGGGTCTCCCCGCAGGCCTTGGCGAGCACATGTTCGCGGGCGTGGAGGGGCGCGTGGCCGCGCTTGCCTTCTCGGTTCCCGCCGTCAAGGGCGTGGAGTTCGGGGCGGGCTTTGCCGCAGCCGAGATGCGCGGCAGCGAGAACAACGACGTCTATCGCACCGACGGCACGCGCATCTATACCGCCACCAATCATTGCGGCGGCATTCTCGGCGGCATGACCAACGGCATGCCCCTTGTGTTCCGCATGGCCTTCAAGCCCACGCCCTCCATCGCACGCGAGCAGGATACGGTCTCGCTCTCACGCATGGAAAACGCCAAGCTTTCGATCAAGGGGCGGCATGACCCGTGTGTGGTGTTACGCGCCGTTCCCGTGGCAGAGGCGGTCGCCGCCCTTGCCGTACTTGATCTGTTGCTTGATCCCGATACAAAGGAAGTGTAAAAATGAACGATAAAAAAATCCCATCGCTTGATGAGTGCCGCGAAAAGATCGACCGCATCGACCAAGAGCTTGTCAAGCTCTTCTGCGAGCGCATGCAGGTCAGCGCCGACGTGGCGGAATACAAGCGCGCCGTGGGCAAGCCCGTCACCGACGCAGCGCGCGAGCGCGCCCTGCTTTCCAAAGTCTCCCGTCTTGCGGGCCCCGAAATGGAGGACTATACCCGCACGCTGTACGCCACCGTTCTCGCGATCTCCAGGGCCTATCAGCACGAGCGGCTGAACACGGCCTCACAGCTTGACGAACTGATCAAAACCGCCAAGGCGGAAACGTCCTATCGCTTCCCCGCACGCGCCAAGGTCGCGTGTCAGGGCGTGGAGGGTGCATACTCCTTAAAGGCGGCGGAAAAGCTGTTTGAGTGCCCCGAGGTCAGCTTTTGCAAGACCTTCGAGGACGTGTTCCATGCCATCGAGCGCGGCGAGTGCCGCTACGGCATGCTGCCCATCGAGAACAGCACCGCGGGCTCTGTCACGCAGATCTATGATCTGATGTCGGCACACCGCTTTTATATCGTGCGCTCACTGCGACTCAAGGTGGACCACTGCCTGCTGGCAAAGCCCGGAACCAAAAAAGAGAACGTCAAGGAGATCGTTTCGCACCAGCAGGCGCTTTCACAATGCGCGGGCTATCTTGCCAAAATGGACGGTGTGAAGCTCACCCCCTTTGCCAACACGGCCAAGGCCGCGGAATTTGTCAAGGCGTCGGGTGACGGCGTGGCCGCCATTGCCAGCCGCGATTGCGCCGCCCTTTACGGGCTTTGCGTTCTGGACGAGGATATTCAGGACAACGGCAACAACTACACGCGCTTTATCTGCATCTCCAAGACACCGGAGATTTATCCCGGTGCGGACAAGACCTCCATCATCCTCACGGTCCCGCACAAGCCGGGCAGTCTTTCCCGCCTGCTTGCACAGATCGACGCCATGAGCATCAATCTCACCAAGCTGGAATCCCGCCCCATCCCCGGGCACGATTTCGAATTTTTGTTCTATTTCGATCTGGAGGCGCCCATCGAATCCCCCGCCCTTTTGCGCTTGCTCGGTGAGCTGGAGAGCAGCAGCGAAAAGTTCCGTTATCTGGGCACCTACCGCGAGGTGCTGTGATGAAAAACACAAGAGTCTGCCCCAAGTGCCAAAGCACCGATATTGTCCGTTTTGACGGAACAGTCGGCGGCTACGGTGCGGGAAACAACATCTATATCACCTCTCTGCGTGCCGTCAAGGTCAATCGCTATATCTGCTGTAGCTGTGGCTTTTGTGAGGAATGGATCGACCGCGAGGAGCTGGAAAAGGTGAAAAACAGTAAGAAAGCAAAAAAATGGCAGGACACGTTATGATTAAAAATTGCAAGATCCGCGCGGGGTTGATCGGTGCCAAGCTCGGCCACAGCTTTTCCCCGCAGATACACGCCGCGCTTGCCGACTACCCCTACGATCTGATCGAATTGGAGGAAAACGAGGTCGGCACACTGCTGAAAAGCGGCAAATACGACGCCTTGAACGTGACCATCCCCTACAAAAAGACCGTGATACCCTATCTGGACGAGATCACGCGCGAGGCCGCGCGCATTGGTGCTGTCAACACCGTGGTGCGCCGCGAGGACGGCGCGCTTGTGGGGCACAACACCGATTACGCGGGTTTTTCCGACCTTGTGCGCTCGCTTGGCGTTACGCTCACGGGCAAAAAGGTAGTGGTACTCGGCTCGGGCGGTGCCTCGCGCACAGCTGTGACCGTGGCCGAGGACAGCGGCGCGCGTGAGGTGATCGTCGTCTCGCGCACGGGCGAGAATAATTATGAAAACATTGACCGCCATGCGGATGCAGAGATCCTGATCAACGCCACCCCCGTTGGCATGTACCCGAAAAACGGCGTTTCCCCGCTCTCGCTTAACGTACTGCCCCGACTGGAGGCAGTGTTCGATATGATCTACAATCCCGCGCGCACCAAACTCTTGCAGGACGCCGCGGCGCGCGGCATCCCCTCTGCGAACGGCCTTCTGATGCTGGTATCGCAGGCAAGACGCGCGGCTGAGATCTTTCTTGGCACCGCGATCCCCGACAGCGAGGTCGCGCGCATCACAAAACAGATCGCGAAACAAACCGAAAACATTGTGCTTGTGGGGATGCCCGGGTGCGGCAAATCCACGCTGGGGCGCTTGCTTGCCACGCGCATGGAGCGACGCTTCGTCGACCTTGACGAGGAGATCGTAAATCGTGCGGGATGCCCCATCCCCGATATTTTCAGGGAAAAGGGTGAGGAGGGCTTTCGCGCGATCGAAACCGAGGTCGTGGCAGATATTTGCCGCGAGAGCGGCCTTGTCATTGCCACCGGCGGCGGTGTGGTGACGCGCGAACGCAATCTGCCGCTCCTCTCGCAAAACGGCCGCGTGATCTTTTTGGACATTCCCCCCGAAGGGCTTCCCATCGCGGACCGTCCGCTCTCGCAAGCCAAAACGCCCGAGGCGCTTTACCGTGAGCGGTTGCCCCTTTATAAAAAAGCGGCAGATCTCGTCCTTCCCATCACGCGCGACCTTGAGGAAAACATGAAGAAATTGCAGGAGGCACTGTTATGAAATTACTGGTCATCAACGGCCCCAATCTGAATATGCTGGGCATCCGCGAGCCGGGTATTTACGGCAATCAAAGCTTTGAGGCGCTTTGCGCCTTCATCCGCGCGGCGGTCGACGAGGTCGGTGCCACGTGCGAGCTGTATCAATCCAATCACGAGGGATGCATCGTGGATAAGATCCAGGAGGCGTACGGTAAGTTTGACGGCATCGTCATCAACCCCGCCGCCTACACGCACACCAGCGTGGCCATCGCGGACGCGCTTTCCGCCGTAAACATTCCCACCGTGGAGGTACACATCTCCAATGTGATGGAACGCGAGGCATTCCGCCACCATTCCTTCGTGGCCCCCATCGCCAAGAAAACTTATATGGGCCTTGGCTTCGAGGGCTATCGCCGCGCCGTGCGTTATCTCGCGCTTGGCGAGGAATAATTATCACCAAACGACAAAATCCCGCCGATCTCGGCGGGATTTTTCTTTGTCTTGCGCGGGAAAAGCGAAGGAAGCTGTCGGCATCAGCTTTTGCGCACTTTTTCGCCCGCTTTTGTATTTTCCAAATTATTTCTGACATTTTCCAATTATTTTTTAAAAACATCCATTTTTATTTCCTTTTGTTCTTTTATTTTTCCACGTATTCTCCGACATTACCCGACAAGAACGCGTAAAAAGAGCGGCGAGCATGGCTCGCCGCTCTTTTTTGTGCATTAATTTTCGGTGTTCCAAAGCTTGATCTCTACGCAAGCGTTGGCGGGAAGCATCAGCTTACCATCGACGATCTCCTCGCCTGTGAGGGTATATCGGTTCTCCTCGTCGATACGAAGGATCTGAATCTCGTCTGCATCAAAGCCGGAAAGCTCCAGGTTTACCTCGATGGGCTCCTCATTGACGTTGGAGATCACAAGCTCCGCCTTTTTGCCCTTTACCGCCGCCTGCACGAAGGTGTGGCAATCGTCGCTTTGCACTTGCACAGCGTTGCCGAGGCGGTAAAGTGCATCGAACATCATGAAAGTATAATAGGTGCGATAGGGGTAGCCTGTATCGGGATTGAACAGGGCTCCGTAGGAGCCATAGCCGATCTTGGCATCGTAGATGCACATGATATCCGTGGAGGTATTCTGCATCATCAGCATAAAGCCAAGCGTCTTTGCGGCACCGCGAGGAGCATCGCGGTGGGAAACGTCCGTCCAGAGATTCCACTCGTTGAGGTGATGCTCGGTGCTCGTATAGCCGTAGTGGTCAAGCACGCGGCGAATATAGGCGGCATGCTCGGCAATGATCAGGAAGTCATCCTTGGTGGAGACATGACAGTTATCGTACACGTGCCAGGAGAAGAAGTCGATAGGAGCACCTGTTTGCTTCTGGTATTTCAAAAAGCCGTGCAAGAAGGTGATCACGAAATCGTAGATGTAAGTATCCTCATGATCAAGGCCCTCAAGATCCTTGTCCTGCGCGAACTCGTACAGCCCGCAGTGGCCATAGCCGCCGATCTTGATGCTGTCGCCAAAGCAGGCCTTCAGATGTTTGGCGGTCACGGAGTACAGCTCGAAATACTGCTCCTTTGTGCCGTGCCACATCATAGCGGTTTTTTCCTTATAGCAATCGTCCGGCTCATTCCAGATCTCCCAGTACTTGATGCCGAAGTGAAATCCGTCTGCCCATCCTTCATTATAGTGACGGATGACGTGCTCGCAAACGCGCGCCCACTTTGCAAAGTCCTTGGGCGGGAAGATGCGGTGTGCCTTGATCAGGTGATAATTCTCGATCGTCACGCCAAGGCGGAAGTAGGGCTCACAATTCTCCTTCACAAGCCCTTCGATAATTTTATCGGTGAAAGCGAAATCGTAGGAGGCGGGATCGTTTTCATCCGCATCGAAATCAGGGAACAGATTGGGAATATCGACATAAAGACCGCCGCCCATCGCGCCGCCCACGTCATGCAAGCGGGAATACGGAATGCCTGCACGCCCCAGATAGTAAAACTTGGAATTGGAAAGTCCCGTCATCGGGGGCTGTCCCACGCCGTGCATCGGCTTGATCTTGCCGACGATGTTTGAAAAATCAGCGCTGATGTTGACCTGCTTGATTTGTTTTTTCGCCATTGGAAGCACTCCTTTTTCGTCAAATGATTCTGCTTGATTATAGCACAAAAAGCCGCTGTTTGCTGTGCATTTTCGCGCAATCTATGGAGCTTTTTTGTCAGAAAGGGCGCAATTTTCATTTTGCGCCCTCGTTTTTTGTTTTGTTTTGATCAAATCGAGTCCGTTTCTTATTTTTTGTCGCCCGTCATTTTTTCCTGCTTGACCTTGTGGTCGATCACGTGGCGGGAGGCGAGCTCGCGGTGGATATCCTCCAGCGAAATGCCCATTTGCAGCATCAGCACCATCACGTGATAGGCAAGATCTGCGATCTCGTAGATGGTTTCCTTTTTGTCGTCTGCCTTGCCGGCAATGATGACCTCAGTGCACTCCTCGCCCACCTTTTTGAGGATCTTATCGATGCCCTTTTCAAACAGATACGTGGTGTAGGAGCCCTCTTTTTTCTCCTTTTTACGCCCCTCCAGCATCTTCATCAAGATCTCAAGCGAGAACTCGGGATTTTCCTCGTTCACAAAAACGGGATTCTCAAAGCAGGAGGTCGTACCAAGGTGGCAGGCGGGACCGTCGGGCTCCACCATCACCTGCAGCGCGTCCTTGTCGCAATCCGCAGTGATAGAGACCACGTGCTGATAGTTGCCGCTGGTCTCGCCCTTCAGCCACAGCTTCTGGCGGGAACGGCTGAAAAAGCAGGTGAGGCCCTTTTCCAGGGTGATCTGCAAGCTCTCGCGGTTCATATAGGCAAGTGTCAGCACCCGCTTGGTCACGGCATCCACCACAATGGCTGGGATAAGGCCCTTTTCGTCAAATTTCAATTCATCAATGTTCAGCATATTTTAACCTCACAGTCTTACGGGGATATTTTCTTGTTTGAGCGCCATTTTCAGATCGGGAATGGCAACCTCACGGAAGTGGAAGATCGAAGCGGCAAGCCCCGCATCGATGGTCGGGATCGCGTGGAAAAGCTCCACGAAATGCGCGACATTGCCCGCGCCCCCCGAGGCGATCACGGGAACGGACACGGCATCGCAGACGCGCTGTAAAAGCTCGATATCAAAGCCCTTTTTCACGCCGTCGGTATCAATGGAATTGACCACGACCTCCCCCGCGCCCGCGTCCACGCAGCGGCGGATCCAATCGATGGCCTCCATGCCCGTGTTTTCGCGTCCGCCCTTGGCGAACACGCAAAAGTCGCCGTCCACACGCTTGACGTCCACGGAAAGCACCACGCATTGATCGCCGTAACGCTTGGCGGCCTCACCGATGAGGGCGGGATTGCGGATCGCGCCCGAGTTGACGCTGACCTTATCCGCGCCGCACTTGAGCACACGGTCAAAGTCCTCTACGGTATTGATGCCGCCGCCCACGGTGAGCGGAATGAAGATGGAGCTTGCAACCTCGCGCAGGATGTCGGTGAAAAGCGCACGCCCTTCAAAAGAGGCGGTAATGTCGTAAAAAACCAGCTCGTCCGCACCGTTGTCGCTGTAATAGCGCGCAAGCTCAACGGGAGAGGAAACGTCACTGACGCCCTCAAAATTCACACCCTTGACCACGCGCCCGTTTCGCACGTCAAGGCAAGGAATAATTCGTTTCGTGATCATTTCGCCACCTCGATCGCTTCCGCAAGGTTGATCGCGCCCGTGTAATAGGCCTTGCCGATGATCGCGCCGTAAAGGCCCAATGCGGCAAGCTTTTTCACGTCCTCAATTGAGCTGACACCGCCCGAGGCGATGATCTGCACGCCGAAGCGGCGGGAGAGCTCGCGGTAAAGCTCGTGGTTTGCGCCCTGCATGGCACCGTCCTTGGAAATGTCGGTGCAAATGAGGGTACGTACCCCTATTTTTTGCATTTTTTCACAGAAAGCCATTGCCTCAAGATCCGACTTTTCCGTCCATCCCTTGATGGCCACAAAGCCGTCCTTGATGTCCACGCCGACGGCGATCTTCTCGCCGTACTTGGCAACCGCCGCGCGAAGAAACGCCTCGTCCTTGACGGCCGCGGTGCCGAGGATCACGCGATCCACGCCCGCCGCAAGGTAGCGGTCCACGACCTCCATGCTGCGGATGCCGCCGCCGACCTCCACAAACAGCCCCTCCACGCGGGAAAGTGCCGTAACGGTATCGATATTCGGCGTTTCGCCGCTCTTGGCGCCCTCCAGATCCACCACGTGCAAGCAAGTAGCGCCCGCGCGCTTAAAATCCTCGGCAACGGCAATTGGGTTTTCGTTGTATACCGTCATTTGGGCGTAATCGCCCTTGAAAAGGCGCACGGCCTTGCCTTCATATAAGTCGATTGCAGGAAAAACTAACACCGTTATGCCTCCTTTTCGCAAAATGCGCGCAAAATGGCAAGTCCCACGCGTCCGCTTTTTTCGGGGTGGAACTGGCACCCGTACACGTTACCCGACGCCACGGCGGCAGTCAGCTCCGCGCCGTATTCGGCGGTGGCGATCACGCTTTCCGCACAATTTGCACCATAGAAGGAATGCACGAAATACACGTGATCCCCTTCGTTCAGATAGCGAAACAGCGGGCTTTTTTCCTTGCCGAAGTGCAACGCGTTCCAGCCGATGTGCGGGATCTTGAGGTCTGCCGGGATCACGTCCGCGATAGGGCGGATCTCGCCCTTGATCAGCCCCAGCCCCTCGTGCTCGCCGTACTCGAAGCTTTTTTCAAACAGCAATTGCATGCCAAGGCAGATGCCGAGCAAGGGCTTGCCCGCCTTTGCCTCTTCGATCACCACGCGGTCAAGCCCGCATTCACGCAGCTTCGCGGCGGCATCCCCGAAGGCACCCACACCGGGCAGCACAATGCGCTCCGCGGCGCGGAGCACGGCGGGATCCGAGGTCACGGTGACCTCAGCACCCACTGCCTTGAAGGAGCTGGCAAGGGAAAACAGATTTCCCACACCGTAATCTACAATGGCAACCATCAAAGCACCCCTTTGGTGGACGGAATTTCGTCCGCGTAGGCGGGATCTGCGGCCACCGCCACGCGCAGTGCGCGGGCAAAGGCCTTGAACGTGCCCTCGATGATGTGGTGGCTGTTGCGCCCTGCCAGCTGTTGCACGTGCAAGGTGCAGGATGCGGCGCGCGTGAAGCCGAGGAAAAACTCCTCCACAAGCTCGGTGTCAAAGCTGCCGACCTTCTCAGTGGGGATGCTCAACGTGCTGTAAAAGCCGCAACGCCCCGAAAGATCGAGCGCGGCAAGGATCAGCGTTTCATCCATCGGGATGGTCACGCTGCCGTAGCGCGTGATGCCCTTTTTATTGCCGAGCGCCGCGGCAAAGGCCTCGCCAAGGGCGATGCCGATGTCCTCGACGGTGTGGTGATCGTCCACCTTGGTGTCGCCCTTGCAGGTGACAGCAAGATCAAAACGGCCATGCGAGGCAAGAAGCGTCAGCATATGGTCAAGAAAGCCACAGCCACTGTCGATCTTGCTTGCGCCCTTTCCATCCAGGTTCAGTTCGATATTGATTTTGGTTTCCGCGGTGTTGCGCGAAATTGCAGCAGTTCTCATATTTCTTCCTCCAAAATCTCTTGCATGGCGCGCACAAGGGTCTCCATATCCTCACGCGCACCGATGGTGATGCGGTTGTATTGTGCAATGCGGGGGGCGGTAAAATGGCGCACCAGAATGCCCTTTTCGCGCAACGCGGCGTAGATGCGCTCGCCCGAAACGCGCGGGTGCTTCACAAAGATAAAATTGGCCATCGAGGGCGTTTGCACAAATCCCAGCTTCGCAAGCTCCTTTGCCAAAAATACGCGGTTTTCCGCTACCGTTTGGCAGTTTTTCTGCGTATACGCCTCGTCCTCCATCGTACCGAGCCCCGCCGCCAGCGTCATCGCGTTGACGTTATAGGGGTTGGTCGAATACTTGATGGTGTTGAGGTCGGCGATTAGCTCACGGCACGCGACGCCGAAGCCAAGACGCGCCCCCGCCATCGAACGGGATTTGGAAAAGGTCTGCGTGACAAGCAGATTGTGATACTTATGGATCAGCGGCACACAGCTCTCGGCACCGAAATCCACGTACGCCTCGTCCACCACGACCACGTTGTGTGGGTTTTGCTTCAAAATCTCCTCGATCGTGTCGCGGGAAAGCGCGATACCCGTGGGGGCATTGGGGTTGGCAATAAAGATGGTTTTGCGCGCGCCAAAATAGTCGGCGGGGTTGATGGAAAAGTCCTCACGTAACGGAATTTCCACATACGGTATGCCGTTTAATGCACCAAACACCTTATAAAAGCCGTAGGTAATGTCGGGAAAGCATGCGGGCGTTTTCTCGTCGCAAAAGGCCATAAAGGCAAAGTTGAGAATCTCGTCCGAGCCATTGGTAAGCAAGACCTCGTCGGGTGAAACGCCCAGCACCTCGGCCACCTTGGCGGTGAGCTTGGCGCAGGTGGGGTCCGAGTAAAGCTGCAAGCTCTCGGCGGCCCCCGCCGCATATTCCTGCGCTTTTTTCGAGGGCGGGAAGGGCGACTCGTTGGTGTTGAGCTTGATGAAGCGGCGCTCCTTGGGCTGCTCGCCCGGCGTGTAGGGGGTGAGCGCCTTGTATTTATCACTGAAAAAGCTGCTCATCTCAGTCCTCCAAGCGCACGATGGCACTCTTCGCGTGGGCGGTGAGCCCCTCTTTTTCGGCAAAGTAGGCCACCTTGTGCCCCACCTTGGCAAGTGCCTCGCGGGTAAAATAGGTATACTGGGTCTTTTTCACGAAATCGTCCACCGACAAGGGGCTGGAGAATTTTGCGGTGCCGCCCGTGGGAAGCGTGTGGTTGGGGCCCGCCATATAGTCGCCGAGCGCCTCGGGGCAATTTCTGCCCATAAAGATCGAGCCCGCGTGGCGGATCTTGTCCAGATAATCAAAGGGATTATCCACGCAAAGCTCCAGATGCTCGGGCGCGAGCTCGTTGGTGATCTCGATGCCTTTTTCAAAGTCAGGCACCACAATGATCTTGCCGTTGTTGTCAATAGAGGCACGGGCGATCTCGGCGCGTTCAAGCGCGGGGATCTGCTTCTCGATCTCCAGGGTGACACCCATAGCAAGTGCCTCACTGTTCGTAACCAGCACAGCGCTGGCAAGCTTATCGTGCTCCGCCTGAGAAAGCAGATCAGCCGCGACGTATTTCGGGTTGCTCAGGCCGTCTGCAAGGATCAGGATCTCGCTGGGACCTGCGATCATATCAATGGAAACGGTGCCGAAAACCTGCTTTTTGGCCTCTGCCACAAAGGCGTTGCCGGGACCCACGATCTTATCCACCTTCGGCACGCTCTCCGTACCGAATGCGAGTGCGGCGATCGCCTGTGCGCCGCCGAGCTTGAAGATTTGATCCACGCCCGCGATCTTGGCGGCGGCGAGGATCACGGCAGGGATCTTGCCATCTTTGCCGGGAGGGGTGACCATCACGACCTCGGGCACGCCCGCGATCTTGGCAGGAATGGCATCCATCAGCACGGTGGAAGGGTATGCCGCCGTGCCGCCGGGCACGTAAAGTCCCGCACGATCCACGGGGATCACCTTTTGCCCCATCACCACGCCGTTTTGCTCGTTCAAAATAAAGCTGTTGCGCTTCTGCTTTTCGTGGAAACGGCGGATATTCTCTGCCGCCTCGCGCAAAATGTCCAGAAACTCGGCGGGAACGGCGGCGAATGCCTCGTCGATCTCCGCTTCGCTGACGGCAAGCGCGTCAAGCTTCACCTTGTCAAATTTTTCGCAATAGGCGAAAAGCGCCTTGTCGCCGTTTTCCTTCACGTCGGCAAGGATGCCCGCCACGATCTCTTCTACGTTGACGGTGGGAACCACACGGGCGAAGATCTCGCTTGTCGGCACCGCGCCGTATTTCATTACTTTAATCATCTTTTGACTCCATTTGGCATCGGATGCTGTCTACGATGGCATCGATGGATGCACTTTTGAACTTATAACTTGCCTTGTTGGCGATAAGACGCGCGCTGATCGGCACGATCGTCTCAAAGACCTTCAGATTGTTTTCCTTCAGGGTGGTGCCCGTCTCCACGATATCCACGATCACGTCGGAAAGCCCGAGAATGGGCGCGATCTCGATCGAACCGTTGAGGTGGATGATGTCGATCTCACGCCCCTTGGAGGCGTAATAATTCTGCGCGATGTTGGAAAATTTGGTCGCCACGCGGAGCGTGTTTTGCGGATCGTCGCGGAAATCCTCCTTCGCGGCCACGGCCATACGGCACTTGCCAATGTCGAGATCCAGCAGCTCGTAAATATCCGGCTCATACTCAAGCAGGATATCCTTACCCGCCACGCCGATGTCGGCGGCACCGCGCTCGACGTAGATGGCCACGTCCGAGGGCTTGACCCAGAAATATCTGACGCCGACCGTCTCGTTCTCAAAGATCAGCTTGCGGTTGTTTTCCTTGATGGAGGGACACTCAAATCCCGCCTTTTCAAACATCGCGTACACCTTTTCGCCAAGACGCCCCTTGGGAAGTGCCACGTTAAGCATTGGTTTCAAGTGTCTTCACCTCCCCGTTTTCAAACACGAGCAATTCCTTGCATTTCAAGCCCTCCGGCATTTTTTTGCATACCGTTACGCACTTATTTTGTGCCCGAAGGGTCTCTGCGGCGGCAACAAGTGCCATCATATCACATCCATCACGATACAGCAGTACCGCATCCACGTCAAATTCGGGTGCGGTGGCGCCGAAACGCTCCAGAAGGTCCAGATACACGGCGAAGCCGATGGCGCGGGCACTACGGCCCATTTTTTGCATCAGGCCGTCATACTGACCGCCCGACAGCACGCCTGCGGGCACGCCGTTCACAAATCCCTTGAACACGATGCCGTTATAATAGCTCATATCGTTTACCACCGAGAAATCCAGGCGCATTTTGTCCGCCTTTGCCCCCAGTGCGCGGCAGATATTCGCCAGATGCGCGATCTGCTTTTCGTATTCAGGCAGCTCCGAGCGAAGGGCATCCACGCCCGCCGCAAGCGGAAGATCGTACCCAACAAGCGTACAAAGTTTCGCCAGCGCCTCCTCGTTTGCGCCCTCGCGCCGCGCGATCTCGCGCACACCGTGGAGGTTCTTTTCCCCGATGCAGTGCAAAAGCTCGGCCTTGGCGGCCTCATTCACCTGCAGGTCCTCCATCACGGCACCAAGCAAGGAAAGATCGGACACGTCCAGCACGTAATCCGCAGAGATCTCGGCAAGACTGTCAGCGGCAAGAGAAAGCACCTCGCACACGCAATAGTCATCCACGTCGCCGATGCACTCAAGTCCCACTTGCATAAGCTCTCGGAAGGCACGCGTGCCCTTGGACACGCGGTACACGTTTTCGTCATAATACAGCTTTTGCAACTCGCCCGCCGCGTCCTTGGTATTCTTAATAATGGAAAGCGTGACGTCGGGCTTGAGGGCCATCAGCTTGCCGTTGGTATCGGTAAAGGTGATGACGTTTTCGGACACCAGAAAATGCTTGTTGCGCGCGTAGAGGTCATATTCCTCAAATTTGCTCATTTTATAAGGAGCGTATCCCCGCCCGCGATACAGCGAGCGCAGACGGAACACGGCAAGCTCCTCGTTTCTCCATACGTTTGCCTGATCGGTCATCATGCTTCTTCCTTTCCCTTGGCGCGATCCAATACCATACGGTAGCCGTTGCTGCCGTATACCAAGCATTTTTTCACGCGGCTGATGGTGGCGGTGCTGGCACCCGTGGCCTTGGAAATTTCCTGATAGTTCTTCCCCTCGTCCAGCATGAAGGCCACCTCCAGACGCTGGGCAATATCCTGCATTTCCTTGATGGTGCAGATATCCTCCAGAAACGCGTGGCATTCCTCTCTTGTTTCCAGCGCGAGCAAGGCCTGCATCAATCTCTCGGCGCCCGGGATATTTTCGATATGGCTCATGATTTTACCGCCTTTTTCTAAGATAGAGACATTTTAGCACATTAAAGCGCTAAAGTCAATAGGTAATTTGTAAATAAAAAAAGTTTTTTGCGATCTTTTATAAAATCATAACCACCCGTCAAACGGGTGGTTTGCACAAGGGCTAAAAGCCCAATACTACCGGCCAGCGGCTCAAGCCGCTGGCTTTCGTATACTCAAGCCTATTGCCTTTGCCTC
>SVSG01000025.1 GCA_015064415.1 Oscillospiraceae bacterium | reverse complement strand
TGTTCGAGAAAATGGGGCCGGGCTGGAACTGGAAGTTGGAGTTGCCCTTCTCGTCCTTGACGATGATGTTGGTACCCGTCACGTCGGCGGGCATCAGGTCGGGGGTGAACTGGATTCTGGCGAAGGGGAGGTCGAATACGCGGCCGAGAGAACGCACCAGACGCGTCTTACCAACGCCGGGCACACCCTCAAGCAGTACGTTACCGCCTGCGATCATGGCGATCACGGCGCCCTCGATAACTTCCTTCTGGCCGATCACGTCACGGCCGATCTGCTCAAAAATATTTTTGCACTGCGTGCTGAACTTTTGAATGTTTGCTTCTGTTACCATTGCTTTTTACCTCATGTCAATAAAGTTTTACGTGGAATAAGTGACTCTAAAGCAAGTCCATACGCGCACGCGCGCCGCGCGCGTGTGCGAGAGCGGTGATCTTTTCAAAATCACCGCTTCAACAAACGCAATAGAGCCCTGTATCACCAAAATTCGCGTTTTGGTGATACAGGAGTCTATCGCAGAGATGCACCCCCGCGCAAAGCGCGCGGGGGGAACTTGTGCATCAGACGATGCCGAGATATTTTTCGATGAGGGCCTTTTCCGCGTCGGAAAGGCCGCTGTTCTTATCCTGAACGCGCTCGCCGGCGTCGTCCTGATAGGATTCCAGCACCTCACGGTAATAGGTCTCGCCGTTGATGATCTGGTTATTGGGGTCGTAGGCGCCGCCGCCGGAGCTGGAGCTGTCGTTGGGATCGCCGGGGTCGCCGGAGCCGCCCTCGCCCTCCTGACTCTCGTCAGAGGGATCGGAGGGGGTATCCTGGGGCTCGTCACCCTCTCCCTCGCCGTCACCCTCGCCCTCTCCCTCGTCACCCTCTTCCATTTCGGTGAAGATGGCGGTAAAGGTGAGATCCTCCATAACCTTTACGTCGGATCTGGTGGGGTCGGTGCTGCCGTCGCTCCATTCCTTGAACACGTAGCCGTCATCGGCCACGGCGGTGATGGTGGTGGCGTTGGTGCCCTTGATGATGATCTGATCCTCGTCGCCCTCAATGATGCCGCCCTCGTCGATGACGTAGGAGATCGTCACGTACTCGGCCATCTGCTCCTCGATAAAGGAGTCGAGGATCTGATTGCCGTCGGGCAAAAGACCGGTGCCGGACAGCACGGTCACCGTCATCATGGCACACGCGAACAGCGCGCAGCCGGCGGCCGTCAGTACAAGGGCGCGGGGAATTTTCAGTTGAATGCTTTGGCTTTCCACACTCTCCAGCGCTTGCTTGGCGTCCTCACGCTGCAGCTGTGCGATATAGGAATCGTTGTCCTCCAGCTCTACCATGGTGATCAAACGCTCCTCAAGGCCGAGACGGTCAATGCGTCTTGCATTGGTCATGTCGGTGGGGCGGAAGCGCTTGAAATAGAAGAGCAGGGTCGCAACGGCGGTTGCGACAAGCAACACGCCAAGAGAGAGCCAAAGTCCGTTGAAGGGGGCAAACCACGTGGCAAGTGCCGAGATAAAGTTTGCACCGCAACCAACGGCAAGGCCGCAAAGAAGCGATTTTAAGACCGCCTCCAGCTGCAGCTTGGAGCGTTGCTTTTCAAAATACTTGTTTTTGCTCATAATTTTCTCCAAAAATGGGTCTGTTTTGCGGGTGTCCAAAAAGCTCGTTAAGGGATGGGCGGTTTTGCCGCCCATCCCCATTGGGAATACATCAGTAATCTGATATTTGCGTTACTGTGCCGCGTCCTCTGCGGGCTTTTCGCCCCAGATGACGTTGCCTTGCGCATCCAGTACGTAGGCAATGTTACCGGTGGTACCGGTGCAGAACAGCTGATTGCCGTCCTTGTCGTAGATCTTGCAGGTCCAATCTCTTGCGACGCCCTGCATATACTCGATGATCTCCTCGTAGGTGTTGCCGTCGAAGTAGACGGAAAGGTTCTCATCTGCGTACTCGAAGCGTGCGTAGGTACCAAGAGGCGCCGTGTTCTCCGCGGTGATGGTAGCGACGTGCAGCACACCAAAGCCGGAGTAGTGGGCAAGCTCAACGGTGTAAGCAAGCGTGGTGTCCGAGGTGGTCGTTGATGCAATGAAGGTGTCGATGTACATACCCTGGAACTTGTCGCAGCCCTCCAGCCAGTTACCGAACGTAGCGAAGGGAGCGCTGTTCGGCTTGCTGAAGCTCTTTTCTTCCTCCATGATGATCTTTTCCAGATTCACACAGTTCGCAAATATACCGGGTGTGAAGTAGTACTTGATCTCCTTGGGAATCACAGCATCGACAATGCCGGTGCCGGCAAAGGTGTAACCGGGAATGGTATCCTTGTTATAACCGGTGGATGTGTAGCCGTAGTGCTTCACTTCTTCCGTCATAAGGGACAGCTTGGTAGGCAGGTGTACCTCGGTGATGTTGGGGCAGTTATAGAAGAAGTGGGTACCCATCTCCTGGTAGGTGGATGTAGTATTCTCCTCAAATGCAAAGTTGGAAAGTGCCGTGCAGTACGCAAACGCGTAGTTGCCCAGAGTTGTTGTGGTGGCAGGCACCGTGACGTTGTCGATGGCGGCGCAGTATGCGAAGGCATAATCGCCGATGGTCTTGACGGTAGCGGGGATCTCCACGGTGGTGAGACCCGAACCAAAGAAGGCGTAAGCACCGATCTCGGTGATGCCGTCCTCAATGGTGACGGTGGTGAGGTCCTTACAGTTCATAAACATACCGGTTCCGATCGTACCCACGCGTGCGGGAACGGTGATCTCGGTGATGGCGTTGCCTGCAAAGGCACCTGCGCCAAGAACGGTGACGTCTTCACCCAGCGTATACGCGCCGGTGGCACCGAACACGCCGTAGATGGCAGTCTTGGAAAGGTTGGTGATGGTAAGCGCGCCGTTGGCATCGATTTCGGTCACAAAGAGCTCGCTGTTTGCATCAACTGTGATCTTGTCAGCGGAAAGACCTGCGAAGGGGTTGCCGCCAAGCTGTGTGACCGTTGCGGGGATGTAGCCAACATTCAGCTTCGTGCAGAAGCCAAAGGCAAGACCGCCAAGGGTCTCCAGACCGTCATAGATCGTAGCGAGTTCCAAGTTGACGTCATTGAGGAATGCACACTCGCCGATGGCGGTTACGTTTTGCAGGTAGTCAAAGCCCTTGAGGTTCGGGCAGTTTGCAAAGGCGTAGTCGCCGACAATTTGCAGCTCGGCAAATCCTTCGGGATCCGCCAGCGTAACGGTGTGGACAGAGCTGTTTTCAAACGCGTGGTTGCCGATGGCATCCAGGAAGTTGGGAAGCGCCACGGTCTCCAGACTTGTGGTGCCCTTGAAGACGTTGGAAAGCTCGCCTTCGTCGGTGCTGCCAAGCTCGGCGATCAAGCTGATGGGCGAGAAGGTCAGGGTCTTCAACGACTTGGCGTTCTCGAATGCGGAGTTGCCGAACGTGGTCACGGATGCGGGGATGACAAGATCCACCACACCGGTGTTGTAGAACGCGAAGAGCTGGATCTCTTCCAGATTCTTGGGAAGGGTCAGGGTTGCAAGGTTTTCCGTGTTGAAGAAGGTGTGCTTCTGGATCACGGTGATGTCGGTCTCGGCAAGATCGATGGACTTGAGCGAACGACAGTTGAAGAATACGGAGTAGCCCAGTGTCTTGAGGGTTGCGGGCAGGTTGATGGACTCCAGCGATTCGCAGTTGTAGAAGCCCTTGTAATCAATGGTCTCCAGCTGGCTGCCTTCTGCAAAGGTCACGGTCTTCAGGTTTCTGAAGCCGTTGAAGGCGTTGGTCTTCATCGTCTTGAGGGTAGAGGGCAGGGTAACGGAAACCACTTGGTTGGATTCCTCCAGACCGTCACTGCTGCAGAAGAGGTACTGCATGGTTTCAAGACCCTCCTGGAAGATGATCTCCTCCAGGGCGTAGCAGCGACCGAATACGAAGCCCTGAAGCTCCTTGAGGCCGGCGCTGAGGGTGACCTTCTTCAGCTCGGTGCAGTCGATGAAGATCGAGTTCTTCATATCGGAAAGGTTATCGGGCAAGGAGACCTCGACCAGCTTGGTTGCGCCAAAGGCGAAGGCACCAAGCGATTTCAGCTTGCTCTCGTGCTCGTTTTCGAACACAACGGTTGCAAGATCCGTGTCATAGAAGGCGTAGTTGCCGATGGTGGTCACGGATGCGGGGATCGTGACGGATTTGAGAGAGGAGTAAGCGAACGCATACGCGCTGATCTCGGCAATATTCTGGGGGATGGTAAAGCTATCGAGAGTCTGGTTGTATGCGAAGGCGTAGGAGGAGATCTTCATGACCGAACCAGGAATGGTGTAATTGCTCAGGTCAGCATTAAACTTAGCCAGATAAACGGTCTGATAGCTGGGGTCGTAGATCACGCCGTCCACGCCCAGAACAAGGTTCTTGTTATCCTCAGGGATGATGATGTCGGGCTGAGCGCTCGTGAAGATGAAGGTGGTTGCGGAAGGACAGAACATAGCACCCGTGAAGCTCGGGGACAGGGTCACCGTTTCCAGAGCGTCGTTATTTGTGAAGGCCCCGGCAACCACAGAAGCGGTTTTTGCGGGGAACACAAAGGTCTTGAGGGTTGCGATGTTGTTGAAGGAGGTGTCCACCTTGGTGAGCTGAGTTTTGGAAAGATCCACGTGCTCAAAGGTCGTGTTGCTGAATGCGGTGGTACCGATGGTCTTCAAAGTGGTGAGCTTTGTGAAGTCGATCTCGGGAAGTGCGCTACAAGTATGGAATGCCTTGCTACCGATATCGGTCAGCGCCAGATCCGTGAGGTTGATGGTGGTAAGAGCCGTACATTTTTCAAAGGTAGAGTTAGGGATCTTTTTGATGGAGCTGGTACCGGAGGCATTGAGTGCAAACGTTACAGTCTCCAGGGAATCGCAGTTGGTGAATACGCTGGTACCAAAGGTGGTTACCTTGTGCGAAATGGTGACAGCGGTAAGACCGGAGCCGGTGAAGGCGCTGTTGCCGATCTTGGTGACGCTGTTGGGAATGATGATCTCACGAAGCGCCTCGTTGTTCTGGAAGGCATACGTGCCGATCTCGGTAAAGTGATCGGGGATCACGAAGGAGGTCAGTGCGTAGCAGTTCTGGAAGGTGTAGTCATAGACCTTTTTGATGGTGCTTGCAAAGGTTACGGAAAGCGTTTCCATTTGCTGGCAATCGGTGAAAGCGTACGTGTCCATCTTGCTGACATACGGGATCGTCAGTGCCGTGACCTTGGCAAGGCGGAAGGCGTATTTGCCAAGCTCAACCTTGGAATCCGGGTTGAAGTTGATCGTGACTACAACGTCAAAGGTCTTCTCTACGGCGAATACAGAGCCGTTGATCGTATTCAGGTGAGAGGGCAGATTGATCGTGGTGATCGAGGTGACCTCACCACCGAACACAGCATAGGTCTCGCCGTTTTTGCCGGTGACAGGTGCGAGCGTCAGGAGCTGCTTGCCGTAGTTGGCGCTACCCTTTTCAAATTCTGCAAAGGTAACGGTTTTCAGCGTTTTTTGCTCCTTGAAGGCGTAACCCAGAACCGTAGTAACGGACGTGGGGATCACGATCTCATACGTGGGCTCGCCGTCCGCACCCTGCACGCCGGTGTTGGCGAAGGGACACCAGATCAGCGTGGTCTGGTCGGCAGTGTAAAGCACACCGTCGATCGAGGAGAAGTAGGGGGTTACACCCTCCACGGTGTCGTTGCCGATGTTGATCTTGGCAAGCGCCGTGTTATTGGCAAACATACCGTTTACGGTGACAAAGGTAGAGGTCATTTTGAACGTCGAGGTCGAGCCGTTCACAAACTTACCGTTCACGTACTTGAAGGACACGCCTGCGGGGCCACTGGCATTGAAGGAAAGGTTTGCAAGCGTTTTGGTTCTTGCAGGGAAGGTGATAGAGGTCAGCTCGGGGTTGTTGCTGAAGGTGTCGGTGCCGATCTCCAAGGGCTCGGTGCCGAATTGCTCAAAGATCACGTTCTGAAGCTTACCGGGTGCCTTCGTGTCGTTCTTGAACGTAAGGTTGCCGATGATCTTCACACTCTTGGGAATGATGACGGTGGTCAGGTTCGGGCAGAAGTAGAAGGCGCCGGTGCCGAAGCTTTCGACAACTGCGTTGGTGGTATAGACCGTTTCGCCGTTTGCACCGACCGAGGTGGTGACGGTGCCGATGCTTACGCTGGTGAGCGAGGTACAGTCAGCGAAGGTGTAGTTACCGATGATGGTGGTGCCTGCGGGCAGCTCGATGGACTTCAGCGAGGAACAGCCGGAGAACGCACCGCCGTAACGGCTGGACTTCTCATAGGGCAGCGCAAGCGAGCCCGTGCAGTTGAAGGTGACCTTTTCCAGCGCGGCACACTTATAGAATGCGGCGGATTCGATGACCGTAACGTCCTCGGGGATCACGAATTCGGTGAAGGTGCAGCCCTCAAAGGCGTTGGCACCGATCGTGGTGGTGTAGGCGGGAAGGGCGAAATCCTTGGTCAAGGCAACGCAGTTTGTGAAGGCGTTGGTGCCGATCACAAGTGCGATCTCTGCCTCTGTATTTTGTGCGCCAAGGAAGGTGACGGTAACGAGGTTCTCACAGTTCTGGAATGCGGCGGTGTCGATCTTGGTAACACCCGCGGGGATGGCGATGCTTGTAAGGAAGTTGTTGTCTGCGAAGGCAGAGCCGCCGATCACAGTCAGGGTCTCGGGAAGGGTGTTGACAACACCGTTCGAATCTTTTACCAGACCCTTGGGGAAGAAGAGAAGCTCGGTCAGTACTACGTTGTCCTCGGCATCGGTCGTCTTTTTGTAAAGTACACCGTTTGCGTCGTTGACATAGTTTTCGTTGGTTTCGTTGACCAGAATGGACTTGAGGGCGTTGCAGCCGTCAAATGCGGTGGATCTGAACTCCTCCAGGTGGTCGGGAAGCGTGATGGTTGCCAGAGCCGTGCAGTTCTGGAAGGCGAAGTCTGCAATCTCAAGCGAGGTTGCCCCCTCGGATCTGAAGGTCAGCAGGGCAAGTGACTCGCAACCAAGGAATGCATATTCGCTGATCTTTTGCGTGGTTGCGGGAACTGTGAAGGAGACAAGAGACAGACATTGTTCAAATGCACCCTCACCGATGATACCGATGTGTGCACCGTCAGCGATGTTAAAGCTCTTCAGCTTTGCCTGGCGGATAAAGGCATCCACGCCGATCTCGGCGATGTTGACGCCCGCACCGATCTCAACCGTGTGCAATTTTGCATAGGACTGAACCACGGTGAAGGCTCTCTCGCCAATGGTGACCTTACCGGTATCAAGCTCTTCGGTGCCGTTGCCCTCGAAGGTGATCTTTTCCAGACCGTTCAGGTAGCTGAACGAGGCCTCGCCGATCAGAAGGTCAGCGCTTCTTGCGCCCTTAAATACGATCTCGGTGATCGAATCGCAGGAGTAGAATGCCTGATAGCCGATGGAGGTGACCCAAACGGGGATGGTGACGGAGGTGATGTCGTCGCAGTAGTAGAAGGCGTTGTCGCCAATGGCCGTGACACCGTTGGGGATGGTCAGCGCGCCGGCATACGCTCTCGGGCAGTAAAGGATGGTGTGCTTATCTGCACTGGTCAGCATACCGCCGAGAGAGGCGAAGGCGCTGCCGCCTTCCTCCACGTTGATCGCCTGAAGGTTAGTGAACAGGTCCAACGTGGCCTTCAAAGAGGCGAAATCGGCGGTCAGGTTTGCGGGGAAGGTGATGGATTTGAGGTTGCTGCAGCCGTAGATCGCGTACTTCTCCATCTCAAGAGGAGTGGTTCTGCCGGGGGCGAACACAAGCGTCTCAAGGGAGGAGCAGTTGTAGAAGGCGTAAGCGGGCAGGACAGACACGTTCGCAGGAACGGTGATACTGGTCAGCTTGGTGCCGGAGAACGCCTTGGTAAGGATCTTATCTACCTTGCCGGAGATGGTGTAGCTGCCGGTCATTGCCTTGGGAACGACCTCAAGGTAGACCACGTCGCCCACGTCGCGGCGCAAGAGCACGCCGTTGTCGGAGGAATAGAAGGTCTCGTACCGGCCTTCCTCCTCGGGCTTGGCAACGTAAACGTCGATATACTCAAGCTTGGAGCAGGAGTTGAGTGCGCCGGTACCGACAAGCGTGATGGTATCGGGAATGCTGATGGTAACCAGAGTGGAGCAGCCGCTGAAGCCGCTTTCCAGGATCTTGGTAACGGGGATCTCGTTATAGGTCACGGGAATGACAAGGTTGGTGACGGTTGCGATAGCGTCGCCCTTCTTGACGGCGTAGGTGCCGTCCTCCTGAAGCTCGAAGGACAGGGCGTTGGTGCTGTAATAAGGATACAGATCAACGTTTCTGGTGAAGGGGTAGGGGGCAACGGATACACCCTTTTCATCGGTGATCTTGATGCCCGTGCCGGAGGGACCTGTGTACCAGCCGGCGAAGAAGTACATGCCGGCATCGTCCACGTGGGGAACCGTCAGCTGGAAGTGCTTGGTGTAGGTCGCATACTCAATGGCGTTGTTTTCAATGTTGGTGATATTGAAGCCCTCGGTCTTCAGGGTGAGGGCGTATTCTCTGGGGGTCCACTCGGCGTACACAACGGTGTAGGCGTTGCCCGTGAAGGTCGTGCCGGGGAGGTACAGCTTGCCGTTGCCCGCAGCACCCTTGGGTGCGTTGTACCAGCCGGAGAAGATGTAGCCCTCCAGAGAGAAGCCGGCGTTGGGCAGCGTCAGCTCGTCGCCTATGGCAAGATATTCCACAAGGAAGGTGCCGAATGCGATCGAGCGGGTGTCGTATTCCACCGCATAGGCGGTCACGGTAACGGATGCCCAGTCGGAGGCGGTGTCGCCGCTGACGTATCTGACCTCGATCAGGTTCTCACCCTCCTTGGTGAGGGCAACCTTGAGGGAGTTGGCGTTGGTCACGTTCACGATCTCGCCGCCGTTGACGCGCACCTGATACCGGGAAACACCGAGAACGGGAGCCCAGGTCACGGTGTTCTTCGCGTAGACGGGGGCCTTATTCATGGCGAAGTAGCCCATATACACGGTTGCACAGTAAGAGGAGCTTTCACCGCTTGCATTGACGGCCTTCACCTTGACGGCGTAGGTCTCGCCCTGCGTCAGGATCAGGGTGGAGCCGGCAAGATCCAATTGATTGGTGGTGACGGTTACGGTCTGGGTGCCGATGCTGAGTTCATAGGAGGTGGCGCCTTCTACGGCATTCCAGGAGATCACCGTGCCCGCGGCGGTAAGCCCCGTGGGAGCGGCGGGAGCAGTCTTCTTGCAGGATGCGGTCTGGGGGTTGGGGGAGTTATAGCCCTCTGCCACGGGGGTGACGGTCACGACGATGTCACCGGTAAAGCCGGCCAGAGAGAAGGAGGTGGCGGTGCCGTTGTCAAAGCCGTACGACTTGCCGTCAACGGCGATGGTCACGCGGTAGTTTGCGGTGCCGGGGATGGCATCCCACACAAACTGATCCTTTTCGGCGTCGTATACGATCTCTTCAACCTTGGCAAGGTTCTTTTCGTAAACAAAGACCTCGGAGGTGGTGGAGGCGTAGCCGTCTGCAACGGCCGTGACGGTGATCAGGATGCCGCCCTTCTGCATGGAGCAGTTGGCCATGTAATAGGTAGTGGAAGCACCGTTATCCAATGCGGTATGTACGTGGTTTTCATTGCCGCAGTCGATGGTGATCAGGTACTTCTGTGCGTTTTCGACAGCGCCGAAGACCAGAATGCCGTTCTCCACGCGGAAGTTGTAAACGCGGTCAAGCGCCTTGTTGGCAAAGTATCTGTTTGCGGGCTCGGAATTGTTT
This sequence comes from Oscillospiraceae bacterium, assembly GCA_015064415.1. Taxonomy (GTDB): domain Bacteria; phylum Bacillota; class Clostridia; order Oscillospirales; family CAG-272; genus Firm-07. The sequence continues at coordinate 24,484 of SVSG01000025.1, read as the reverse complement.
GCCTCGTTGCTGGCAACGGCGACCACGGTGATCTTGTACTCACCGGCTGCAGCTGCGGCAAAATCAAATGCCTTGGTGGTGGTACCGACCGTTTCATTGTCGATCACGGTGTCGCCGTTGGGATCGATCACGGTCAGCTTGTAGGTGGCGGCGCCCTCCACTGCGTTCCAGGAGATGGCGTTCGCGCCAACGCTGACGGCGGGGGCGTTCAGCTTGGTGGAGGCGTTGTCATACCACACGGCAAAGAGCGTGGTGTCTGCCTTGAGCACGGTGTCAGCGGTGCAGGCAAAGGAAAGCTTTGCGCCGTCCTCGTACATGCTGATCCACCAGCCGCCGAAGGTGTAGCCCTCGCGCTGCGGTACGGTCAGACCGTAGACCTTGCCGCCGACGGTGGTGATGGCATCGGGTGCCACGCCGCCCTCGTAGCCGAGGTCGAAGTCAACGGTGTACTCGGAGCCGCCCACGGTCTTTGCCACCCACTTGGCGTACAGGGTGGTGTCGGCCTTCACCGTTGCGGTGTTGAAGGCGTAGGGGGTGGTGAGCGCCTCATCTGCATACCAGCCGAGGAAGATGGCATCTTCCTTGGTGGGGTCAGCGGGCTTTTCCAGCGTTTTGCCGTTGATCACGGTCACGGCGGTGATCTCGCTGCCGCCATTTACGTTGAAGCTGACGGTGTAATTGACCTTCTTGAGGAAGGACATCGTCGCGTTGTCGTAAACAAGCGTCACGGTGTCGCCGTTGATGCTTGCCGTTGCGGTGCCGTCCTCATCCTTGGTGAAATCCAAGGTGATGGTGGTCCCGTCAACGGTGTAGGTACCCGTTTTGTTGATCTGGGGGCCTGAAATGGTGAAGAGATTGCCGCCGCTGAGCGTCAGCAACACTTCCTGGTCCAAGGCGTCGTAATAATATACGCCGACTTCATTGCCCTCAACGTACGGGGGTGCGTCGGGGGTGGCGGACGTCACGCCGATCACAATGGCAACCACGATCGCTGCAACAGCGACGACAGCTGCGATGATAAAGGCGAGAAGCCACTTGTTTTTTGGGAGCGCGAGTTTCATAAAAAATTCCTCCTTTTGCTTTGTAAGATCCCAAAATAAAACAATCAAAATAAAATAAGAATGCGGGCCGCGGACATCTGCCTGTCTTCGGTTGCGGGAATGGAAGGCCCCGATTTTCCGAAACGTGTAAAGCGGCGGAATGTCGACCCGTGTAGACCACCGACTGTGGGTATTAAATATTATAATACAAATTTATGGAAAAAGCAAGAAAAAATCAAAACATTATTAATAATCACTAAAAATTTTTTTAATAACGTATTTCTTTTGTAAAAAATTGTGCACATTTCCTGAAAATTGCGTGAAAAGCAGGTGTTTTTAGGGGTGATCGACGTTGATTTTATCGAAGAAATGTCGAGATCCATGCGCGGAAAAAACCTTCTGCATTGGATAATTATGCCCCGTATGCGATTTGAGCGGAAAGGGACGGCCGTATGGCGTGCCGCGTGCGAAAAAGCGCGAAAAACGAGAAGTGAAACGAAAAAAATTATCCTTATTATATAAGGAGCTCTGAAAATCGGCTTTTTTCGTTATTTTTGGCGTACTTCCCAAGGGAAAGCATCCCGCCTTTTTTGTCCGCGTGGGAATAAATATGCAGGAAAACGCGGCAGGTGCATTTCTTTGTGTCATTGTCACTTGCCTATTGCATTTTACGGGAAATAAGCCGATTTGGTGACTCTGCCGAGAATGTGCACCAAAACACGCTTTTTTGGAAAAATGCGAAGGAAAAAACGCGAAAAAAGCGAAAAAGAACTTATTTTTTGATAAAGAAAGTATATATGTGTCTGTGGGTGCAGAGGAGTTTGTATTAAAAAAATAAATACAAAGCGCGTCGGGTCCCTTTTGTTTTTGGTTGCCACCCCGAAAAACCGCTCTTTTTTCGTCGCTTTTCGCGCAAAAAAACTGTCACAAAATATTGACAAATGCCCTGAAAGGTGATATGATGTAAAATGTAATATAATGAAGTTTTGGAAAAAGGTGGTGTGGATCAAATGAAAGAAAAGAATGCAACAAGCAAAAGACTGTTTCCCCGGGTGTTTTCCTTTGTGGTCTCGTCGTTTCAGCTGAAGCCGAAGGAGATCAGCGGAAAATTCCCGGAGGATGAAAACTTCTATACGGAGAGCAGTATCTATTCCTGGAAGACCAGAACCGCGCCGAAAAATCTGACGGTGTACGGTATGCTGAGGGAAGCGGTGATGGCGTTGCTCGACAGAAAAAAATACCACGTTTATATGACAAAAGAGGAGTTCGTGCGGGGCGCGGATAAGCTTTTCGAGGCATACGGTCTGCTTGAAAACTGGCAAGCGGAGCTGGCGCTTGGAAGACCGTACCTGGAATTGATCGGGCAGGCGTTGGATCTTGCGTACACGTTCAAAACGCTGCGCATGCGCGGCGAGGAGGCAGAAAAAGCCGTTGAATGCCAAAGCGCACAAAAACCGAAGGAGACCCCCTGTGCCGAGGGAAAGCCCAGGTGTTTGGTGGTGTTCGATCTGGACGGCACCCTGATCAAGGGGATCAAGTATTCCTGGACGTTGCTCTATCAGGCGGTAAGTCTTTCCACGGATATGTGCAGGATCAATAAGAAAAAATTCGAAAACGGCGAGATCTCTTATCCGGAATGGGTCGAGTATGATTTCGAGGAGCTGCAGCAGGCGGGTCTGACGCGTGAAATTGCGCAGAATGCGACGAAAAAGAATTGCTCGCTGACCAAGAATTTCCGCGAGGCGGTTGAAAAGCTGAAAAATGCGGGCTGTGCCGTCGGCATCATTTCGGGCGGTGCGGACGTTGTGCTGTACTCGCTGATCCCGGATGCCGCCACCCTGTTTGACAACAACATCTACATCAACAGACTGAAATTTGATGAGGAAACGCAGCTTCTGTGCGATATCGAAGCCACCCCCTACGATTGGGACGATGACGGCAAGGTGCGCGGCGTCTCCGGCAAGAACGAGGGGCTGAAGCGGATGTGCAAGAAGTATGGCGTAGCACTGGAGAACGCGGTGTTCGTCGGAGATGATGACAACGACTTCAAGGCGATGCGTCTGGCGGGGATGAAGATCTTTTACCCCTCAGGACAGCCGAGCGACAGGGTGATCGGTGCGGGCTCCAGACGTTTGCCGGACGGCGTTGCGATCGTCGGTCAGAACGATCTGATGGTGGTCGCGGATCTGATCCTTCGGTGGATCGCAGACAAAAACGAATAATCGCATCGGCGTGTTTTGAAATACGTGCATGCAGCGCGAGGGCGTGTGCTTTTACCGTTTTGGGTAAAAGCACGCGCCTTTTTGTCTGTTTTGGCGGGGGATGGTCGCCGTTTTACAGAAGTTTTTGTCGAAAAAAGAGCGGTTTTACATAAGAAAAACAGATTTTTTGCAGAAGAGTTACAGAAAATTTTTATCACAAAATACTACAGAAAAAATACAGAAAATAATACGTGGAAAAAACAAGGAAATTGACAGAATTTTGTGCTACACTGAAAATGCGAAAAAAGGAGGTATTGACAGATGACGGAAATTTTTGTACTGCAATCGCTTGATGCGATCCAGAGTTATCTGGACCGCGAGCACCGAGCGTATTACGGCATGCTCCGCGGAGAGGTCCCGGGGGGATTTTGCCATTTTCACACGTGCGACAGAAGCTATTTTGCCATATACACCGTGAAGGAAAAGACAGGACGCGTTGCGCTGGACCTTTATCCGCAATGTATTTGCGAAAAGCCCTATTACGCCATGCTGTGTGCGTACGTGCACGCGAACACGCCCCCGTTCGGGCCCGCGCGCGTGGATATTCATAAGGAAAGCGGCGAGGTCAAGGTGCACGTGGAGGCGGGAAGCATCCAGCAGCCCGTTTCGGCGCAGGATCTGGAATATATGATGGACATGGCGATCGCCGCATCCGACAAAATAGAGCGTCGCCTGGACCGCATTGCGCACGGGTGTTATTTTGATGAGAAGGATCCGCTGCTGATGGGCACGATGGAAAAACGGCATGAGGAATTGGAAAGTCTGCTGGACGAGATCGATCTTGAGGAGGTAGAGGACATGGATTGGTGTGACGGCGAGGAGAGGGACGAGCCCGAAAAGAGCGCGGAAAAGCCCGCACGGGACGCGCAGGAGGAGAGCATGCATTCCCTCTCGGAGGACGTGTTCTGAGTGTGGGATCGACGTGAAGAAAAGGAGGATGGATGATGGACGCAAGACAAGCCATTATGTATTACACGCAAACCGCCAGACAGCAGCAGCGTGCGACTGAATTCATTCATATGAGCAAGACCTCTTTGTGTCTTTGCGGCAAAACCGCCGAAACGCTGTGCGGCTGTGATGACAAAAGAAAGCTGCATGAGATCGAGCTGACGCAGGACGAGCTCCCGTCGGAGCGCTATGAGGGCGACGCCGTGACCGCCGGAGACGTTTTCACCTCCAGTGAGAACGCCGTGTGGGAGGGCAAGGAGGTCCATTTCAAGCTGGAGGAGGGCGTACTGCTCACGTCCGCGCAGTACGAGTACGTGCAGAAGTACGGCCCTCTCGCACAATACAGCTATTTTGCGCGCAGTAACAACAAGGACTCCACCGTTCCGCGCACGTGGAAGGAGATCAGCCGCAGATCGAGAGAAGCGCGCCGCGATAAGGCGAAGGACATTTTGTATCTGACCGTTGGCACCGTCACGTGGATCAAGGAGGAGGGTACGGATACAAAGCCCGCCGAGAAGGCGGTGTCCCCCCTGCTGCTTTGTCCCATTACCGAGGATGCCCTCTCGCGTGAGCGCCCGCGCTTTCTCATTACGGCGGACACGGTCAAGGTCAATGGGCTGCTTGCAAGAGAGCTCAAGCGCCGCGGGTTCCCGCTGTTTCTGAACGTGCCCGACGAGGTGCCCTTCGGCAAGCAGATGCTCAGCGCGCTGCGCGTGATCGAGGATAACGCCAAGTACATGCCGCACGTTGAGGTGAATATCAACAGCATCAACATCTGCGTGCTGGACTCTACCAACGAAAGCATTTGTCAGTTGATCGAAAAGAACGTCGATCAGCTGGCAAGATCCCCCCTGATGCGGCTTTTCAGCGGGGAGATCGAATACGACGAGGTCCCGAAAAAGCCGATCACGCCCCATGCGATCTATCCGCTGTTTGCCGATGACAGCCAGCGCGAGGTGATCGCCGAGGTGCTGAACGGTCACAGCCAGAACGTGTCTGCCGCCGCAGGCACGGGAAAATCCCAGACCGCCGTCAACATTGCGGCCAATCTGGCCATCCACGGCAAAAAGCTTTGCGTGATGTCGGAAAAGGCGGCGGCCAACGAGGTGTTTATCAACGAATATGCGGCGTCCGTGGGGCTTGACAAGTTCTGCCTGATCCTTGACAACCGCATGACAGTGTCCCAGATCATCGGGCAGCTGGACAAGATCCGCAACACCGCGCGGGTGTACGTGGATCCCATCCGCGCCAGAGACCTGCTCAGCGAGACCGCCGAGATCGAGGAGCTGCTGGACGGGTATCAGCGCGCCGTATACAGCGTGATCCCCAGCATCGATATGAACCTTTACGAGCTGATCGGTGAGGCGATCGCCGAGGACGCCTGCGAGGACGTCTCCGACCTTTACGTGGAGCGCGACGGCTTTCGCCTTGTGTGCCGCAAGCTGGACGAGCTGCAGGAAAACATCAACAACGCGGTCTCTGACAAGGAGTTTTCCGACTTTCTGGAAAGCGGAAGCGCGGGAGACGAGGAGGTGGACGAGCTGCTGCAGGATCTGGTGGCGCAGGTCCGCCGTTGCGGTGTGGATATCGTTTCCTTTATCAACAAGAACCGTCTGCCGCATGACCGTTTTGCCGCGATCACGCGCGCCAATCTGGCCCGCATTCTGGCAAACGAGCTTGTGGCGGAGTACGAGCTTGGCAAATTCGGCAACGTCTTTTTGCGTGCCAAGTACGCCAAGCTGACCGAGTGCTATGCCAAGTACCGCTCGCTTTGCGTGGCGTTCATGCGCCAGCAGCTGAGCGAACGGATCACCGAGGCCGTCCGCGAGGACAAGGAGCTGATCCCCTTGCTTGAGCGGATCAAGACCTCGAAAATGAGCGTGAAGGACTTTTTCAAGAAGTACGCGGGTGCGGTGATGAAGCTTTGCCCCATCATCGTCACAACGCCCACGGTGGCCGCCAATTACATGACGGATGAGATGAATTCCTTTGATACGCTCCTCATTGACGAGGCCTCTCAGGTGCCGATCGTCAACGTGTTGCCCTTTTTGTGCGGCGACAAGAATCTGGTTGTTTTCGGCGACAATATGCAGCTGGATATCACCAGCTTTTTCCACACGAGAGGGGAGGACGCCTACGATGAGGAGGGCGAGTTCGATATGTCCCGTACCGACAAGTCGGTGCTCCATCTCGTGCAGGGCAAGGGTGTTCCCGGTACGCGCCTTTTGTACCATTACCGTTCCAAGGTCCCGCAGCTGTTCGAGACCTCAAACCATTTTTGCTACAACGATATGCTCAATATGATCCCTGCCGTATACACCGACTGGGAGCATCTGCCCGAGCATCTGGGCCCCAAGCTTCACCGCGTTCACGTACCCTTTGATCCCGCAAGTGCGCGTGCCAGTGCCCGCTTGCGCAAGGGCAAGGACCGCATGGTGACTGAGTATCCGTACCTTGAAAGCCACGTCAAGGAGGTCGCGGACACCGTGGCCTTGGAGGTCGCGGAATACGCGGCGAAGATCAAGACCGAGACCCCCGAAAAAAGCATCGGCGTGGTCACGCTCAACGATGCGTTCCATGACAAGGTGCTGGACGCAATGGAGGGCAACGACGTGCTGGCCCCCTACCTCATCGAGGAGGAGGGCATATGGGTCAGATCCATCGAAAATGCGCAGGGCAGAGAAGCGGACGTCATTCTCATCGCCATCGAGCACGATCGTCGCAACGTCAAGGGTGTCCTGCAAAAGAACATTTCCGGCTTTTTCAACGCGGGCGAGCAGAACGAGCAAAGCGGCAACAACCGCCTGAACGTTATGTTCAGCCGCTCCCGCGAAAAATACGTGGTCTTTCACGCGTTCGGTCATGACGAGATCCGCAATACCGACCGCAGTCTGAAGCGCCTGCACACCTATCTGGAGCATGCCGCGACCGGTTACATGCCCGGCTCCGCCGAAACGGACGAAACGCAGGATAAGCCGAACCTGCACGCGGCGAAGGTGGTTTCCGAGGCGCTGAGCGGCAGTGAGGTGCGCAGTAAGATCGGCTCCGGCACGATGATGGTGGACATTGCCGTGATCGACGGGAGGGATGAGAGCAAGTACGCCGTCGGTTTTATGCTGCCCGACCGCCGTATCAGTCTCAACACGCTGTTTACCAAGATCAATCTGCTGGAGCGCGCGGGATGGCGCGTGCTCCCCCTTTCCCTTATCTATCTGCTTGAGAAGAAGGAGGCGTTCCGCAAGCAGCTGCCCCACATGATCGAAAACGATCGCCCCCTTGGCAGCGTGGCGGAGGAGAACTATCTGATCAGCTCGCGCCCCTCGATGCCGATCACGCTGGAGGAGATCACGCTGCGCAGACAGCTCTCCGAGCTTTCCTTTGCCGAGGAGGAGGTCGCACAACCCAAGATCCAGAAGCTCGGCTTTGCGGATCTGGTGGGGCTTGGTGTGGAGAGCGTGTGCCGCACCCTTTGCGATGAGGATATCCAAACGGCTTCGCAGGATTACATCGACGGTTGCTATAAGCAAAACACGCAGGCGCTTCTTGTCAAGCTGGCGCAGAACGTGCACAGGGTCGCACTGCGTGAGGAGGGGGAGAAGCTGGAGGCCCTTACCCGAAAGGCCTACTATCTTTACAAAAACCTTGGGGAAAAGCGCTGCTGTTATCTTCTCGCGCAGCTGCTTCGCGTCAGCGCGGGGTGCGAGCAGGAGGACAATCAGCGCCTGATCCGAATGCTGCTGGATGAGGCAGAAAAAATGCGTGCGACAAAGGAGAGTGCTTGATATGACCAACAAGTTTCGTTTGAAGCCCGGCAGCCGTGTGTTTTCCGACGACGGCAGACGCGAGTTCATCGTGGACACCCTGATCCACGAGGGCAGCGGTCAGGGCGACATCTATAAGGTGCATGCGGGTCGCGAGACCTACGCTATGAAGCTGTATCACACGGGCGACCCCTTGATGCACCGCCGCCAGATCGGCAATCTGCAAAAGCGCGGCAGGGCCAGCGCCGCCTTCGTGCACCCGCTTTTCACGGTGAAGGTGGGGGAGCGGATCGGCTACGTTATGGAGTACGTTGGCGGGGATCATTTCACCTCGGCAAGCGTGCTTTTCAACGGCATCCGCAAGAATGACGGCAACGGCAATCAGGTGCGTATGGAGCTGCCCTTCCATCAGAAGTTGGAGATCCTTTACAACATCGTGGAGGCCATTATGATCCTGTATGAGGCAGACATTGCCCTGATGGACGTCAAATTCGACAACATCATGGTGAACATGAATGACCTCACGGTCAAAATTCTGGACACCGACACGGCCGTCGGCCGTGGCTCCAAGCCGATCGTGAGAGGTACGGTCGGCTTCATGGAGCCGCGTGTTATGCGCGGCGAGATCCTGCCCAGCAAGTACAGCGATGCGTACGCGCTGGCGGTGATGATCTGGATGACGCTGATCTCCGGCCATCCGCTGCGGGGCAAAAAGTACGACGAGCCCTGCAACAACGACATCGACACCTACACCTTTGCCATCAATCCCATTTACGTCTACCATCGCAAGGATGCCTCGAACCGTCCCCCCGAAACCGACAAGCGTGTGATCGAGCGCATGAAGGTGTACCCCAAGTACTTCGCGGACGCCATGCACCGCACCTTCGTGGACGGATTGTTTGACGGCAGCAAGCGCGTAGAGCCGCGGGAATGGCTGGATATTCTGACGCAGCTTTACGAGGACCATTTCATTTGCAAGCAATGCGGCGAGGAGCAGTTTTTCGGCACCTCCGCCAAGAACTGTCACGTTTGCGGCGCGGAGCTGTCGCCCCCCATCAAGATCTTTTGCGAGAAATCGCAAGCGCCGGGCGTGCGCTTGTTCAACGGCACCGAGGTCTGGACGGGCGAGGTGTTCGGAGATCAGAACAGCGCGCCTTTGTTTCGCGTGGTGCCCCTGGAGCACGAAAACAAATACGGCCTTCTTTGCATCGGCCATCAGAGCGTTACCGTCAAGCTGCAAAACGGGCTGGAAAAGGAGCTTTTCCGCAATGACGTTCTTCCCATTTTCATGGATGCCACCATTACGGTCGGCAAACACATATTAAAATTCTTAGGAGGTAGAGTATCATGAGCATCTCTAATCAGCGTTTTTCCGGCAGAGGCAAGTCGCTTGCCGAGACCAGCGAATTCGGCGTGGGTGAGCGCGTTGTGAACGAAAACTGTGCCCCGATCTACGTGGTCTACATTCTTGACCTGTCGGGCAGCATGAACGAGCGCACCAGCGTGCTCGGTGAGGGCGGTGAGGTATCCACCGTTCCCAAGATCGAGCAGCTCAACGAGGGGTGGAAGCGTTCCAAGCAAAGCTTGATCGATCTGGATGAAAAGGACCCCCTTCACTCGATCTATTATCAGGTCATTCATCTGGATTCCTACGGTCAGGCGCAAAATCCCCGCTTTGAGCCGATCGCCCACAAAAAGGAGGAGGTCGTCAATTTTGAGGCGGGCGGATGCACCGTTCTCAGCGCCTCCCTCAAGACCCTTCTTACCTTCGTCGACCACAAGTATCTGATCGACGAGCGCCCCGCGCGCAAGGGCAAGAGCTACAACAAGGCGGTCATCGTGATCTTGATGAGCGACGGCCAGCCGACCGACGAAAACGGTTGCTTCGTGCCCTTCGAGCGCACCAAGAAGGAGATCGACGAATGCAAGCGTACCTTGTATGAGCGCGGCATTCATCACGAGTTCTATTCCATCGCGGTGGGGGATGATGCCGATGCCGACGTGCTTCGCGAGTTCTGTGACGGCGGCAGTGCCGAGGGCGAGCTTTCCCGCTTCTATCGCGTGGAGGATGGCGAGTCGATCGCCGACGTGCTGAACTTCGTGTCTCGCGCCAGCATCAAGAACCAGACCACCAGAGACATCGAAAACGGGAATCTTGACGGCGACGAGGCCGAGCAGGAGCAGCTGGATGCAGCCGAGGAGGAGCAGCGCGACGACGTTGACGCACTCCCCGAGGCAGACCCCGTGCCCGATCCCGCCCCCGTACCCGCTGATGCGGACGACGCGGCAAACGCGCAGGACGATGCCGGCCAAAAGGCAGGCGGCGAGCGCCGTATGTACCAGATCGAGACCGATAAGTGCCGGAACGGGCAGTGTGGCGCTTGCATGGACAAGTGCCCCGAGAAGGCCATCGAGATGCAGTGGAACCGCGTGATGATCGATCCCGACCGTTGCAGCGGCTGTGGCGCTTGTCTTGCCGAGTGCCCGCACGGCGCAATCTTTGAAACGGAGTTCGACACCACGCTGGACAACTGGTTCGAGGATCTGAACTGATCACCGATTGGCAAGGCCCCGCGGGGCCTTGCCAAAAATGATAGCAAAGGAGAAACAACATGCCGTTACTCAGCAAGACCACAACGGGTTATTACAAAAAGATGAGGGGAAAGCCCTCAGAGGATGCCGTCCTTTGCAAGGAATATGCCGATTTCTGCCTGCTGGCGTGCAGCGACGGACACGGAGACGCGAAATGCAAATACGCGCGCCGTGGGGCAGAGCTTGCGGTATGGGTGGGGGACAAGGTCATCCGCGAGGTGCGGGAGCGCTGTGAAACGATACAGGATTTTGCCAAGGAGCTCAACGATACAAGAGAGCAGATCTTTCAGCGCATCGTGTGCGCGTGGACTGAGGCCGTTCTGGACGATTATAAGATCCATCATGGCGAGGACACCGCCTTTTGCGAAAAATACAAGGAGCTTTTGCGCTATTCGCGCGTCATCTACGAGGTCAGAGACGAGGTGATGCCGGCAAGGGAGTATCAGAAATTGGCCCAATACCGCTTTGACTGCGAGAACGATATTTATAAGATCACGCTGTTTTACGGCACCACCCTCAACGTCGCGGTGGTGTGCGACAAGTTCGTTTTCGCCCTTGGCATCGGTGACGGGGACGTCATTGCCGTCAACGGAAAGCGCGTGGAGTGGTTGTTGCCTTCCGCCGATCAGTTCGACACCAATCCCGACTCGCTTTGCGGCAGATTTTCTTCGCTGATACGAAATTTTCACGCCGTCCTTGTGCCGATCACCGCAGGACGCAGGATCAAGGACAACCGCTTCCAGCCCGAGTTTGTTCTGCTGGCCACCGACGGCCTGCGCAACGCGTTCCTCGGTGACGCCGAGTTTGCGGACAAGATGCTGGAGATCGCGGAGCTTTTGCGCAAGGGCGGGGGGCATACCTTCGCCAAAAGCGCACAGCAGTGGATCGAGGAGCGCGCACAATTCGGCGTGACGCAGGATGACGTATCCTTCTGCTTGCACACCAAGCACGCGCTGCGCCCGCCGAGAGGGAAAAAGGGCGCGCGCAAGGGGAGCTGAGATGCTCAGATATTATCATTATCGCAATCTGTCGCGGGCGGGGCAGGCGGTGTATCGGAAGCTTGCCGCCGCCATTTGCAGATTTTACCCCCGCGTGGAATTCGGGCAGGTGGGAAATCTGCAGGTGATCGTCGAGGCCGTGAAAAATGACAACCCGCACTTTTTCCACGTCGATTGGGGCTACATTTTGTATAAGGCCGAATTTCACGGGGCGCGGACGGTCGTGTATCTGCATTATTGGATAGCCAGAGAGCGCGCCAAGCAGTATTTGCAAAAGGCGCGGCAAATGGCGATCCCCTTTGCCGGCTCCAAGCCCGCTGACGCCATTCGCAAGGTGCACGATTTCTTGGCGCTGCGCACAAGATACAACAAAAAAACGGTGGCAAAGGACGTGTATCTGCGAGAGGATCACAACATGATCGGCCCGCTTTTTGAGCGCATAGGCGTGTGCGAGGGGATCGCCAGAGCTGCGCAATTCTTACTGCGCGAGGTGGGCGTGGATTGTACCTATTGCTGTGGCTACGTGCGCGACGCGGGCACGGGCGAGGGGGGCTACCATGCGTGGAATCTGGTGCGGGTGGACGGCAAGATCTTGAAAATGGACGTCACGTGGGATCTGTCAGATGATATCAAACGGATCTCACGCCACTATTTCTGCGTGCCCCCCGATGCGACGTAGCGCACCCATTATTGCCGCAAAAAAGGAAAACGGCCTTGGAAACGTGATGTTTCCAAGGCCTTGGGCTTTAATTTTTCATCAGGGTGACAAGGACGTCGACCATCTTTTCCATGGAGCGGATCGGGATGAACTCGTGCACGCCGTGGAAGTTGGCGCCGCCCGTGGAAAGGTTGGGGCAGGGCAGCCCCTCAAAGGAGAGGCGCGCGCCGTCCGTGCCGCCGCGGATCGGTACGATAATGGGCTCTACGTTGTGGGCTTTCATCGCATTGACGGCATTGTCGATGATGTGCATATGGGGCGTGATCTTCTCGCGCATGTTATAGTAACTGTCCTTGATCTCGGCCACAAAGGTGCCCTCGCCGTAGACCTTGTTCATGTAATCGACAAGATCTTGCACAAACGCCTTGCGCGCGAGGAATTTTTCCATCGAGTGATCGCGCACGATGTAGGCGAGCTTGGCAAGCGTTTCGTCACCCGCGATATCACAAAGGTGATAGAAGCCCTCGTACCCCTCGGTGTGGGCGGGCGTTTCCGCCCGGGGCATCATGGCGGCAAACTCGGCCGCCAGCAGGGCGGCGTTCTTCATCTTGTTTTTCGCGCTTCCGGGGTGGATGTTGACCCCGTTCACGGTGATCTTGGCGGAGGCCGCGTTGAAGTTTTCGTACTCGATCTCGCCCAGCTCGCCGCCGTCCACGGTGTAGGCCCAGTCGCAGGCAAAGCGCTTCACGTCGAATCTGTCGGCCCCTCTGCCGATCTCCTCGTCGGGCGTGATGCCAACGGCAATTCTGCCGTGAGAGATCTCGGGGTGGGCGACCAGATACTCGCACGCGGTAAGGATCTCGGCAATGCCTGCCTTATCGTCCGCGCCAAGCAGCGTGGTGCCGTCCGTGGTGATGATGTCACAGCCCACGTAATTTTCAAGAGACGGAAAATCCTTCACGCGGATGCTGACGCCGCCGCTGAGCGGAATATCCCCGCCCTCATAGTGGACGATCTGCGGCTTGATGCCGTCGCCCTTCACGGCAGGGCTGGTGTCCATGTGTGCGATAAAGCCGATCGCGGGGTCGTTTTCCCGCCCCTTGGTGGCGGCAAGCACGCCGTAAACGTAGCCGTCCGCGTCCTGCACGACCTCGGTAAGGCCGATTTTTTCAAGCTCCTCGGCAAGATATTTGCCAAGCACAAGCTGACTTTCGGTAGAGGGGCAGGATTCCGAATTCTCGTCGGAGTTCGTGCCGAAGGAAACGTATTTTAAAAATCTTTCGCTGACTGTCATTGTTCTTTCCTCGCTTCGTGGTGGATTTATCCATATTATATCAAATCAAAGGGAAAATGTAAATACAAAGAAGATTTTTTCTTGTTTCCCTTTCGTTTTGCGGGCGGAGATGCTATAATGTTGGTGAGCGTATGTGTGTTTTTGATCAGGGAATGGAAGAAAGGAGTAAAAGGATGAAATACTACGTCATTTCGGACGTGCACGGCTTTTATACAGCCATGAAAAGAGCGCTTATGAAAGCGGGCTTTTTTGAGGAGAAGGAGCCGCACAAGCTGGTTTTGTGCGGGGACATGATGGACCGCGGGTCACAGGCGTTGCAGATGCAGGAGTTCATGATGCAAATGCTGCGGGAGGATAAGCTGATCTACGTCCGCGGAAATCACGAGGATCTTTTGGAGGCGATGGTGACCGATATTGCCTATCGGCGCCCCGTGAGCGAGGTCCACGAGTGGAACGGCACCTGGGACACGGCTGTGCAGCTGAGCGGTCTGGACAAATCTCTTGCCGCGCGTTACCCCATGGAGGTGGCACGGCGGCTTCGGGAGACCGACTTCTGGCACGAATTGCTCCCCGCCTCCGTCAATTTTTTCGAGACCGAGCATTACGTTTTTGTCCACGGCTGGATCCCGTGCTATGACGAGCCCCCCGCCGCGATCGATCTTGACGGCGAGCTGCATTGCCGCCCCGATTGGCGCGAAGCGACGCTCAAGGAGTGGAAAAAGGCCAGATGGTTCAACGGCATGGAATGCGCCTGCATCTCTCATTACGGTGTGCCGGATAAAACCGTTGTGTGCGGGCATTGGCACACCTCCTATGGGCACGCCAAGATCGAGCACAAGGGCAGCGAGGATGGCAGAAACGCGGATTTTTCCCCATTTTATGCGAAGGGAATCATTGCGCTGGACGCCTGCACCGCATACAGCGGATACGTAAACTGCGTGGTTCTGGAGGACTAAGCCACCGTAAAAAGGAAGATAAACACGGGGAGGCACCGCGGCTTACAGCCGCGGTGCCTCCCCGCGTTCTTGACGAAATTGTGCATGTATGGTATAATATAGGTGAAAGGTTTGCCTCTCAGAGAGTGTGTGCTTGGTAAGTCGAACTGACCGGTCGGGAAGGAGGACAATAAAGAATCAATATGAAGCATCGAAAAAAGAAGAAATATGATGTCAAATTATGCATCGCTCTCTTACTTTTCTTTGCAATAAGTATATGCTTTTGGATAGAGGCGATTCAAATTTTTGCAACATTAAATCATCGGGATGATTCGTTTTTAACATATACGGGGCAATACACATTTTTTGAAGAAAGCTGTGCTCGAAATACGACATATGTTTTCTTGTTAGATAATAATCATACTTTGGAAGTTCATCCCGAAGTTATCGCAAATCATGAATTTGAAAAAGAAAACACCTTGACTTTTCGTTATTCTAAGAACAAAACGATTTTTGCGAAAGGGCGTTATACTTGTGTTTCAATTCAATCTACGGATAATGAAGTGGTGTATTTAGAAGAGAATTGTTCGATAGAAGAAATGCAAAGCAGAGCGGTTCTTTTTCTCGTTCTCGGTATTTTGACAACTTTTTTGTTATCCATCATCATATTGCCTCAATATGTACTTTCTTTTGCAACTTATATTTCAAAGAAGCGCAAAAAAAGCAAGAAGAAAAACGCAGAGGATGCTTCCGGGCGTTGTTCCGAATAACCCTTGGTATTCTTTACGAAATTCATGTATGGTATAATATAGGTGAGGGATTCTTCTGATGTGGAAAGGTGGTGTCATGGTTTGACTAAAAAAGCAATCATAAAAGATTTGAATTTATTTGTTTTATGTTATAGACGCACTATACAAGCGAAGTCGTCCGAAGCAGAAGTGGGAGATATTTGCGGCGAAATCTCTCAAAACGAGGGAAGGTGGACGTTTTCTCTGCGCATTAAAAAGCATCCTCGAGCATGGCAGTCATTGAACGATGAAGTTATGCGCGGAGATATTGATGAAAAGGGAGAAATCAGTTATTCGTTTAAGAGAACTTGGGAAAGCAGAATTTTAACCGTTGCAGCGCCGTGTCTTGTAGCGTTTATAGTCTTTTTAGGCCTTTTCATCCCTGTTTTTAGAACTGCGATTCCGGGTTTAATCCCAGCCACAATTCTCTTTGTGTTTAATTTTATAAAACCAAAAAAACGACGTCAAGCATTAAAGGATTGTTTCATGCGGTTGGTCGATTGCTCCAATAACGAGCAATAGCACAGAATCAGCCGCTATGTTGGATCTTGAATCCCCCTCGGCAGGTTTTCTGCCGTTTGGGACAAGCGTGCGGCACAGCAAACGGTTTCTTACGTCCGCGAGCATGTTGGGTGATTCATCTTTAGCCGATGGATATTCAGAAGAGCAGAAGAATCAAGCGCGCAACTACTTCGCAAGATCAATCCTGCCGATTGGAAATACTTATAATGTATTTCAATATGTGTTTTATTAAACAAATGACCTCAAACAGTCTTAAATTAACAAGCTGTACAAGGAGGAGACAAATGAAAAAAACATTAGTATTGTTATTGTCAGTATTCCTATTGCTTGCTTCGCTCGGCTTTTTGAGCGGATGCGGTTATGAAGGATATTCCGGAGATCATTTGGATTTATACACGGTAGCTATCAACAGCGTTTTGTGGAATAACGGCCATTCATTTAGTGCCGATCGATATACGGATTCGCAAATTGAAATCCTTGATGAAGATAGGTACGGCAGAACAATTTTCACGTATTATGAAAAGTATTATGCCGGAGGGGGGATTTCATTTTCGGCACTGATCATTTGCCAAAGCTCAAATGAAAAAGAAGTGTTTTATTATGAAGACGTGAATTATATCGTCAAAGAGCAGAAACACACGCCAAATCTTAAAGAATTTGAAAAGGAAGAAATTGAGCAATTAAAGGCCGCAAATGATTGGAATCGGGAAATTGATTATGATAAATGCATTAAAAAAGAAATAACGAGACAAAAACCGGCCGTTCCGTACGAACAAGACGTCGAAAACAGAATAATCGATGAATTTCATTTGACAGGCGGGAACTATAGCTTGTTTGTACACCTTTTAACCACCGATTCAGCCAATTCTGACTTTATCATATACGGATATGTAATGAGCGACGGAGGAGACATATATTTTGTCGGCTTGGGTGAAGGTGACAATGAATCACTGAAAGAACTGAAATTTTTGGTTCCCGAAAATGTATTTGACTATAAAACCGCGTTTGTAGAATTTAAAAAAACAAACAACTGGACATAGTATATCCAAACACAGCAAAGAAGGCCGAGCAAGGTTTATTGATTTAAACCTTGCTCGGCCTTTTTGTTGCGAAATTCCTTGACCGTATGCCCGTTTCCCTGACAAAATGCTCCGCGAAACAGGGGGAAAGGTTGGAATTTTCGGCTACTGTGCCCCATATTTTCGCCAAATGCCGGCGTGAAACAGAGATATAACCGCTTCACTCAGCGCGACTTGTATTGGATACAGAGGTCTTCTTCAGGGATGTTTTCGCTCACATACCAAAGATCAAGGGAATAGTCGGTGCCGTTTATCTGAAAGCCATACGTTTTCATTTTGGCGGGTGTATTGTTCACGCGTACGGTGGCACCGTCGCGGAATTTGAGGCCAAGGATATAGCCATTTTCGGCATCCTTAAAGTGGTCTTTTGTCAAAGTGCGATCGGGATTTTGCGCGTTGTAGATGCACGTGGAGTTGGCAAGATCTTTTTCGTAAAAAAGTGTGCTGTGGTATTTCCATTTGCCCGTGGCGGCGTCCTTTGTGAGCTTGGCGATCGTGAAAATATCGGCCTTGGAAAGGAAGATCGCATACAGGGTATTCGTGTCTGCAAACTCCAATTTATCCAGCATCAAGGCAACGGAAAGCACATCCTCGGTCTTGGCGGTGCCGATGTTTTCCGCGCCGTATTCGACCTCGCGCTTGAGCGCAAGCTCGGGCGTGCTTTGCCACTCTTCCTTCGAGACGGCGGGGGAAAGGGAATCGATCAGCAAAATGATGCCGAAGACGCAGATCAGTGCCACAACAGCGATGAAGGGAATGAGAAATTTCTTGCTTTTTAACATAGTAGAGCTCCTTAACAATGATGAAATCGGTCGATATTATTATACCGATTTGGGAGAAATTTGTCAACAAATGAAGAAGAAACCCGACAAATCGCGGGTCATGCAATATGCAATGACTTGAATCTGTCGGGTTTTTTGCCCGTCGGCAGCTTGCGCTTAAAATTGAGGCGGAGTGTTGGAAGGGGGGAAGAAATCAAGCGTCGTTGGGGCAGCAGGTGATGTACATAAAGCCAGTTCGCTCCACGATGACATGATCGCAGTCTTCGCAGGCCTGCACAGTAAAAAATTCCTGTAAGCAACGAGGCTGATCCGGCGCGGCACAATGGGTGATGGTGGTGGCACCGGACGTGATATAATCGTGACCGAACAGGGTGCAGAGGATACCGCAGGCAGCGACGCCGTCATCACCGTATACCAGCGTATACGCCACGGCTTCACGCGTAGCGGCATCGAAGGGGCTGGTTTCGTCAAAAATGACGGTGACGTTATCGATTTCGTAAGTATAAATTTCCGTGTTTTCCGCAAAGGCAGAAAGTGCGAAGGTGGTAATGAGCAAAAATGTCAACAAGCAAACAAATATTTTTCTCATGCTTTTGGTCCTTTCATGCTGTGTATGATTGCTATGAGGGTATCGTAATCTGCGCAGTTGATCGTATACTCAAAATTTTCATAATGGCAGATTGCTTGATAAAAGCCAAGGGGCTCTTGCTTAATATAAAATGTTTTCTCTTGATAGATATAAGATTCAGCATAATCAAGTGAATTAAGATCAACGGAAGAATAGTTTTTAAGCGTCATAAAAATTTGGTTGTTATTGAATCGAATAGTGTAATTGCAACTACCATCCTCAAAACAATACTTTGTGATAGTGTCTATTTTCAACCCCTCCGGTAACGGTTGCGGATAGAGGACATCCAAGTTTTCCTTTTCAAGAAACTCCTCGAAGGAGGAAAAGGTCTCAATCTCGCCGTTGCCGATCAACGTAATGCCTTCTTCCTCGAAACTATCTTCTGTATCAAAGCACCTTAGTTCAATTGCTTTTTGATATACGAACTCCCAAGCGTTTTTGTAGCCGCATATTCTTGCGGCGATGGTCAAGGTGGTGAACAGTACGGTTATGGCGGCCGCCAGAATAAAGAAGAATTTGCGTACAGCGCGTTTTTTGCTTCTTTTCACGATCCGTGTGGGTTGCACGTCCTGCTTTTGAGAAGCTTTTGCCAGTACCTCTTGGTACTTGGCATCCAGCGTTCCTTCCTCAAGCACGGTGTCATTGTTCATCACCTGCTCAATGTAGGCAAGACTTTCCTCAACCAGATCCATATCCATTTCCTCGTCCGCTTTTTGCAGCTCTTCCTCCAGCGAACGGTGAATGGCTAAAAACTCCTGAACGTCCTCATAACAGTATAAGTGAATTTTGCGCAAGTCATCTTTTGTGATCATCGGATTTGATGTCATAAGATTTTCACTCCTTATCTCAGTATAGAGCGTCCTCTATAGTGAGTATTTAACCTCCCCACTATATAACAGACGCATGATGTAGTTTTGTTACAGCTTTTGTCGAAATTTTTTAATATTTTTTCAGTTTTTCTTGCAACAGCTTGCGAATGCGGCAAAATCTGGTGCGTTCCGTGCCCTCGTTCAACCCCAATATCTTGGCAACCTCGGGCGGGCTGTGCCCCTTGAGGCGTAGGTCAAGCAGCTGAAAATCCTGCGGCGGTAACAGCTGTTTGATCGCTCGCATTTGCCGTTTGAATTCTTCATCGGCAATCACATCGGGTGGCGGTGCTGCAAAGTTTTCGTATTCCAACTCCGGATTTTCTCGCATGGCATATTCAATGTTGGCGATCAGTGGTTGCGCATCCTGCCGTTTTATGAAATTCAATGCTGCAAAGCGGACTGCCCGATATAGCCATACGCGCAACCCACGAAGCGTGTGTGTTTCAAGCTCGTCCCATTTGGTGAACAAATCAACCATTACGTCGGAAGCCAGATCTTCAAAATCATCCTCACAGCCGTAGATGCGGTCGCGGAAATAGATGATTGCCAAAGGATATAACAGCTTGAACGCTTGTTCTTTTGTTAGCTCTGTTCGATCAAATTCTTCGTCTTTCATTACAATCTCCGTTTGATAATGGGGAGCGATCGGTGAAAATGCCCCCCGTGATTCAATGCAAAATTATATCACAGATCGGGTAATTTTTCAACACGGGTGTAACAAAGGGGCGCTTTTTTGCTGTTATGTAGTGAAGAAATCTGAGAAAAGGGAAGCTTTGTGTCGAATCATAGGTATGCCCGATTTCAAACAGGAAAATGCGGTGATAGAATTTCTTCGTTTGTGCTTGGCAAATATTAAGATGAGACACGAAAAGGAAGAGATCTTGAAGGAGGAGCTGCGTGTACTGGCCATTGTCACACGAGATCGTTTGCACCTCAAGCAAAGGGAAATGGCAAAAAGTTTGGAAATGAGCGAGAGCTCGTACTCCGATATAGAAACGGGAAGAACCATGTGCGGCACATTAACTGCGGTGTTGCTGTTGGCAATGCAGAAGGAGCCGAGTGTTTTTCTTGCACACGTGAGCGTGCGGTTTGAGCAAAAATACGAAAAGGAGATGCAACTGCTGTGAAAAGTGTTACATACGGTATTGTGGAAGAAAAGTACGCGTTGCATGGTCAAAACCGCGTTGCTTATGGAATTGCGGCTTACGCCGAGGCCGAGCAGAACGGGACTGCCACCGTTCTTGCATCGGTGAATGATATTACTTCTGACAAACAAAAACTGGAGAAGCTTGTTTTCTGCT
Source organism: Oscillospiraceae bacterium (assembly GCA_015064415.1). Lineage (GTDB taxonomy): Bacteria > Bacillota > Clostridia > Oscillospirales > CAG-272 > Firm-07. The sequence goes on along the minus strand of SVSG01000025.1, from coordinate 4,028 downwards.
GTAATCAATTGGGGCTCTCGGAGCTCCACTTAAAGGACGTAGTTGAGGATTTTCTGGCTGAATAAAGAGACGTAAAAGCAGTGAGAGGAAGAAATTATCAGTAAAACAGAGGAAAGGACGGTCCAAGCACAAGCTTTACTGCTTTCCCCTCCGCGCTGCCGTGGAGGGGTTTTATGAAAAGAATTGTGTGTAAATTGCTCTATTCATAGGTGTGACCAAAAACGAAACAGAAAGGAGAAAACGCCAATGGGTCGATAAGAAAGAGAAGGAAAACACATATTGCACAAAAGGAAGGAGAACATCAAATGAAAAAAATTTTCAACAATCTTGGTATCAAGGGACTTTCCGTAGTGTATCGGTATACCGCGACCTCCATCGTGCAAAAGTGGTATAACGGTCAGAACTACGGCCTGTGCTTGGGCCGCAAAGCGCGACCTTGAACGGTGGCGCCTCCTTTGCCACCTCTACGGCACCGGTGGCAAGCCAACAGCCCTTGCTGACCATCGTATACGAGGAGATCAAAGGTCTGGAGGATTATTGGTCCTATGCCGCGCAGGATGCGGGCTTTGCGGGGAGTGGTGCGATCAATTACGCGACGGGGCACCTGACCTTTGCGGTGCCGACGCTGACAACCACAGACGCGCTGTTCGGCTACACGCCCACGCTGTATTATAACACCTCGCTTGCAGGTGAGGTATGTCTACGATGATATTGACAGAATTGCGGAAATACAGTATAATATAGGTGAGAGCGGCGCATTTGAAACGGTATATAGCTATCGCTATGATGCCGGTGGGCGGCTGCATAGTGTTACCGATCACGTAAACGATGAAGCAACGGTTTACCGCTACGACGGTGTGGGCAATTTGTTGCAATCCTATACCTACGAAACGGAGTACTATCATAATCTTTACGGCACGACGGTGTACTATGACGAGCGCTCTCGTCCCACGAACGCGTACTACTCTTTTGATTATTTGTGTGGCACCACCACGCATACCGAGGAGGTGTCTTACAGATATTCGTATTCTTACGAAAACAGTGAGAACAAGTGGGGCGGTTTGACACAAATGGTCATGCGCGACCAAGCCAACAGCTTGGATGCAAGCAAAGGGTTAAGGGCGCAGATTGACCGTAGATACGATTCGTTTGGACGCCTCCAATATCACACAACAAACGTCCAAGTGGAAGGCGATGCATCCTTTTACCGTGAAGTGCTTTATAATTACTGTACGAACGGAAACAACGAGTCTGTGCGCGTGTCATCGTATGGCGTTACGGTAGGTGCGACGGAAAGTAGCAGCACGGTTACTCAATACCGCTATACGTACGATGCAAACGGTAACATCACACATATCAAGGACGGCAGCAATACGCTATTGTATCAGTACACCTACGACGATCTGGGTCAGTTGATCCGCGAGGACAACGTGGTGTTGGGCAAAACGTATGTGTATACTTATGATGACGGCGGCAATATCTTAACCAAAAAAGGATATGCGTACGTTGCGGGCGGCCTTGGAGCACAGCAAGAGGCCTATACGTATACCTATAATGATGCCACGTGGGAAGACCTGTTGACCAACTGGAATGGTTATGCGATCACCTATGACACCATTGGCAATCCCTTGCAATGGAAAGGCGCAAGCTTAACGTGGCAGGGTAGAAAGTTGCAAAGCTATACGAGCACCGGCAATGCATTAAGCTTTACTTATAATGCTGACGGCATTCGCACAAGCAAGACGGTAAACGGGGTCACGCATGAGTATATTCTGAGCGGCAGTCAGATCATAGCCGAGCGTTGGAACGGCAACGTGATGTTGTACCTATACAACGAAAACGGTGCCTTGCTTGGCTTTGGATATCGCGAAAGCTCGTATGCCGAGGGTGTCTATGATTATTACTTCTACGACACCAACTTGCAAGGCGACATCACGGCGATTTATTCTGCAGAGGGCGTTAAAATCGGTACATATACCTATGATGCATGGGGCAACTGCACTGTGTCCGCTACCGAAGGAATTTCCGCCACCGAGGACGCGATTTTAGAATTCTTTAACCCCTTCCGCTACCGTGGGTACTACTACGATGTGGAAACAGGGTTGTACTATCTGCAAAGCCGCTATTATGACCCTGAAATCGGGCGGTTTATTAATGTGGATGGCATAATTGCTGGGGTTAATGGTTCAATACAGGGCTATAATATGTTCGCGTATTGTTTCAATAATCCTGTGAATATGATTGATTCAATGGGGAACTGGCCTGATTGGGATATGCTTGTTAAAGGCGCATTGCTTACTTTTATTGGAGTAGGAGTGGCAGCTGCAACAATTTTAACAGCGGGGACTGCAACGGCACCTTTATGCACATTGGGTGCTTGGGCTGCCTCGGCAATCACTACCGCATCCATAACAACAGCGGCGATAGGAGCTTCTGAGGTTATAGAATCTTTTACCGGCGAAAATGTGATTAAGAACGTGGTAGGGGAAGAAGCCTATAATGCTACCAAGAGCGCAGCTGTCACGGTAACCTCTATGGGAATGACATATTTAGCGAGTGGCGGTAATTTCGACATTTGTTTTGTTGCGGGCACGCCTATTCAAACAGACGAAGGTGAAAAAGCCATAGAACATATTCAACCCGGTGATATGGTTTGGGCAATGAACGAACAAACTGGCGAGACCAAATTAAAGACTGTTGTTCGTACTTTTGTAAATCAAGCCGACGAATTAATGTATATTACCGTCAATGGCGAAGAAATCGTTTGCACTACCGAGCATCCGTTTTATTCGCCTGTCAAAGGTTGGATTGCCGCTTGCCGGTTGCGTGCTGGAGATATTCTGGTATTGCTAAACGGTGAATATGTTGTTGTAGAACAAGTACAACACGAAATCCTTGAAGCACCAATTACGGTTTATAACTTTGAGGTTGCGGATTTTCACACGTATTATGTTGGAAAGAGCACTGTGCTCGTACACAATACTTGTGGAGGTAATTCTTCGTCAAGGGGAGTTGGCGGAAAAGGTTGGGTTGGTGATAAAACATGGAGAGAAAATGTTTCAACTGTTGGTAAAGGTGGTACAATCACTTCTTTAAATGGAGGCATTCCGTCCAAAGCTCAAGCTATGCAGCTAATTAATCAATCTGGTGGAACAGCCTTGAGAATAGAGGGCGCTCATCAATTTCCTAATCCTCATAATTATCCACATATCAATTATGTAACAAGTACCGGGGTAAAAGGTACTATCAAAATATTTGAGTAGAGGAAGGGAAAAAATGGTCGTATTAGATTCAAAAAAATCAGATGCTTTGCGTTGTAATTATATAAAAAATTTTGTAGATACTGTTTCGACCTATTATAAAGAAAACATTGAATCAAAAACAATGTTTAGTGACGGGTTATGTTATACCGGTTATCTTTGGGATTGTCTACTGAACCCAAGTGTCATTTTAGAAAATAAAGCCGAGCAATTTCTACAAGAAAAACAAAAAATTTTCATTATGTGGGATATACATTCATGTGATAGAATCCTTATCCCTAATTACTGGAAGTTTCCTAAAACAAAGGTTCTTTACGCAGATGCTTGGGCGGAAACATTTAAGGGTGACTTGCCAGAAGATGTATATGTGTTCGACGATACATTTAGTTGGAGTGTTATTTATACTCATGAAACGGATGTAAAAGATAATCGGTATTGTCTATTTGTTGATAAAGGTTTCAGGAATATTCCTGACAAGTCTGTGTTTGGGTGACCAAACGCGATGTTTGCTGGTACATAACAACCACTCCGTCCTCAATAACCCTCGGCAGGGAGGGTACGCTCTCCCTGCCGCTTGAAAAAAGCATGCGGTTCACCACAGCAAAAACACATCCGAAAGGATAACCCAAACACAACCAATAAAAAGGCCGAGCAAGGTTTATTGATTTAAACCTTGCTCGGTTTTCTCGTATGAAGATATATCTGTCATCAACCCCAACAACGGCAAGCTGAACACTATGACGTACGGAAACGGTCTGCAGATCAAGT
>SVSG01000024.1 GCA_015064415.1 Oscillospiraceae bacterium | reverse complement strand
CAATAGACTTGAGCATCTTATTGTACCATGTTAGGAGATTTTTTGGTATAACCTCTGTTGCCCACCCGCATAGCGGGTGGTTGTCTGTTTCGCGCTTCGCGCTCAACTGCCTAAAGGCACTAAAGCAAAAAGTGCCGTGAATCACATTCACAGCACTTTTGCTTGTGTGATCCCGCACGTAAACGCGCCGGATTTGCTTTTGATAGGCAAAGAAATATGTTCAAAGACAGATCGCGAATAAAAATGCGCCCGACAAACGCGATAGCGAAAACAAAAGAGATTAAAATAAACATCCACCGCGGTGGTAGAGCAATATCATTTTACAAATTCTATTGTGATTGATTTGATTTTGAAGTTTACATCAATCACATTTTCTGTACTGATCGTATAATCGACGCTTCCTGTAACTTTATTTAAATCAATATAGCCGGATGTATTCTTTTTGGACACATAGTCAGTGCTATGTACATTATCGGATATGGTAATAATATTTTGATTGCCGGATTGGATGTGAAATTGATATTTGGCACCCCACAAAGCACCGAAGCCATGACATACTTCGTATTCGATGATGACACGCATTCGATAACCTTCTGCCTTTAAAGTTGCAATATCAAAATATTCGATGACATTAAGATCTGATGCACTTGTTTCTCCGTTCATTCCCGGTACCAAAAGTCCAAATGGATTCAATTTCGAAGTGGAACTAACGGTGGCATTTTTATTAACGGAGATGGTTTTGGATGTAAGTAATTCCCATTTTGCGACGAGATTTTTTCCGGAAAGGACGAGAGAATTTTTGTCGACTATCTGGCCGTTACAACTCCAACCAATATGTGTGTATCCTTGTTTGCTCAGGGCTGGCAATTCTCCATAGGGCTCACCCATCCTGAGATCGAGAGTTTTTGTTTCGCATTCACCCCCATTGCCATCCAGCATTATCGAAACGTCGCGAGAGACATCTTTTGCAGGCTTCTTCAATTGGGGCATCATGCTTTCATCAAATGCAATAGTTGACTGTGAATATTCCAAAAAACTGAACTGAGAATAGTAAAGTCCTGCCAACGCTTCCCCAAATTGGCTATAGGTGGTCATATACTCAATTTGTTCGGCTTGAGGATTATAAACAACAATCTCATATATTTTCACAGAAGCAATGGGAGTATAGAAATAAAAACCAACAGCATCCTCTTTACTCATTTTGTATTTTACGTTTTTTTGGAAGGTGGTTTCTTTGGATACGGAATGATAATAACTATCGGTAAGTGTTGTCGTCAAAGCTGTAGAGACCGATTTTTCAATTCCTGCGGTGATACCGGCTTCAACAACCGGAGTGAGGTTGGCCGAAAGACTTCCTTCCACATAAGTTGTTGTGGTTAAACTGACACTGTTTTCAATACTGGCAGTAATCTGCGAAAGAGATTGCTCATAATTGGTTTCAGAGTAGTTGAATTCCAATTCTAAGTCTTTACCATCAAAATAAATGCCTTCTGCCCCACTGATGTTTAAAGGAACATAATCAATTGTTCCCAAATCAAAAATGTAATAATATTTTTCATTGTCTACCGAAAAAGAATCCACGATTGCATATTTATTTTGATTTTCATAGTAATTGCTTTTATTGACAAATGTAACTTTTTCATTGTCATAAGTGTTTTCTGTAACATTATCGGTGTCAGATTTAAACATATCGCATCCGGTTGAGAGAATACAGATTATTGCACACAATAAAATTATTAAAAGTTTCTTCATTGTAAATTCTCCTTATAAAGTTGTTAAATCACAAAAAAACGTTTTGAAAGGCAGTCTACCATATTTATGTAAGCTGTTTCTTCCCACCTTTCTTGTTTGATTAAGCGAACGCATTGTATAATAACTTGATAAATTTCATCATATATTTTGGCTGAGTCTTCGCTTTTATCTATTTTTTCTACAATTGCAGGGGCAATGGCATAGTATTCTTTTAAAAGGGATCTGCCGTGCTCGCTTGCTTTTATATAATTGTCTCGAAATGATCGCAACGTTGTCAATTCCGCACAATTACCCGGAAGACCCTTATGTTTAACACACCGTGGTTAAAAGCAGCCGCCGTCTTTCACAAATGCACCACATACTGCTTAGTTGAAACGTCGCCAGCATTGAAATCTTTTACACCAACCATATGTTATAAGACCTTCGAGAGAGGAATTGATTGTATTAGAATCATACGCCATGCAACAACCACAGTCTGCCAGAATAATTCTCCTTCCATAAGGGTTATTTATAACTTAATTGTACTTTATGTAATCTATTTTGTCAAGAGTTATTCTTTAAAGTCCCCAAAAAATCGCAAATAAAAAATGCGCCGTACAAGGCGCACCACAGCAAACGGACGATGGCGAATATACATTCGTCGAGTTCGTTTGCGCGGAGCAACGCCGTACGGCACCTTTTTTCAAAGCCGTTTGGTAAAAATGGTCGGCAACGAAAAAGCCGTTTGGCAATAAAAAAGGACGCGTGACAAGGCGCACCACAGCAGACCGACGATGGCGAATATACATTCGTCGAGTTGGGCTGCGCGGAGCAACGCCGTCACGCGTTCTTTTTTGAAGCCAAATTATTGAGCGTTCTTACGGGCCTCGAAGCACGCGCTGCAATACACAGGGCGATCGCTGGAGGGCTGGAAGGTTACCTTTGCCTCACCGCCGCACTCAGCGCACGTGGTGATAAAGTACTCTCTCTGCGCGCGGCCTGCGTTCTTCTTCGCATCGCGGCAGGGCTTGCAGCTCTTGGGCTCGTTCATAAAGCCCTTCTCTTTGTAGAAGGCCTGCTCGCCTGCGGTGAACACGAACTCTTTGCCGCATTCCTTGCAAACCAGCGTCTTGTCCTCAAAGACTTCTTCGGTTGCGCCAACCATGGTTACTTCTTCGTTCATTGCTTTTACCTCGCTTGTGGATGATAATGGTTTTTGCCCTTAATCGGATTTCGACCGACACCTTTGAGATCTTCAACGCTCTGGATTAAGCTACCGGGGCATATATCAATCCCGCAGACCGTTCTCAAAAGCTGTGCGCAGCTTTTTGCGGATACGGTATACGGCATTTTCAATGGAATGGGTGTCCTTTTGCAGAAGGCGGGCGATCTCCTTTACGGGGCGGCCTGCCACATACAGCGACCAGACACGGTTTTCAAATGGGGAAAGCAGGGCGCGCACCCGCGCAAACAGCACCGCGGCAGCCTCCTCCTCCATCAATCGGGTGGCGGGATCCTCTCCCCCCTCCGAATGCGACCACGTGTCACCCACCGAAATTTCGGAATAATAACGGCGGATCACGCGCAGTTGAGATACCAATGCATTCGAAATACAGATCTTGGCATACAAGCCGAACTCGACCTCGTTTTGCGAAAGATCGAAATTGAGCGCCGCGCGATAAAAGGCAATGAGCGCGGATTGACGAAGATCCTCCACGTCCTGCGCGGAAAGCTCTGCGCTATGGTGTGCCACCTCCGCACCGATCAACGGCTCGTAATCACTCAGCAATGCGGCAAACGCCGCCTGATCACCGTCACGCACCTGCCGAATACAACTGTACAATTTTCCGCGATTGTTGGCCTCTTTATTCTGCATAATACCTCACATGAACACATTATATCATAATTTTACAATTTGTCAATAGAAATTTCGCTATTTTTTTAGCATATTATATCAAAATTGTTGAAAAAGCCCCTTTTTTCACACCGTTTCGGGGCTTTTTTTATAACGAGCGCAGCTTCTTGCGTTAAAATTTACATTTTGTTCATATTTAGTTATCGAACAAAAAGTTCATATTTCCGCCAAGCATAGCATGCACGCCACGATAGATCACCTCGGGGCGATCGCGGAAATTTTCCTTCATACGGTTGGCGCGGTCCGCGCTGTCCACCACCAGCGTCGTGGAGTAGATCACTTCCCCGCGCTCCAGCAATGCGCAGGAAAAATCGTATCTGCCGTCCTCACGGCGGTGCGATTCGCACTTCCCTTCGATCCCGCGCTTTTTGAAGTCCAGATAGCGCAGTGCCGCCGCCAGACTTTTATCAAGTATGGAAGAAAGAATGTCGCTGTGCAGCATTTCCGCCACGTTGCGCCCGCGCTCGGTGATCTCATACACCGTGTCGCCGTTTTCCTCGCCCGCCTCGGCGATCAGGTCATCGTCCAGCATTTTATGGAATGCCTCGGCAAAGTCCAGGTACATGATATAATCCGTCTGCATCACGATATCGTTGAGCGTGACAAAATCCAACGGCTTGCCCACGTTCTCCATCAGATACAAGACAAAGATCTTCACGTTTTTCATACCGCCGACCGTGGAACTCATCGTTTTTCCCTCCTTTTGTCGGAAACTGACTTTATTTTATCATATTTTTTTATTTTTTTCAATACTTTATTTGCTTTTTGGCGTTTTCTGTGTTATAATAATTAATTATCACACAAGAAAGGAAGATTCGCCATGATAAATGTAGCCATTCTCGGCTTTGGTGTGGTGGGCAGCGGCGTGGCCGAGGTCCTGCAAAGCAACGCGAAAGTCATTGAGAAAACCCTTAGCACACAGCTTGCCGTCAAGCGCATTCTGGATCTGCGTGACTTTCCGGACAGCCCCTTCGGGCATCTGATCACGCACGATTTCAACGATATTCTGAACGATCCCACAATCACCGTTGTTGCCGAAATGATGGGCGGATCTCATCCCGCGTACGATTTCACCAAGGCATGCCTTCAGGCGGGCAAAAGCGTGGTCACCTCGAACAAAGAGGTGGTGGCGCGCTTTGGCGCGGAGCTGTTGGAGCTTGCCGCACAAAACGGCGCGCGCTATCTGTTTGAGGCGAGTGTCGGCGGCGGCATTCCGATCATCCGTCCTATGGTCAATGACCTTGCCTCTAACAAGATCCTTTCGGTCAGCGGCATTCTCAACGGCACGACCAACTATATTCTGACACAAATGCTGGAGCACGGCGCCGCCTACGCGGACGCGCTGGCCGAGGCACAGCAAAAGGGGTACGCCGAGCGCAATCCTGCCGCGGACGTGGAGGGGCTTGACGCCGCGCGCAAGATCGTCATTCTGGCGGCGCTTGCCTTCGGCCCCTTGCTCTCCCCCGACAGCATTCACTGTGAGGGCATTACCCAAATCACCGCCGAGGACGCCGCCTTTGCCGCTGACAACGGCTATGCCGTGAAGCTGATCGGCTACACCGAGCTTCTGGGAGGCAAGGTACTGGCCATGGTCACGCCGCGTCTGGTGCCGATAAGCAATCCGCTTGCGGGTGTTTGCGACGTATTCAATGGCATTCTGGTGGATGCCAATATGCTGGGCGAATGTATGTTCTACGGCAAGGGTGCGGGCAAGCTCCCCACCGCCAGCGCCGTGGTCGCTGACATGATGGATATCGCGACGCACCTCGGTACGGCCGTACGCGCCCCCAAGTTTTCTGTGGCAGCGGATGACGATTACGCCGATTTCGGTGCCTATCGTTGCCGCACGATGCTGGCCTTTGAGGATAAGAAGGAAATTTACGAAAAAGCAGAGCGGGTCTTCGGTGAGCTACCGATGCTCTCGCACGGCCGCGCCGTGCTGGTGAGCGCGGAAATGTCCGAGGCCGAGCTTGACGAAAGGATCTCGCAAATGGGTGTCACGCCCCTTTCCCGCATCCGCTTGCTTTGATTTCACGAAAGAGGAGCGCACCTTTGAAAAGGTGCGCTCCTCTTTTGCTTTTTTCACAACCGCCCGCTCTCCTCCCGCACCTCGCGGCGCAAAAGAAGGAGGGCGGTGACGTTCAACACCGTCATCAAGGCAAGGATCAGGTCCGTCACATCCCACACAAGTGCGGGGGCGGACACCGCGCCTGCGACGCAGGCAACCAGTATGCAAAGGGGTAAAAAGCGCGTGCTTTTCCTTCCGGTAAGGGCATAAAAGCTCTCCGCTCCATAGTGCGCCCAGCAAAGCACCGTGGCAAAGGCGAAGATCAACACCGACACGGCAAGCAAGGGCGCGGCAACGCGCCCCAAGATCGCAGAATACGCCGCGATCGCGTACGCCATTCCCCCGCCCGCTTTCACGGGTACGCCGCTGACGAGGATGGCAAGCGCCGTCATCGTGCAAAGCAGAATGGTGTCCACGAACACCTCCACGATCCCCCAAAGCCCCTGCCGCGCAGGGCTTTCGGTGGCGGCGGCGTGCGCAATGGGCGCAGTGCCGCATCCCGCCTCGTTGGAAACGATCCCCCGCGCCACGCCGTACCGTAGCGCGCGTGAGGTAAAAAAGCCAAGCGCGCCGCCCGCGGCGCTCCTTGCAGAAAATGCGCCTTTGAAAATAGCGCCAAAGGCGGCAGGCAGCATCTCGACGCGCAAAAGAACGGCGGCAAGCGAGGCCATTGAAAAAAGGCCGCAAACAACGGGCACCAGCACGGTGCACGCACGCTCCACGCCCTTTGCCCCGCGCCACAGCACCGCGCACGCGCACACGCCGATCAGCGTCCCCGTCACAAGCGGCGGCACCCCAAAGGCATCGCCGGCTGCCTCTGCCGCTGCGGCACTTTGCACCACGCCGCCAAGCGTGAACATACACAACATGCAAAGCAGCGCGAAGATGCCCGAAAGCACGCCGCCGATCCTGCCGTGAAAGGCCTTCCTTATATAATACGGCGCGCCCCCGTGCGCGCGACCCTCGCCGTCGATGCGACGGTGGCGCACCGCCAGCACCACCTCGGCGTATTTGAGAAACATCGCAAGCAATGCCGAGACCCACATCCAGAAGACCGCCCCCGCGCCGCCAAGCGCAATGGCAGACGCCACGCCCGCGATATTCCCCACACCAAGCGTCCCCGCCAGCGCCACGGCAAGCGCCCGCACCGAGGAGGCGTTTTTTCTCCCCCTTCCCCTTCGCTTGATCAGATGCGGCGTCACCAGAATTGCAAAATATCCCCCCGCCCCCATCAGGAAAAGCGGCAAAATCACGCCGGATAAAACACTCACGTGCGCTCCCTCCCAAATAATTATTAACATTCTGTGAACAATATGCTTTTTGCTTGATTTTTCCAATATTTGTAGTATAATAATCTTATGAGTTAGCACTCCCACCGTATGAGTGCCAAAATTCAACAAAGTTATCACGGGCGATAGCGCCCAAAAGGAGGCAAAACATGACCATCAAACCCTTGGGTGACCGCGTTGTCATCAAGATCGTAGAGGCGGAGGAAAAGACCTCCTCCGGCATCTTCCTTACTGCCGCTTCTCAGGAGAAGCCCCAGTGGGCAGAGGTAATTGCCGTGGGTCCCGGCGGACTTGTGGACGGCAAAGAGGTTCAAATGACTGTTAAGGTTGGCGATCGCGTGATCACCAGCAAGTATTCCGGCACAGAGGTCAAGTGCGACGGCGTTGAGTACAACATCGTGCGCCAGGGCGACATTCTGGCCATCGTAGAAGATTAATTTAGCAAAGGAGAACACACCAATGGCAAAGGAAATTTTGTACGGCATTGAGGCGCGCAACGCGCTGTGCCGCGGTATTGACAAGCTGGCAAACACCGTCAAGATCACCATGGGTCCCAAGGGCCGCAACGTGGTGCTTGACAAGAAGTTCGGCGCGCCCCTGATCACCAATGACGGCGTGACCATCGCCAAGGAGATCGAGCTCCCCGACGCCGCTGAGGACATGGGTGCAAGACTTGTGCGCGAGGTCGCTACCAAGACCAATGACGCCGCAGGCGACGGTACCACCACCGCGACCCTGCTTGCACAGGCCTTCATCCGTGAAGGTATGAAGAACGTGACCGCAGGCGCCAATCCCATGGTGCTGCGCAAGGGCATGAAGAAGGCAGTTGACCGCGCTGTTGAGTGCCTTGTGGCAAACTCCAAGAACGTCAACGGCACCGAGGACATCGCAAGAGTCGGCACTATCTCTGCCGGCGACGAGATGATCGGTCAGCTGATCGCCGACGCAATGGAAAAGGTGACCTCCGACGGCGTGATCACCGTGGAGGAGTCCAAGTCCGCCGACACCTACTCTGAGGTCGTAGAGGGCATGCAGTTTGACCGCGGCTACCTCTCCCCCTATATGGCTACCGATATGGATAAGATGGAGGCCGTGATCGACGACGCGCTCCTTCTCATCACCGACAAGAAGATCTCCAGCATTCAGGAGGTCCTTCCCCTGCTTGAGCAGATCGTCAAGACCGGCCGCAAGCTGCTGATCGTGGCAGAGGACGTGGAGGGCGAGGCGCTCACCACCCTTGTGCTCAACAAGCTGCGCGGCGCCTTCACCTGCGTTGCCGTCAAGGCCCCCGGCTTCGGCGACCGCCGCAAGGAGATGCTGCAGGATATCGCCATCCTGACGGGTGGTCAGGTGATCTCCGCAGACCTCGGCCTTGAGCTCAAGGACACTTCCCTTGCTCAGCTCGGCCAGGCACGTCAGATCAAGGTCAACAAGGAGGCCACCATCATCGTGGGCGGTGCCGGTGACTCTGCCGCCATCAAGGCACGCGTGAACCAGATCAAGAACGCCATTGAAACCACCACCTCCGACTTCGATCGCGAGAAGCTGCAGGAGCGTCTTGCCAAGCTTGCAGGCGGCGTTGCCGTCATCAAGGTTGGTGCCGCTACCGAGGCCGAGATGAAGGAAAAGAAGCTGCGCATCGAGGACGCGCTCAACGCCACCAAGGCCGCCGTTGAGGAAGGCATTGTGGCAGGCGGCGGTACCGCTTACCTGAACGTCATCGAAGAGGTCAAGAAGCTGATCGACACCGTTGAAGGTGACGAAAAGACCGGTGTGCAGATCGTGGTCAAGGCCCTTGAGGAGCCCGTTCGCCAGATCGCCGCAAACGCCGGCTTCGACGGCGCCGTGGTGGTTGACAAGATCCTTTCCTCCGGCAAGGTCGGCTACGGCTTTGACGCGTACAACGAGGTCTACTGCGACATGATGCAGGCAGGTATCGTGGATCCCACCAAGGTGACCCGCTCCGCTCTGCAGAACGCCGCTTCCATCGCCTCCGTGGTCCTGACCACCGAGAGCGTTGTGGCCGACAAGAAGGATCCCGCAGCTGACGCTGCTGCCGCTGCCGCTATGGCAGGCGGTGCCGGCATGGGCGGCGGTATGTATTAATTTCGGTTAATACAAATTATAAAAAGAAGGGCACCCCTTTGAAAAGGGGCTGCCCTTCTTTCTTATTTTTCGCATCCGCGAAAAATAATTCAATCTTCCCACCCGAAACTTTAACACATAAGCAAAGAAAAATGGCGAGAGGCAAGCCGGACCACCGAAGGTGTGTCTTGCACCGCATTCAAGCGGTGCAGGCGACTGATGAAAGTAAAGCGCATCCTACGTCAAGCTGCTTTCAAGGAAGCAACGAAGCATCTCGTCATTTTTCAAAGCTTTAAAGGGCACCCCTTTGAAAAGGGGCTGCCCTTCTTTCTTATTTTTCGCATCTGCGAAAAATAATGCAATCTTCCCTCCCGAAACTTTAATTAATATCTTTATTAATATCTTTCAGTCGCGCTTGCGCTATAAGAATCCGCCGTTCCCCGCAATTTTTTCACAATGTTCGTTTGTTAACACATTATTCACAATATGGTGCTATACTGATGTTTATGTGCGCAATTCCCTAACTTTTCAAAGAAAGGACGTACTCCGTTCCCTGCGAGCGGGGGCTTCAAATGATCAAGACAAGATATTTAAATAATGCCAAGGCCAGCATACTGATCTTCGTGGCGTTGTTTTCCACCTTTACCTTTATCTCCATGACCAAGCAATGCTTCTCCTCCGCGATGGCCTTTATCGTGGAAGAGGGCATCATGACCAAGTCGCAAACGGGCACCATTGTGGCCGTGTTCTATCTGGTCTACGGCATTTTACAGCTGGTCGGCGGCATCCTCACCGACAAATGGCACCCCGAGCGCTTCCTCACCTTCGGCTTTCTCGGCGCGGGGCTTTGCAATCTGGCGGTTTACATCAATCAAGTCTACGCCATCGTTGACAACAATTTCGTCTTTGTCCTTGTCATCTGGGTGCTGAACGCCTGCTCTCAATTTGCCGTGTGGCCCGCCGTTTTCAAAATGATCTCGGGTATGCTCAAGGAGGAGCACCGCAGTATTGCGCTGTTTCTGATCTCCTTTGCCAACTCGCTTGGCACCGTGATCAATTACGCTGTGGCAGCACTCATTCCCCATTGGACGCTCAACTTCCTGATCTCCGCCGTGGGCCTGATCGCATTCGCACTTCTGTGGGAGATCGCAATGCACAGCGTCCGTCCCTTCATCGTGGAAAAAGAGGTGGAGCTCCCCGAAACACCCGTACACACGCACTATCACGAGCATCAAAAGGACGTGCACATCATCGCGCTGTTAGCGACGAGCGGCATGCTGCTTTTCCTTGTCGTGCTTCTGACGCGCTCGCTCTTTGACAACGGCCTCAAGACCCTTGTTGCCACGATGATCAACGAGAACTATGACAACGTGACCCCCACCGTGGCCACCGCGCTCTCCATCATCATTTTGATCATGGGCGCACTCGGCCCTACACTCGGGCATCAGATCTACCCGCGCTTCGTGAAAAACGAGCTCACCGCAACCATCCTTCTTTTTGCCATTGGTACGCCCTTCTGCGTGCTTCTGTTGCTTACGGGCAAGGTGCATTATTGGTGGATCGTGATCTTCCTTTCCTTCTTCGTTTTGCTGATGAACGCCGCCGCACTCTTCACTAACTATATCGCGGCACGCTTCAACAAATGGGGCAAGAGCGCCACGCTGGCAGGGGCATTCAATATGATGACCTCGCTTGGTATCGTGGTGTCCAACTTTGTTTTCACCCGCGTGGTAGAGGGCTTTGGTTGGACGGTCACCATCTGGGTCTGGATCGTACTGTTGGTGATAGCTAACATTTTGCTTTGGATCATTGCCCCGATGTGGCGCCGCTTCTTAAAAACGCAATATTACCACTAAAAATGAAGGCTCGGGCATTTCCCGAGCCTTTTTTTGACAAAAAAAGAATACCAGTTGCAAAAATCATCTTACGTATCTTCTTTTTTTATGTTATAATAGATGTGGTATGTTTGGCTACCGAAAGGAGTATGGAATATGAGTAAAATTGCATTCGTGGGTTTTGGCGAGGTCAACACCCCCATCGACATCATCATCCGCAAATGTGAGAAGGCCGCTGCTGAGCTGGAAGCAACCGGCGCCGAGCTGATCAAGGTATACCCCATCACCGACGATTATGAGGAAAAAGACGTCAAGAAGGCCGTGAACGCCCTCAAGGGTCAGGAATTTGACGCCCTTGTGGTCTGCATCGCAGGCTGGATCCCCACGCACGCCGTGGTCAAGGTGACCGAGCATTTCCGTCACAAGCCGATGGTGCTTTGGGGCCTTTGCGGCTGGATCGAGGCTGACGGTCGCGTGGTCACAACCGCCGATCAGGCAGGCACCACCGCCATCCGCAAGACCTTCTACGATCTTGGCTACACCTTCAAATACATCTATGACATCATCGGCAAGCCCTCGGGTGCTGCCCGTGTGGCACGCTACTGCCGCGCCGCCGCTGCCGCCGAAAAGCTCCGTCACTCCCGCGTGGGTATGGCGGGCTACCGCGACATGAATCTGTACGGCACGCAGGCCGACGGTCCCTCCCTCAAGCGCGTGGTCGGTACCGAGATCGAGACCTTTGAAATGCTGGAGCTTCAGCAGCGCTACGAAAAGATCACCGCCGAGCAAAAGGACGAGGTGATCAAGAACTGCATGTCCAAGTGGAAGTTCCTCAAGCCCGCCAAGCGCGAGAGCATGGAGATGGCCGCCGGCTACTACCTTGCCGCCAAGTCCATCATCGAGGAGCGCGGCTACGAGGCGATCTCCCTCAAGGACGTGGACGGTATGAAGAAGCTTTGCGGCTTCCCTCCCGCCCCCATCTTTATGCTGCTTGGTGACGAGATGGGCGTGGCCACCGTGCCGGAAAACGACTGCCTTGGCAACGTGACCCAGCTGATGGTCAAGTACCTTGTCGGCGGTGCCGCACACTATCTGGAGTTCTACGAATTCTTTGAAAACAGCGTGCTTGCAGGCGTCCCCGACTACGTGCCCGCCGCCGTGGTGGAGGGTGACGTCACCGTGATGCCCGCCGCCTTCGGCGAGCTGAACGAGGGCATCCTTAACGTCAGTAAGGTCAAAACGGGCGAGCTGACGATGTGCCGCCTCACCTGCGTGGACGGCAATTACTATATGCATATGGTCAAGGGCAACGGCAAAACGCCTCCGAAATGGGAGGAGGCCGGCTGGACCCAGCCCGCACCCCAGCTGCCGGGTCTTGAGATCGAGCTTGACGACGTACCCGCCTTCGCGGAGAACGTGATGTGCCAGCACTACGTGATCTCCTACGGCGACAACCGCGAGATCATCACCGACCTTTGCGACATTTTGGGCATTGAGATCATCGATTAAGGAGTACGGATATGAGCAAGATTAAATTTGGTTGGAGCGAGGTCTCCATCGTTCCCGAGGGCAAAAAGGTCTCCCTTGTCGGCCAGTTTTACGAAAGAATTTCCGACGTGGTAGAAACGCCCATTACCGTCACCGCATGGGCAATCGACTGCGACGGCAATGCCGCTATTTTCTGCGGCTGTGACCTTGTCTCCACCCCCTGCACGCTGCTTTGGGACGTGCGCAAGTACATTTTGGAAAAGGATCCTGCCTTCCCCGCTGACAAGCTGATGGTCAGCGCCATCCACACCCACACCTCGATGGGCTATGCCAACAGGAGCGACGGCGTAGACGGCAGCACTCTTAGCGTGCTGACCGAGATGATGCCGAACGCCAGGTACGAAAAGCTGGTCAGCTATCAGGGTGAGGATCTGCTGGAGGGCGAGGAGGCGCGCAGCTTCCTTATCGAGCGCATTGCAAAAGCCGCTATGGAGGCGTGGGCAAACCGCGCCGAGGGGCTTTACGCCACCGGCTTTGGCCGCGCCGTGGTCGGTATGTGCCGCCGCGTGTGCTATGACGATGGCTCCGCCAAGATGTGGGGCGACGTGGACAGCGCCAATTTCACCGAGCTTGAGGCAGGCAACGACAGCGGCGTGGAGCTGCTTTTCACCTACACCCCCGACAAAAAGCTGACCGGTGTGGTCGCCAACGTCGCCTGCCCCGCGCAGGTACTGGAGCACCGCAGCTTCATTTCCTCTGACTATATGGGCAAGCTGAAGCGCAATCTGCGCGAGAAGTACGGCAAGGATATTCAGTTCCTGGGACTTGTTTCCCCTGCGGGCGACCAATGCCCCCGTGATCTGGTTCGCTGGGTAGAGCCCGAATCCCCCATCGACGATCCCAACATCGAGCGCATCAATCCCAAGTACCGCCGTCAGGATCCTTCTATGTTCGACGTGTCGGGCTGTGAGCGCATCGCGCGTCGCCTTGCCACCGAGATCGAGTACGCGCTTGCCGACGTGACCGAGTACGTGGGCGAGACCACGCTTCAGCACAAGAACATGATCGTGGATCTTCCCTTGCGCCGCGTGACCCCTGCCGAGTATGCCACCGCCAAGAAGGCGATCGAGGATTTTGCCAAGGAGGTGGGCGAGGGCACCATCAACTTCGCCGACAACGCCCGTATGCACGTGCACGCAGGCACGATCGCGCGCTTCGAGGTACAAAAGACGAAGGAGATCGTCCCCATCGAGATGCACGTGCTTCGCCTTGGCGATATCGCCTTTGCAACCAACCCCTTCGAGCTGTTCCTCAACTACGGCAACCAGATCCGCGCGCGCAGCAAGGCCGCGCAGACCTTCCTTGTGCAGCTTTCCTGCGGTGCACAAGGGTATCTGCCCACCAAAAAGGCCGAGGAGGGCAGCCACTATTCCGCATACGTTTCCAGCGGCTCCGTGGGGCACGTCGGCGGCGAACAGCTGGTACGCAAAACGCTTTCCGAGATCAACGAAATGTTCTGAACAAAAGGGTGAGGTGCTTTCAAAAGCACCTCACCCTTTTTGCCAAACGCCAAATTGCCCGATTCAAAAACTTTTTTGCAAAAACACCTTATAAATATGCGTTTATACCCTCGCAAGGGCGCGTTCGTTCATATTTTATTCACAAACATGTGGTATGCTATTCATAAAGAAAGGCAAGGAGGTTCCATATGACACCTGATATCAAATTGTTACAAGAAAAAAAGGCCTTTATCTGCGACATGGACGGCGTGATCTATCACGGCAATCAGCTTCTTCCGCACGTGTCTGAATTTGTGGAATGGCTTCTTGCCAACGATAAGAAATTTTTGTTTTTGACAAACAGCTCCGAGCGCTCGCCAAGGGAGCTTGAAATGAAGCTTTCCCGCATGGGTCTTGCGGTCAGCGAGGATCACTTTTATACCAGCGCCCTCGCCACGGCTTCCTTCCTCAAAAGCCAATGCCCCGGCGGCTCGGTTTACGTGATCGGTGAGCCCGGCCTTACCTACGCGCTTTACGAGGCGGGCTTCAGCATGAATGACGTCAGCCCCGATTACGTGGTGTTCGGCGAAACACGCTCCCTTAATTATGAAAAGATCGAGCGCGCCGTCAAGCTGGTGCAAAATGGCGCCAAGCTGATCGGCACCAACCCCGACCTCACCGCCCCTGCAGAAAACGGCATCATTCCCGCCTGCCGCGCGCTCATTTCCCCCATTGAAATGACCACAGGCAAGGAGCCCTACTACGTGGGCAAGCCCAACCCGTTGATGATGCGCCACGCCATGAAAAAGCTGGAGTGCAACCGCGAAGACACCGCCATCATCGGTGACCGTATGGACACCGATATTATCGCGGGCATCGAAAGCGAGCTGGACACCGTACTGGTGCTTTCCGGTGTCAGCACGATGGAAAATATCGAGCGCTTCCCCTATCGCCCGAAGTATATTTTGCGCGACGTGGGTGCGATCGCAGGCATCTGACAAAACAAAAAGGACGAGAAATTTCTCGTCCTTTTTGTTTTTATATCAAGGAAAGATAGCAGTGCCAGTCGGCGCGGGAGAAAAAATGCGTTCCCTCGCGCAGGTGGAAGGTGATCTGCCCCGCGCTGAAAAAGTCACCCGGCTGGGGCAAGCGGTCGGGGTGGATAAAGCCCTTCTTGCCAAGTAGCTCAAAGGCGGGAGAAGCGGCACAGCAGGCAAGATATTGCGCATCGGTGTCTGCCCAGATGTCCTCCAGCGCCGCACCGACTGCCACACGGCGCGGCGCGACGGCGGCAATCAGAAAGTGCTGGTCAAAGGGCATATCCGCCTCGTGATCGGCATATTTTTTGTAGTTTTCACAAAACCAGTAAGGAAAGCGCTTGGTAATATCGCGCACGCGCTCCCCTTCTTTGCCGCGGGAAAGCGCGGCACCGCTGCAACCGCTGTTATTCACGCAGGCAAGCGAGAAGCGCGTATCGAAAGCGGCAGCAAGCAATGCGGTTTTTCCAAGGCGGGAGTGCCCTGCCACGGCGATCCGCTTGCGATCCACGTAATCGGTTTTAAGCAAATAATCCAACGCGCGCGAGGCGGCAAACGCCCACATACGGAGCTTGCCCCACGTGTACCTTTCGCGGTCATACATCGCGGCAATGCCACCCGCAAAGCCGTCGTCGCCGTCAAGAGCCACGTCGTTATAGTAAATGCGGAGCACGCCGCATCCCGCGTCCAATATCTCCTCCATCGGCAGATATTTATCGGGGATATCGGGCCTGAAATTCAGCACCACGAACATCGGGCATTTTTTCGGCACGCCGTTCGGGCGCACCTCGGTCACGGGGAAAGAAAACTCGCCCCGCTCCGTGTCAAAGGAGAGCGTCAGCTCGCGCACGGTTGCCTTCCCCGCAAACTCCTTGGGGCGGCACTTTTGCTCGCTCACACGCACCTCGGCGGGCGCCGCAGGTGCCGTGCCGTAGACCTCTTGCGCAAGAAGCGAAAGAAGCTCTGCGCGGTACGCCTCGAAGCCCTCTTTTTTCAAGGGGCCCCCATCCGACGTCCGCAACAGCAAAGGCAAATGACGCTCGGCCAGTATTTCATTGATCTTGATACACATAAATTATCTCTTTCTCAGTTTTCCGATCACGCGACCTGCCACACGCACGTCCGCGAAGTCCTTTAACAAAATATCGCCGTATTCCTCGTTCAAGGAGTAAAGACGGTCGCCGCCATAGACCTTGAAAAATCCGCTTCCGTCCAGAATAAAGATGCCAAGCTCACCGAACTCCAGCGTCTCACACTCCTGCACCAGAAGGATATCGCCGTCATGATAGCGCGGCTCCATCGAGTTTCCGCTGATGCGAAGGGCAAAATCCGCCTCACGCGTGCGGGTGGTATCGCGCACCATGATGGTGTCCGCATCGTCATAATCCAGTGCCATGCCGGTGCCTGCGGAAACGGGCAGATCGAAAAGCGGCAACGGAATGCGCGCAATGCCGTTGGAGTTGGAAATGTAAGCGGCCGCAAGGCGCGCGGAAAGGGGCTCGGGCGCAAGGATCTTGGCGCCCTTGCGCAAGGGCAGGCGCTCGATGCGCGGCACGTAGGCACCCTGCGATTCGATGATGGCGGCAACCGTCTCCTGCCCGCGGGGGTCCAGGGTGCGGTACTCTTCGATCATCTCAATTTCCTCATCGGTGAGGGTATAATTGTTTTTGTTTTCCTCCAGGCCGTAAACGATGTAATCCAGCGAGCAATTCAGCGCCTCACAGATCGCAACGATGTTGCAGAACTTGGGCGTTTCGCTGATGCCGGCGAGAATTTTGGAAAGCGTGCCGCCGGGGATGCCGGTACGCTCGGAAAGCTCGTCATTGGTCATTTTACGGGCGGATTTTACCTCTTTGATGCGTTTGATGTAGTCCATATCGCACCTCCAATTTCCTTGTTTGGCATCATTTTATCACATTTTTCCGTTTTTGTAAAGGGGTTTGCCAAAATTTCTTTCCAAATTCGGACATTTTTTCTTTTCCGGAAATGTCGGAAGCGCTCGGAAGCCGCGGTTCCGACATTTTTCTCACGCATGCGCGAAAAATAAAGAAAAAGCGCGGAAGCAACACTTCCGCGCAATTTCGTGCATATTCCCTTTAATCCTTCGGCAATTCCCTTGCCAGATTCACGTTTTTATAGCGTTTATCAGCGGTAACGTCGCGGATCACGTGCAGATATGGCGGTAACTCGACAACTTCCGTCTCGCTTGCAAGCTCCACCTCTGCACTGGCGCGATCCTGCCAGAAATCGTACAGATCCACCTCTACCACCCGCCCCTTGTACGGGATGGCGTAGCGGGTCTTGCAAACGGCATGCCGCTCGGGATCGGCGCGGGTCAGCAACGCCGCATATTCCGCCTCGGTGACGGTACGCTCCTCCTCGGTGGCACGCAGATCGTTGATGCGCCGTTTGCGCGTTTCCACGTAATACGTATTGCCGTTTTCCGTCATTTTTCGCACGCGGTGCGTCTCCCCTTCGGCGGCAAGCAGATAGGTCTGCTCGATGCGTTTTACACGCACGCCCTCGGCGGCGGCAAGCACCGTGACGTCGGGATATTCGATCAGGTATTTCCGCTCGATCTCATACTGTGAGGTGCCGAACAGGTCCCATGGAAAATCCCCCGGCACGGGGGCGGAAAAGCGCATGCTTTTGCCGTTTTTCGGGTGCGGGAAGCAAAGTCCCGTGGCATACAACGCGGGGTAAGGTGCCTTCACGCGCGAGCCGTATTTCCCATCCCCCGCAAGCGGCCAGCCACGCGAGGAAAACTGCACGCGGATCTGGTGCGAGCGCCCCGTTTGCAAGCGGATTTTCACGCGCGTCAGCGCGCTTTCGCCATACGGACACGTATTTGCTGTTTCGTAGAACAAAACGGCTTCCTTGGCGCCTTTTCTGGCGTTTGTCACCACGAAGCTCTTGTTTTTCGCGCTGTCCTTAAAAAGGTGATCGCGCAGCTCACCCGCAGCGGGCACGGGCACGCCCGAAACAATGGCGGTGTATTC
The DNA here is from genome assembly GCA_015064415.1 of Oscillospiraceae bacterium. Lineage (GTDB taxonomy): Bacteria > Bacillota > Clostridia > Oscillospirales > CAG-272 > Firm-07. The sequence goes on along the minus strand of SVSG01000024.1, from coordinate 16,872 downwards.
CTTTTCCAGCTTGTTTTGTTGGATGGCGGTGGAAAGCTTTGCCGCCGCCTCGCGCGTTTTGGCATACACCATCACACCGCCCACGGTGCGGTCCAGGCGGTGCACGGGATACACACCCCCACCAAGCAGGGCGGGCATATTCTCCTCGCGCTCGTGGCTCTCGGAAAGCACGCCACGCGGCTTGATCGCAACCACGATATACGCGTCCTCAAACAGGATCTCCATATATGCTCCTTTCGACAAAAAGTGCCATAACGGGGTGAGAAAACGGGCGCTTCGTGAAGCGCCCCTACAAGCTTGCAAGCAGCCGCCTTGTTTGCGAAACACGCAAAACCGTAGGGGCCATTCACGAATGGCCCGCATTCCCATTATGCTCTCTTATTCAAACTCGGTGACGCCGTCTGCCATCAACACGCGACGGCGCAGGATGCGATAGCGCTCCTTCAAAGGATCGCCCGCAAAAAGCCCCAGCTTTTGCTTGAGGACGGTGACGATCGCCTCCGGCGTGAGGGTGTTCTGCTCCCCTGCCGAAAGCGTCACGGCAAGACGGATCTCGCCCGTGCCCGCCTCCACCTTGAAATCGCGGATGAAGTCGCGCACGTCCACCTCTTTTTCACCCGATTTGGAGCGTTTCACAAAGGTCAGCGGCCCCTCGGAAAGCGTTTTTTCGACGGTGGCGGCAAGCGCGGCATCCGCCTCGGGCAAGGTCAGCGTATACTCGTACGCGGCAAAGGCGATATCGGTGAATTTGCGCTCGGCAAAATAGACCTCGCGCACTGCCAGCTCCTCGGTAAGCTCTGCATTCAAGCGCTCCTTGATCTCCGAAAGAGGCATGTCGCGCTCAATACGGATATCCAAGAACTCGGTCTCACTCTCACACCCGACGGGCAACGGCAGACCAAACACCATCTTGATGTGGGGGTTAAAGCCCTTGGTGTACCAAAGCGGCAGCCCTGCGCGCACCAGCACGCGGCTGAACGTGCGTTGCAGATCCAGATGCGAGATGTATTGCAAATTGCCCACCTTGCGGAATTTGACGCGCACGGTGCGCGGTGCTTCCAGCAAGGGGAGTGTGAATTTCTTTTCGTTATCCTTCATTGTTGCCACGGCACGCGGGACACGGCGTGCGCTCTCCTCCCAGTCGATTTGCCCCGCAGCCCGCGCATTTTTCGCGGCAGTTGGGGGTGGTGGCGGCCTCGTAGGCCTTGGCGCGCTCACGCTTCAAGAACTCCTTGGTCACGCCGCAGTCGATCACGTCCCAAGGCAGAATTTCGTCAAGACCGAACTGACGGTTGGCGAAGAACGCGGGGTCCACGCCCGTGCGCTCAAACACGGAAAGCCACTTGTCGTAGTCGAAAAATTCATCCCACGCGTCCAAGCAAAAGCCCTCGTTGGCGGCCAGCTCCAGCGCGGCACACAGCTTGCGGTTGCCGCGTGCCAGCACTGCCTCGATGCGGCTGACCTTGGCATTGTGGTGCTGATAGCGCACCTTGCGGTCGGTGATCTGCTCGCGCAGGAAATCCTGCTTTTCGGCAAGGCGCTCCATCGTATCCTGCGCCTCCCACTGGAAGGGGGTAAAGGGCTTGGGAATGAAGCAGGACACGCTGACGGTGACCTGGGGGGATCTTCCCTTCTGGCGGTTCGGGTTCTGATAATACTCGTGCACCACGCTGTGTGCAAGCTCCGCGATACCGGCGATATCTTCCTCGGTCTCGGTAGGCAGACCGTTCATGAAATACAGCTTCACGTTGGTCTTGCCACCCGAAAACGCCACGTTCACGGCGTGCATCAGATCCTCCTCGCGCACGTTCTTGTTGATCACGTCGCGCAATCTCTGTGTGCCCGCCTCGGGCGCGAAGGTCAGCGACGAGGTGCGCACCGACGCGATGCGCTCCATCAGCTCTTTGCTGAAGCTGTCCACGCGAAGCGAGGGCAGCGACAAGCTGACCATGTTGCGATCCGTCCAGTCAAGCAAAGAGCGCGTCAGGGGCTCCAGCTTGCTGTAATCGCTGATCGACAAGGACATCAGCGAGATCTCCTCATATCCCGTGGCATCGTACAGACAACGCGCCTGCTTGTTGAGCAGGTCGGGCGTTTTTTCGCGTACGGGACGGTAGATCATCCCCGCCTGACAGAAGCGACAGCCGCGGATACAGCCGCGATAGACCTCCAGCATGATGCGGTCGTGCACCGCCTCGATATAGGGCATCACCAGCTTGTCGGGGAAATAGGCCTTGTCCATGTCCGCGATGATGCATTTTTCCACCTTCTCGGGGATGTCGTCATACTTGCGCGTGACGGATTTGATGGTGCCGTCCTCGTTGTAATCCACCGCATAAAGCGAGGGCACGTAGATGCCCTTGATGGTGGCGGCCGCCTCATGTAAAAAGCCCGCACGCGTATAGCGGCCTTCCTCCTTCATGCGGATGTAAAGCTTGGTGAACTCGACAAGGTTGTCCTCACCTTCACCGATCGAAAAGCAATCGAAAAAGTCCGCAACGGGCTCGGGATTATAGGCACACGCGCCACCGCCGATGACGATGGGAACGTCCTCGCCGCGCGCATCCGCGCGCAAAGGAATACCCGCCATTTTCAGCATGGCAAGCGCGGTGGTATAGCACATCTCATACCCCAGCGTAATGCCCAAAATATCAAACTCGGAAACGGGATCGCCCGATTCGTGCGCCCAGAGCGGGATGTTCAGCTCCCGCATTTTTTCCTGCATGTCCACCCACGGGCAGAACACTCTCTCGCACCAGATGTCGCTCTCGTTATTGAGCGCTCCGTACAAAAGGCGCATACCGAGGTTGGACATGCCGATCTCGTAGGTATCGGGAAAGGCGAAGGCAAAACGCGCCTTCACCGCATTTTTATCCTTGATCACGGCGCCGTATTCCCCGCCGGAGTAACGGCCGGGCTTTTCCACCGATTTTAATACAGAAGTAATTTTTTCGTTCATAGGTAACCTCATCAGATATCATCCGTCGCACGACGAAGAGAAAAGTAAGAAAGCACTGCATAAACCACGCACCAAAGCAGCATCCAGAGCGTGAGGAACAGCGAAGAAAAGGGCTTTGAGAACAGCACGGAAAGCGTTGCCACAGCACCGCCCACGACCACGGAAACAAGCTGCAAAAGCTTACCCCAAAGTCCCACGCGCTGTACGCGGCGGCAGCTTACCAGCGTGCGCGCCAGCGCCTTAGCGGAGCTCAGCGACACCACGTTGGAATCCACGCGCTCGGTGCGCAGTTCCATTTCGTTCACGTTGGGCTTTTCCACAAGGATCGAGCCCGCAAGACGGGGGAAGAGCTCGCACAGCACCTCCTCGCGCACGCAAGGATCCTGACTGCGCACCGCCACGCGGAAGCCCGCCTGACGCACGCGGTGCAAAAGATGCTCGGCGTCGGCGGCAAGCACGTAGCGCACGCTCAGCATCGCGCAAACGCGGCCGTCCACCGCAATATACAAGGGCGAAATTTCGTTGTCCGCTTTCGACGTGCCCTCCTTGTTTTTGTCTTTATCCTCCTCCGATTGCGGGAAGGCCGTTCCCCGCTTCAACAAATAATCTGCCGTGCCGATCGCCACGGTTCCGTCCCCGTCCTCCGTCTGTGCCGAAACACCGTCCTTATCGATATGTAAAAGTTTGAGTGCGGCAGGGGGGAGGCGGGACTCGCTGTCCACACTGATCGAGGCGGCAAGCGGGCTTTTCACCCGCTCCAGGAGAGCGCGCGCCAGCACGGAAACGCGGTGCGCGTCGCACAGTCCCATCAAGCGGAAGCGGCGTTGCTCCATGGCAACGAACAGATCGTGGTCGGGAAAGACGAGAATATCGTTTTTGTTGTATTCAACAAGCGGCATTTCCCCGATGATCGCCCCACTGCCGCGAAGGGAAAAGCAAGCGGCAAAAAAGAGCGGCAGGGCCGTGAGCAACGAGGAGATGGCGGGCGCACAGACCACCACCGCGGTGAAAAACACCGTGATGGCCGTCATCGCCTCGGCACCACCGGCAAAGCCGAGCAGTGCAAGCGCCGCACCAAGTCCCATGATCAAAAGGAAATGGGCGCCAAGGTTCTGATATTTTCCTTCGTGCTTTTTGGTATTGGCAACGTAATTTCTCACGAAGCCCACGGGGTGCAGGTAAAGCATTTTCCCTTCCCTTTTCCCCTGTGCCAACGCCGCACGCGCGCTTCCCTGCGTGCCGCCGACCGAGATGCGCGGCAGGACAGCGTATTTCTGTCGGTGCACTGCCACCACGTCGAAGGCCAGCGTCTCGCGGTACAGGTTCAGCAGCTCGCTTGTGGAAAGCAAGGCAAGCGAAAGCGCCGCGGGCGTGAAAAACAGTGTCAGTGTTTGCTGATCCGCCAAAAAGATCAGGACAATGTGATAAAGGAACGTGAGGATCAGGATCAGCGCATAGGGCGACTGATCCACGGGGGAAAAGCTGAACAGGTGCGCGAGACCCTCACGCAGGGAGCGGTAGCAAAGCGCCGCATCCAGAAGTAAAAGCTGCAGACCGATCAGCACGTACGGTGCGGGATATTGCGAAATATCCAGAATGCCGCCAAACAGCTCGCGCATCAGCTCGGTGTTCTCATAGAAAAGCAGCAGCACGAAAAACGCAAGAGACGCCGCAAGGCGCAAAATGCTTGTTCTTTTCGCGCGGGAATAGCGCTGGCGTATCTCGGTCTCCTGCTCCTGCCGCTCAAACTCATCGCTTTTTTCGCTGCGAGCTCTTCGCGGATTCTTGCGACCGTTGATCAGTCCCTCGTGATACGCGCGGATCTTTTCAAACCCAATGCTCTCGCCAAGCTCCTGCTCGTATTCCATATCCAGAAGCAAGCGGAACTCCTCGGGGTAAGAGGACATCAGCTCCTTAAAGGAAAGCGGTTGTGCATCGGCCTCAAGCTGTGCTTGCTCGGCCTCCTCCTTCAGATCATCCCGAATAAATGCGGGATAGGCCCCCACCTCCTCCAGGGTCGGTGCGGGTGCCGCCTGCTCGTCGGTCTCCTCTTCGGCGGGCACTGTCGCATCCACCGTCACGCTCGGCGCGGTCGGTTCGGTACGCGCGGCAAGCGCCACGCCCCCCTCCTTGCCGAAAAGATCGCGGATCATGCCGTCCACGGCCTGCTGGACCTGTAAGGATGCGCCCTCGTCCGTCTCCGTGTGCTCTGCGGACGTGGCTTCGTCCGACACGTGCGGCAGCAAAAGCTGGTTTTTCTTTGACTTTGCAGTCCTTTTCTTATCTGCCAAGGGTCATACCCCCTTTCCGTAATTCTTTGGGAAATATCCGATCATTTGTTTCTTCTTTGCTGATGGGCGGCCTCGCACAAGAGGATGGCGGCGGCGGTGGAGACGTTGAAGGAGTTGACCTTTCCGTACATCGGGATCGAGACCACGTAGTCGCATTTTTTACGCACCAGCTCGGACACACCCTCGCCCTCGCTGCCCATGACGATGGCCACGGCGCGGTCCATATCCGTTTCGCGAAAATCAGAGCCACCGGCCTCGGCGGCATAGACCCACACGCCCGCTTTTTTCAGGTTTTCCACAGCGGTGGCGATGTTCGGCACCTTGGCAACGGCCAGATGCTCGATCGCGCCCGCAGATGCCTTGCTGACCACGGGAGTAAGCCCCGAGGCGTGGCGCTTGGGGATGATCAGACCGTGCGCGCCGCACCCCTCGGCACAGCGGATCACGGCACCGAGATTATACGGGTCGGAAATGCCGTCCGCCACCACGATCAGCGGCTTTTCCCCGCGCTCGGCGGCGATGGCCAGAATATCCTCTACCGAGCAGTACTCCTTCTCGGCGGCCAGTGCGATAATACCCTGATGAGGGGCGCCCCCGGAAAGCGCATCCAGCTTGCGGCGCTCGGTCTCCACCACGGGGATCCCGCGCTCGATGGCCTCACCGACAAGGGGCACCAGCGCACCCTCACGCGGCCCGCTTTGCACCAACAGCTTGTCTACGGCACGTCCCGAGCGCAACAGCTCGCGCACGGCGTTACGGCCGATGACGGCACCGTTGCCGATCTCACTCTCGGCACGGGGCGTGGCGGGGCGCTCAAAGCGGCGTTCGTTTTCTCTTCTGCCCTTGTCAGGGCGGCCTTTATATTGCTTTTTATGTTCCATATTTTCCTCCGCGTGCGGCGCACGTATGATATACTTATTATTTATTATAACATAAAATAAAAAAAATGTACACCCCTTCGCGCATTTTTACGCATTTATGACAAATCTTTTCCCTCTTGCCTTCTTTTTGCGCGTTTTACTTGCATTGGCGCGCTTTTTGTGGTATAATGGAGTTACTTTGAAAGAGCGAGGTATCTTGATATGAGAACAGATTACAAGCTGATTGCATTCGACCTGGACGGCACCCTCACCCAACACCGCACGAAGCTCGGCCCCGAAAACCGCGCCGTGCTGGAAAAGCTCTCCAAAAAATACAAGCTCATCATGATCGGCGCGGGCGCCTGCACGCGTATCTTCGGTCAGATGGACGAGTTCCCCATCGATATCGTCGGTAACTACGGCATGCAGATCTCCAAGTACAACCACGAGACGAAGCAGCTGGACATCATCGAAACCGCCTACATCGCCCCCGACAAGGAGCGTACCGACCGCATCTGCCACGAGATCCGCGAGAAATACGGCTTCACCGAGTATGCGGGCGAGCACGTCGAGTACCACCCGACCGGCTCTATCACCTTCCCGTTGCTTGGCACCAAGGCAAACATCGAGGACAAGCTGGCGTTTGACCCCGACCGCAGCCGCCGCAAGGTGTTTTACGAAGAGGTAAAGGCCGCATTTCCCGATTACACCGTGTTCATCGGCGGCTCCTCCTCCTTCGATATGGCGCCTCGCCCCCACAACAAGCTCAACGCTCTGGACAGATATTGTCAGGAAAATGGCATCACGCACAAGGATATTCTTTTCTGCGGCGATGACTACGGCGTGGGCGGCAATGACGAGCAGGTCTATCTTTCCGACATCGATTTCGTGAAGGTGGACGACTACCGCAAGCTCGGCGAATACCTGGCCGACCTTCTTATCGACTGATCTATACAAAAAAGCCCGCTTCAGCGGGCTTTTTTGTATGCTTTTCTCATACCGTGTGCATACTAAATTCAAAAAAGAAAGGACATACGGCTATGAGACCCACCATTCAAAAGATCACCGCACGCGAGATCCTTGACTCGCGCGGCAACCCCACCGTGGAGGCGACCGTGGTGCTGGAAAGCGGCGCCGTCGGCGTTTGCGCGGTGCCCTCGGGTGCCTCCACCGGGAAATACGAGGCACATGAAAAAAGAGACGGAGACCCCCTGCGCTACGGCGGCAAGGGGGTGCTTTGCGCCGTGGCAAGCGTGGAAAAGCAGATCGCACCCGCGCTGTGCGGCAGAACCGTATTGGAGCAAAAAAAGATAGACGATGCGCTCTGCTCGCTGGACGGCACGCCCAACAAGCACCGCCTTGGCGCCAACGCGATCCTTGCAGTTTCGCTGGCGTGCGCACACGCCGCCGCCAACCACCTGCACCTCCCCCTTTACCGCCATATCGGCGGCATCCGTGCACGCGCACTCCCTACCCCGATGTTCAACGTCCTCAACGGCGGGGCGCATGCCGAAAATTGCTTGGACGTGCAGGAGTTCATGCTCGTGCCGCACGCCGCAAAAAGCTTTCCCGAGGCCATGCGTCAAGGTAGCGAAATCTACCATACGTTAGGCGAAATTCTGCGCAAAAAAGGGCTTTCCACCGCCGTGGGAGACGAGGGCGGATATGCCCCCGATCTCTCTTCGCCCGAGGAGGCGCTGGAGCTTTTGTGCGAGGCGATCGAGCGGGCGGGCTATCGCACAAGCGAGGTGGGGATCGCGCTGGATGCCGCCGCAGGAGAGTGGCAGGACAGCGCGGGCGGCTATCTGCTTCCCAAAACGGGACAGCGGTTTTCCACCGGCGCGCTGATCGATTATTGGAGCACGCTTCTGGATCGCTTCCCGATCCTTTCCATCGAGGACCCCTTTGCCGAGGAGGACACGGCGGGCTGGCGGGCACTGACAGCACGTTACAAGGAAGAGCGGATGCTGGTGGGAGACGATCTGTTCGTCACCTCCACGGCGCGTCTGCGAGCCGGCATCCGGGAGGGGCTTGGCAACGCGATTCTGATCAAGCCCAACCAGATCGGCACGCTGAGCGAAACGCTGGAGGTCGTGCAGCTGGCGCAAAATGCGGGCTACCGTGTTATTCTTTCGCATCGCTCCGGCGAGACGGAGGACACCTCAATTGCGGACATCGCCCTTGGCGTGGGGGCGGGGTTCTTGAAATCCGGCGCCCCCGCGCGCTCGGAGCGACTTGCCAAATATAACCGTCTTCTGCGCCTTTCCCCCTATTGCGATCCCCCATTTGATTCTTGCACCTTCGCCTTCGCGCAGTCGCATACCAAACGGGTGATGTGCTAAGAGGCCAAAGCCGGGGTAAAGAAAAAGGGCAGTCACACTGCCCTTTTTCTTTATGTGCGCTCGTTGCGGTCCTTGAGCTCCTTGAGCTCGGCGAGAAAGGTGTCCAGGTCCTTGAATTCACGGTAGACGGAGGCAAAGCGCACGTATGCCACGTCATCGCGCTGCTTCAGCTTGACCATGATGCGCTCGCCGATCTCACGCGAGGTGATCTCCTGCACCATATCGTTTTGCAGCTCGGCCTCGATCTCCGCCGCGATCTCCTCCCCGTTCACGGGGCGCTTCTGGCAGGCCTTCATAATACCCGAAAGCATTTTGGAGTGGTCGAAAAGCTCCTTGGTGCCATTTTTCTTGACCACAAGGATCTGTACGGATTCCAGCACCTCGAAGGTGGTGAAACGCTTCTGGCAGGAAAGACATTCGCGGCGGCGGCGAATGCTGTTTCCCTCCTCAACGGGGCGGGAATCGATCACTTTACTGTCGGTAAAACCGCAATTGGGACACTTCATGTTTTTTGTGCTATGCCGGGGGCATTCCTTTCGCATAATACAAGCATAAAACGCTTTCCTTTAGTATATCACAAAACTTCAGATTTGTAAAGGGCTCGCGTGTATGTTTTTTGCATCTTGCAAAATATCTGCCAGCGTGCACGGGGTCACGGTGTGATGCACCAGCATATCGAACGTGCGCCGCGCGAATAACAGCTCCTCGCCAAGATACGCCGCACTCCTTTCCGTTGTAGTGCGGATCTCAACGTAATACTGTGGCGCGGCAAAGCGGCATTCGCACAATCGGTAACAAAGCGCCAGCCCTGCCACCTCCACTCTCTCCTCCCGCAAAATGCCGATCTTGTATGTCGGCTCGCACGCCCTCGTTTCGGTTGCATTCATATAAAGTCTCTCTTTTCTCCGTTAGTTACGGTGGGCCGCCTTCGCAAAAAGCACCGTACTTCACCATTATAACACGAAAAAAGTTTACATTTTTCGACATGCACCTCTTTATGCACATACATTTTTGTGCACCTTTACCACAAAAATCCGCATTTCCCAAGGCATTCCAAGCCATCGTTGCAAGAAAATGAATATATCGGCCGGTCCAAAAGAATACTTATGCACCCATTTCATACATTATTTAAAGTTTCCGCCGCATTTTTCCACGTTTTCCTGCAAATTTCACTTGCAACGCCTTCCCGTTTTTGCTATAATGTACTTAAAAAGCTGCACAAAACCGATTTTACACATACAATGAATATTTGAATGATTATGAGAAAAAATAAAAGAAAAAGCAAAAAATCAGGCAAAAAAAACACTCGATACACCAAAACACTCTTCGCCGCAGGGATGATGCTGATCCTGCCTGCGCTCCTTTGGCTCGCCGCCACGGTCGGCGCCCTCCCCCGTCTCACGCCGCACGAGGCGAGATATTACGCGCTGATCCTGGAGCACATTCTGGCCGCCCTTGCCGCCTTGACGGCGGGGTGCTACTTATTGCAACGCGCCGCGCAAAGCGAAGAAAAAGACCGTCGGTAAAGACGGTCTTTTTCTTATTCTGCAAGCAATTCGTCCAAGCGCTTTGCGACCTCTGCGGGATCCAGACGGTCGCACGCGTAGGCGCGACGCAAAAGCTCTGCGGGAATAAACGCATCATATTTGTCGAAAAGCGGTTGCTCCGAGGGAAAAACCAGCTCCTCGGCGTGCACGCCGTGCGCGGCCACCTCGGCAAGGCGGGACAAGAACTCCTCACGCGTCTGCTCCATGTGAAAAGAGATATAGCGGCATCCCTCAAACTCTATGCCGGAAATGCCGAGCGCACTTGCATTGGCCGCAAGCAGGCGGCGCAGCGTGCGGAAGCTCCTTGTTCCAAGGAACGGAAACAGACACCACGTCGAGCCGCCAAGATGCAAGAGCGAGTGCTCCGTCACGCCGGTATTCCGCGCAAGGCGGCGCGCCACCTCCAGACGGTGTGCGGCGTTGGGCTTGAGATACGGATAGACCGTATCCTCGCAAAGCACTTGCTTCATGCGCTGTAAGATCTTCGTGTGGATCTCGCCGTAATCCCCGGGCCAGGAAACCTGCATTTTACCAAGAACGGGGTGTACGTATACCAGTTTTCGCGGAATATCCAGCTCTTCCACCTCCCATACGCGCCCTGCCAGCGCAAAGCGATCGCCAACGGGCGGGGGTGTGGTGATGGTGCCGATCTCCTCGGCCGCTCCCTTCTCCGGATCCCCCGCGCGCACGGTGAAATCCTCGCTGTCTTTGAAAACTGCATAAAACTGAAAGCTGCGCAGCAAGCGCTCACCCGCAAGCCCGACGATCAATCCCTTCTCCTCGGTCATCTGCAAAAAATCGTGCTGCACCATGGAAATGATCAACGTGCGATAATCCTCCTTGCGCACACAGGCGAAGGGCGGCAGGGCAAGCACCCGCGCGGCAAGTGCCGCAGGCGTCAGCTCCCCCGCCGCGGCAAGCACGGAAAGCGTCTGATGGAAAAGCAAGCTGAACGGGTGCGTTTTTTGACGCGGCGGCTCCACAAAACGCTCCTCCACGTAAAGCTGGATCACGGCGATCCCCTGCAAAAGCCCCCACGGAATCAGTTGCGGCAACGGGGTGTTGGGAAGAGGATCCTCCTCGCGAAAGACCATCATCATTTCGGGCGGTTGACCGCGCCTGCCCGAACGCCCGAGCCGCTGCAAAAAGGAAGCCACGGAGTTGGGTGACTCGTTCTGCAGTACGCGCTCCAAGCGGCCGATATCGATACCAAGCTCCATCGTCACCGTGGCGCAGGTCACCACCGTCTTTTCCTCGTCCTTCATCTTCAGCTCGGCATCCTCACGCAATGCGGCGGAAAGGTTACCGTGATGGATCAAAAACACATCCGGATCATGCCTTGCGGCGGCGATCTGACGAAAGGTTGCGGTCAGAAATTCCGTCTCCTCGCGCGAGTTGGAAAACACCAGCGCCTTTTTGTCTTTGACGCAATCGTACATATATTCATAACCCGCGTCGATCTGCACCTTTTGTGCGCCCTCCAACGGCTTTTTGTCATCCGATTGCTCCCCCTCGCCATTGGCAATAAAGAAATGCTCCAGCCCCAGTCGCCAGCGTAGCTGTTCGGCAGGCGGAACGGGCACGTCCACCTCGATCCCGCTATCCCCGGCCAACCACGCAGCAGCGAGCGCGGGATTACCCACGGTCGCGGAAAGTCCCACACGTGTGGGCTGTTTTCCGATCAGACGTGCGATGCGTGAAAGCTGACATTGGATCTGATTGCCGCGATCGCTCCCCGTCAGCGTATGCACCTCGTCGATCACCACGTAGCGCAGATCACCGAAAATACGCACGATATCGTTGGAGCGATGCAAGAGCATGGACTCCAGCGATTCCGGCGTGATCTGCAACACGCCCGAAGGCGTTTCCAGCAACTTCTTTTTGTGTGAAGCGGACACGTCACCGTGCCAATGCGTGACGGGGATGCCGCTTTCCTCCAGCAGCTCCTCCATGCGCGCGAATTGATCGTTGATCAAGCTTTTCAGCGGTGCCACGTACAGCACCGCCACCGTATGTGAGGGATTTTCAAAAAGGCGGGAAAGAATGGGAAAGAAGGCGGCCTCCGTCTTGCCACTGGCCGTTCCGGAGGTCAGAAGCAAATGGCGATCGCTATCCAGCAGCGTCCGCGCGGCCGCCACCTGAATACCACGCAGCGAGTCCCAGGAGTGCGTGTAGATATACTCGCGCACAAAGGGCGGAAATCTTTCGAAAATGCGATCCGCTTCGCTCATAACCAACCTCCTTAAAATACGATGTCCTCGGGGTTAAAATCCGCGTTTTCTCCACCCGTTTCGGCACTTTTTGAAGAAACAGTGCTCTCACCCACTACGTTTTTCACGATGCGGTCAAAGTCCGCTTCGGCGTTTTGCATCAGGATGTTCAGCACCGTCATATAGTCGCGCAGGATCTCACGCGGCGTCAGCATGCTGTCCGCTCCCGCGCGTGAGGTGCAGATCTCCAAAAAGCGGAGCTGCTGCTGTTCCGTGATACGCGGCGTCCAGCTGTAATACTCGGCGTAAAGGCCGGTCACGCGCACGATAAGGGCGTACAGCTCATCCTCGGAAAGGCGGCGCAAGCGGATCACGGGGCCGATGAGATTGCGGAATTCCGCATCCGCAAAGCGGCTGTCGCAAAGGCGACTGCGCAACGCCTCGTAGCTGAAAAGCCCGCGGCGCGGGTCCTCCAAAAACTGGGGCGTACCACCCAAAACCAGCAAAAGCCCCTCCGCCTTTCCCTGCAGGGCATCGTTGAACATCGAAAGGATCTTTTCGTAATTATTTTCGCGACTGACGCGGTGCGAGATCTTATACAGATTCACGCACTCGTCCACGAAGACCACAAAGCCGCGGTAGCCGATCTTGCGCGCCAGCACGGCGAACAGCTTGATGAAATCGTACCAGTTTTCATCGTCAATGATGACGGAAACGTGGAAGCCGAGCGCACGGCGCGCCTCCACCTTAGAGGTGAATTCACCGCGCAACCAGCAAAGGCATGCCGACATTTGTGCATCGTTCCCTTCCAGATATGCCTCATAATAAGAGGCGACCACGCGCGCAAAATCAAAGCCGCCTACCATAACTTCCACGTCGCGTAGGGCCTCGTTCACTGCCGCGCGCAGCTTTTGGCCGCTGACGTCCTCGCCGATCTGCGCCTGCAGATTGCCGATCCAACGCGCGATCACGCGCGGGAGTGCACCGCCGTCGGGCGAGGCCTTGGAGGCAAGATTTTTCATCAGCTCGCGGTACGTGGCCACGCCGCTCCCCGCCGTACCGTACAAGCGGCGCTCAGGGGAAAGATCGGCATCCGCCGTCAAAAAATCACGCTCCAGCGCATAGCCGCGGATCAACTGCATCAAAAAGCTCTTGCCGCTGCCGTAACGGCCGATCAGAAAGCGCATGGAGGAACCGCCCTGCGCAATATTTTCCAGATCGGAAAGCAATGCGGCGATCTCATCCTTACGTCCAATGGCAATATACGGCGCTCCCGCGCGCGGCACAACTCCCGCCGATACCGAAGACAACAGCGAGGACAAAATTCTGCGCGGCACGCGTACTCTTTCTTTATTTTCCATATGACAATACTCCCATCTCTTTCAACTCTTCTGTGTAATCTTCCACAAGGGCATAGCCCCCGTTCCCCGCTTCCTCCAGAATGATATCGCCCAAAATATCCCCCGAAACGGTATTGATCTTATCTGCAACGGCATCGGTCATCATGTGCATGCGCAAGGCGAACGCTCTTTGCGCGGCAACGTCTCCCAGTGCCGCCAATTGTACGAATTCACAAAGCTCGCCCAAGGCAACGGCAAGCTCGCTTCCACTTTCAACGGATGGGGCTTGCACCTCCTCGCTTGTTTGCGCAATTTCCGTAAAACTCGCACCGTCTTGGGGGATATTTTCCAAAATCGGTGTTTCAAAGGCCTCTACAAGGCGCTTTGTCGTGTCCCAGGACGCATTTTCAATCTCGGCGGCACGCTCAGGCGAGATCTCGCCAACGGGCAGGTCATAGCGACGCTCGTACGCGGGTATCTCCTCCCCTTTTTTCTGTGACTTTGTCCTTGTTTTCGGCATACGTTGCGGCAAAACGCCGACCAGATAGGCATCCAACGCCTCTCGTAAGGGCACGTCCAGCGCGTAGACCGAAAGGCGGGATTTGATCCCGCGCGCGGCGCGCAAAGCGTTTTCGGCATACTTGAGCACGTCGCTCATCAGATAGCGCAGCTCGTGCGTGCGGGAAAAGGAGGTGAAGTCCACTTCTATCTTTCGCCGCAGACGGTAGGAGCAGATCGCCCCCACAAAGGTGTCGCGGGCGACAGTGCTGACACCGCTCGCTCCCGTCAGAAGATTGCCATCTCTTTCCTTCAAATGCGCTAGCGCAACGCCGATCGCACCGCGCAGCACGCGATGAAAGTCGGCGGCACTTTCCTTCGTGTAAAATTTGCTTTTGGTATAATCATAGTTGTTGCAAAAAAGCAACACCGCCATCGAAAGCGCGTCACCCTCTTCTTCCAACGGCACAAAAAACTCCTTGAGCCGACACGTGCCAAGCAGCTCTCGATAAAGGGCGCGCGGCAATTCGGGTGCTGACAATCCGTGCAAAAGCGAGTAGTCCACGATCCACTCGCACAAAAATGCGTCAAGGCGCGGATACTGCTCGCGGTAAGAAAGCCACAAGCGCAGCATATTTTCCTGCCCCTTGGTGGGCGGGAGCACGTCATCCAGATTGATGATCTCATAAAGATAGAGCAGCAAATAGGAATACGCCGCCGGTAGGCATTTTCCCTCGCAAAAATTGGTACGCCACCAAAAATAGTAGCTCATCTGTGCCGCGTTCATTTGCGTGTACTGCGGCATGTAGGAGAAAAAATCCTGCGGTGCCGTCGGCACGCCACGGCACGCGGCAAACTGATGCGCGTGGCGATAAAATTGCTCGTAATAGTCATATTCCGTACGCCACGGGTAAATACGCACCTCGTGCAGCAAAGCGTTTTGGGGATGATAGCTTGAACTTGGTACTTGGCGCTTAGCGCGATCCGTCGCATAGGACGGCACCGGATGCTCCACGAACAAGCTCTCGGCCGCCGCGGCCTTGGCAACGGTTGGGGGGAGCGTGATCTCCACCGCCTCCGTGTCGCGTCTTTCGCTCTTCCCAGCCGTTTTTTTGTCTCGCGGCGGCAAAAGCGACTCCAGATCCCAGAACGCGTCCTTCTCCGAAAAATCCTTGTTTTCAGGCATGTGGCTCCCTCCTCTCGCTCACCTTCTGTAATATTTAATTATACCATCTATTTTCCCCCGTGTCAATCACTTCTCTTTTTCTTTCCATGCTTTTTTCCTCTTGCAAAAATTTGCAAAATCGGTTATAATGATAAAGATATCAAAAGAAGGGAGGGTGACCGGTGAAGATCGTCAATTTAAAAAAACCAAACGATGACTATCCGCTCTCGGATTGCGGCTTGATGCTCGGCAACTTTGACGGCGTGCATCGCGGACACAGAGCCCTTATCGACGAGCTGAAGCGATTGAACAAAAAGCGCTCTCCTCGCCTTCCCCTTGGTGCCTTTTGTTTTCTGCAACATCCCGCGCACTACTTCGGCACCCCGCTCCCCTTGCTTTGCGATAACGACGAGAAGGTTGAGCTTTTGCGAAAGGCCGGCTTGCAATTTGTTATTTTTTGCGATTTTGAAGAGCTCAAGGACCTCTCCCCCGAGGAGTTTGTGGCAAACGTTTTGATCCGCGACTGTAAGTGCCGCATAGCGGTTTGCGGCTTTAATTACACCTTCGGCAAAAAAGCCGCAGGGAAAGCCGAGGATCTGGCACGCTGGCTTGGCACACAGCCGGGACGCGAGGTCTCCATCGTCCCCTCCGTCACGGACGGCCGCCACGTTGTCAGCTCCAGCGTGATCCGCAACATGCTGGAAAGCGGACACCCCGAAGACGCCACGCGCCTTCTCGGGCGCCCCTACTCCCTTTCCGGCAAGGTCGCGGGCGGAAAACAAAAAGGGCGCGAGCTTTCCGCCCCCACCGCCAATCTGCACTTCCCCGAGGGACGCCTCATCCCCGCGCACGGCGTGTATGCCGTCACGGTGAAGCTGGGGCGCAGAACGTATTTCGGCATATCCAACGTAGGCACCCGCCCCACCTTCGATGACGGCGAGCAGGTCACGTGCGAAACCTTTTTGTTTGACTTTCACGGCGATCTCTACCGCCAAAAGATCGAGGTGTCCTTCTTGCATTTTTTGCGTAGCGAAAGACGCTTTAACTCCGAAGAGGCGCTTTCCGCGCAAATTCAAAAGGATATTGCCAAGGCAAAAGAATACTTTTCTTAAAAAGCAAACTCCGCGTTCCCTTCGGGATTTTTCGCGGAGTTTCTTCGTTTTCCAATTGTTTTTAACGTAATTCCATATTTGAATTTTATTTTTCCATTTTTGGCGTGTTTCGGATCCATTTTTTCTCTTTTTTATGGTTTATCATTCCACCCGTTTCTTTTGAAAACTTTTTTAAAATACCCCTTGCATTTTTTTCTCTGTTATGCTATAATATATAGGTCGCGAACAAACTGTCAAAAAACGTCGGTGTTTCAAGACTCGAAAACAAACCGACTTCGTCACAGTTTATTTCCCGAACCCCTTGCGGCACCTGGCTTTTACGGAATTGAAGCGCAGAGATGCCAAGCGGTTGCTCTACAGTTTTCTATCAAAATTCCGACAACTGAATATTTGGAGGAGTACTCAAGTGGTCGAAGAGGCGTGACTCGAAATTTTGTAGTCACTTTGGAACCTCCCACCTTAAATCCCTTGATTTATAAGGGTTTTCCGCAGTTCAAATACAACTTAATACGTTAGTTCTCTCCTACTGTTCTCTCCAATTTCCGAGG
>SVSG01000023.1 GCA_015064415.1 Oscillospiraceae bacterium | reverse complement strand
ATTATAGTCATTGATGCTAATAATGAATAAGAATATAAATGCCAAGGAAAAAGCAAAAAATAAAATAGATATCAACAGCTGATGTTTTGTGTCCTCTTTCATAAATATCCTCCCTTCATTTTATCGCAAGTTTCGCCTTTGTATTACAAAGGCACAGGGCAAAACCCATACCCCTATGGTTGCACATATCCTAAGGCTCCCTCCGGGAGGGAGCTGTCAGCGAAGCTGACTGAGGGAGAGTGCGTTACAATGAAGTTAGTACAAACCTAAAGTCACGCAGGCTCCTTCCACCGCTAACGCGGTCCCCCTCCCTCTCGGAGGGAGGCTTTTCGTTAGCCTCATTATACCAAAAATCGGCAGAGAAAACAAGTTCTCTGCCGAAATTTTGTGCTTACGAATTCTCCGTTAAGAGTATCACGCCAATCCCGTATCGGTTTTTTCGTTTGCTGAATTACAGCTGCAGCATGCTTAGCGTCACCGCGTCCTTTTCGCCGTCGAAAAAGGCGTCAAGTACTTGGTGAAAGACCGAGTTCGGCGGGCTTTGCAGGGCAAAAAGCGTCATGGAGGATCTCAGCTTGAGCCCGTCGATATCGCCGAAGATCTGCCGCGCGCTTTTGTCCTTGTGTAAAAGCAGTGCCTCCTTTTTATTTTTTGTCGAAGCGTGCGGGATCGCGCGGCACGCGATAGGTGGCGAAGGCGGAAGCCTCGCGCGCATCCCAGTACATGGTCTGATAATCGTTCAACGCCACCACGAAAAGCAGATGCGGCAGCTCGTCGGTGGGGCACCAATCGTTGCCGCACCCGTAGTGGCGGTGCAGTGCCGCGTCGCGTAAAAAGTTGTGCGGCGTGTCCTCTGTGAGTGCGCTCCATTGCAGCGTGGCGTAGTTTTTTACCAGCAGGACGGTGTTCGGCACGCTCAGACGCTCGAACAAGTCGCGGGAGGATACCTCGGGGTGCCAGTCATAGCATGCCTCGTCAAGCTCCAGCAGGTGAAAGTGCTTTTCCACGATCCACCTGCGCAGAAAATACAGCGCGCCGTCCAGGGTTGCAAAATCCTTACCTGCGATCAGCAAATTTTTCTTCTCGCCGCCCTTGTTGACGGCGAGAAGTTGGTCCAAAGTATGAAATAAGCTTTCCTTCATAGCTCTTTGACGGTGTCCAAAATCGGGGGACGGTCAGGCCTGATACGTGCCAAACTCGCGGTAAAAGGCGACAAACTTGCCTTCGGGGCCTTGGGGCCCGCCCGCTTTTTCCAGAATGGCAAATACGATAAGGCGGAATTTGTTTTTAAACTCGGGCTCCTCCATCACCACGCGGAAAAGCTTGGCCACCTCGGGCGCGGGCAGACGGTATGCGCCGCAACCGAAGGCCCCCAGAACAAGCGCGTCCTTGCCGTGCTCCACGCCCATGCGGAAGATGGTGCGGATCTTGTTCTTCATGATCTCCTCGCCCGCAGGGGTAAAGCCACCCGTCTCGGAGCGAAAGGAGAGCTCGTCCAGCTCGGCGTAATGTGATCTCCCGTTGAAAGAGAGGGCCGCCACGGTGATGACGTCACAGCAAAAGCTGCGCTCCCGCAGGGTGTAGAAGCTTGCCGCGTTGTTGCGGAAGAAGGTGACGTTCGGCGTGTAGACCCCGCCGAAATTGATGTCCAGCGGATAGCCGGTCTTTTTGACGGGCACGCCGCTTTCGCGGATGTTGATGTATTTGGGGTCGCTGTACTGATACAGCGACAGACTGAGCGTGGAGGCGTAGCAAAGCGACTCCTCCTGTGCGCCCATGCCGTCACGGTACCCGCCGCCCGGCTTTTTGGCCGAGGCCAGATTGAGAATGGCGGGATCATAGCCCTTCGCAAGCAGCTTTTCGGCAAGCTCAATGCAGTCGATATTGAGGCATCCCGTCTGTACGTCGGGGTACACCGTGCCCTTGTCGCTTATGTCGAAGCTGCGCTCGTACAGCTTTGTGCCGTCAAGAAAGGCGTGATAGTCGCCAAGCTCGATCTCGGCGTTTCCCGTCTTCCAGGCGTTGAACAGCTTGGTGTTGAGAGCGTAGACCTCCTTGCGCGCGTTGTGCGGGCCAAAGCGCCCGTCCTTCATCATCACGGCCATGCGCTCCGCAAAGGTGGGGGTGAAGTCCGCAGGGGAATATCTTGCCATCACCGTGGCGGTGGCCTGCGGCACGACGTCGGTGTAGCTCTCACCCGCGTAAAAGCGGCGGCGCACCTCGGTGGAGCTGATCTCGGCCGAGCCGCTCAGCGCAGGCAGGAGGTGGAATCTGTCCTTGTAGCGGCAGAGCAGGGGATCGGTATTCAGCAGTGCCGCAAGGTCGATCCCGCCCCTTGCAAACACGGCAAAGCGGACGTGGCTGACGTATTCCTCCCCGTCCCCGAATCTCGGGATGCTGCGCACCTTGTCCGCGCCCTGGATCTCGTAGAGCTCGGCGTCGGGGTATTCCTTTTGGATCTTCGAAAGGGTCTTGTAGCGCTTGGGGCTGATGCCGCCCATCTCGAAGCCCCAGAAGGCGAGCTTCTCCTCGCCCTCGCAGGCCTTTTCGATGATCTCCTTGCGCTCCTCCTCGCTCAGGTAAAAGGCATCGTCATGCTTGACCGTTTTTTTCTTCAGGTACTTTCCGTTGGTGGCAACGAAAAGCCCGCGGTCGGCACCAAGGTGCGCAACCGCCTCCTTCATGGCGGCAAGGTGTGCATTCGTCATGGGGTTAAAGCTACCGAACAGTACTGCGATCTTCATAATTTCTTCCTTTCTCCTCGATGTTGTTATTATGATATCAGATCGAGCGGGACAATTTCGTCCCCTGACGCGGCGCGCGGAAAGCTTTTTTTGATAGTACCATTATACCGCATTTTCTCATCACTTCCAAAACTTTTTCCGAAAATCGAAAGTTTTTTCAAATGCCGCGCAGACAGCATGGTCGCGCGGTTTGTGTAAAAACAAAAAGTGAGGGAAGATCTCTTGCTTGGGAGGAAAAAGTGCTTGCCTTGACTTTGCGGCACAAAAATGATACAATAGGATAAAATACTATGTTTTTGAGGTGAGTGGCATGGATGTGATCGATCGTTCTTGCATGAGCTTGTTTGACTGTTACGTATCGGTGGGAGAGGTGAAAAAATCAGCCGTTACGGTGGACGGCTGTGTGTTTATCGAGGTTTGGCTAAGCTCCTGCTTTTATTCAAATCCCGTCAGAAAGGAATGCCGTTCCTCCAAAAGACGACCGATCTACCGCGTGGTGGAGCAGATCAGGGAGCTTGCGGGCACGGATGAGGCGTGCATCCTTTTTCAAAGCGACGATCGGCGTGATGACACGGCCGCATGGGGCGCGGCACTCGCCTTGATCTTGTATCATCTGAAGGACGTTATAAAATATTCGGTGATGTTTACCGTGCGCTCGGAGGAAGGGATGCAGGAGGTAAAAGAGCCGAATTACTTTCCCACCAATAAGGATTGGCTGCTGATGCAGTATTTTTTGGAAAACGTTGGCGTGCTTGTGATGCAGCAAGAGAATCACTACGTTGAAAAAGCGTCGATGCAGATGAAAGTGCGTTGTGAAAAAACGGCGTTACTGCTTCAAAAATTCATGAGTGTAGTTTGTCAATAAGAGGGAAAATCCTCAATTTTTACCTCGTGGACACCGCTTTACAGATCTCCTGTTTTAACGGGCAAGCTCCTTTTAATCAAACCTATACGTACAATGTGCACGACGGCAATTTTTCGGAGGTCATGAAATTGGCCGCACAATTTGTATAAATCATTCTGCGCAAAGTATAAATCTCCCCCATTTGCAGATACTAACAGTACAAATCTGTAAAATAAGGAGATTTTATATAGATGAAAGCCACAGGAATTGTCAGAAGAATCGACGACCTCGGACGCGTCGTCATTCCCAAAGAGATCAGAAGAACCATGCGCATCCGCGAGGGCGACCCGCTGGAGATCTACACCGACCGAGAGGGCGAAGTGATCTTTAAGAAATACTCGCCCATCGGGGAGCTGGCGGCGTTTGCGGCAGAATATGCCGAGACGCTGTATAAGACCTGCGGGCTGTCCGTCGTGATCTGCGATCGCGATGCCGTGATCGCCACCGCGGGCGTGCCGCGCAAGGAATACGCCGACAAATCTCTTTCCGAGGAGATGGAGCGCATCATCGAGGCGCGCAGCTTATTCGTGCACCGCGATGGGGAGGAAAACGTACCCGCGATCGCAGAGGGCGGCAGCTTCTTTGTGCGTTGCGCGATGCCGATCTTTGCGGAGGGGGATATCGTGGGCTGTGTGGTGTCGCTTGGCGGCATGGAGGGGGAGAAAAAGCTGCCCGCCATTGACGTGGAGACCAAGCTGATCCAAACTGCCGCGGGCTTCCTCGGCCGTCAACTTGAAAGCTGAAAACAACTGAAAAAACAGCGATTTGCCACCCGTTTCGGGGGTAAATCGCTGTTTTTCTTATAAAAGGAGGCGTACGCCACCTTTTTTATTCCACCGTGACGGATTTGGCAAGGTGGCGCGGCTTATCCACGTCAAGCCCCTTGAGCGCCGAGACGTGATAGGCAAGCAGCTGCATGGCGCAGATGGCGGGGAAGGGGGCAAGCAGCTCGTCAATATCGGGCAAAAGAAGGAGACGGTCGGCGGGGAGCTCTTCTTTTGCGGCGATCTGCTTGGTGGTGACGGTCAGGAGCATGGCGCCGCGCGCCGCGACCTCCCGCATGGCGGAAAGCATTTTCCCGGCCAGCGCGGGAACCGTGGAAAGTGCCACCACGGGGGTGCCGTGCGTGATCAGCGAAATGGTGCCGTGCTTCAACTCCCCCGCGGCGTAGGCCTCGGAGTGGATATAGGAGATCTCCTTGAGCTTCAGCGAGCTTTCGGTGCAAAGGTCAAAATCCACGTCACGCCCGATATAAAAAACGTGCTCGGCATCCGTAAGCTCTTTGGCACAGCCGCAGATCTCATCATTCATTTCCAGCACTTTTTCGACGCTTTCGGGCACCTCGTGTTGCATTTTTTGGCAGATTTCTCGTACCGTTTCGGCACTTATTTGCCCGCGTGCCAATCCCGCGTGCAGGGCAAGCAGGTAAAGCAGTGCACATTGCACGCTGTACGCCTTGGTGCTGGCGACCGCGATCTCAGGCCCCGCGGGGGTGTATAGCACGTGGTCTGCCTCGCGCGAGAGGGTGGAGCCGTTCACGTTGACGATGGCAAGCGTGGGCACGCCCTTTTCCCGCGCGTGGCGCAACGCCGCCAGCGTGTCGGCGGTCTCCCCTGATTGCGAGAGCAGGATCACCGGATCGTTTTCCTCCAGAATGGGGTTGCGGTAGCGGAATTCGCTGGCAATCTCTACGCGGACGGGGATGCGGCACAAGCGCTCGATGATGCGCTTGCCGATCAGCCCCGCGTGCATGGCGGTGCCGCAGGCCACCACGTGTATGGCGCGACAGCTTTTCAGCACTTCGGTCGGAAAATTTTCGCCAAAATAGGGCAATCCATCCTTCAAATGTGCCGAAACGGTACGGGAAATCGCTTGCGGCTCCTCGTGGATCTCTTTTAGCATGAAGTGCGGAAAGCCGCCCTTTTGCGCTTGTTCCACGTTCCAATCCAAGCGCTCCGTTTTTTGCTGTACTTGCTTGCCGGCGGCACTGTAAAAGCTGACTTGTGCCTTTTCCAGTACGGCAAGCACGCCCTCCTCGGGGCGGTAATAGACGTTGGTGTGCGGGAGGATCGCAGGCACGTCGGAGGCAATCAGCGCTCCCGCTTCGGTGCTTGCCACGATCAAGGGGCTATCCTTGCGGATCGCGTAAATGCGGTCGGGATAGTCGGCAAAGCAAATGCCGAAGGCGAAGGCGCCGCGCAGCATTTGCAAGGCGCGAAAGATCGCCTTTTGCGGCTCCTTTTCCTCTTTGTAATAATGGTCAATCAGCAAAGCGGCGGTCTCCGTGTCTGTTTGCGAGAGAAACGTGTAGCCGCGCTCAGTGAGAAATGCCGCGATCTGCGCATAGTTTTCGATGATGCCGTTGTGCACCAGCGCAAGGTGCGCGGTGGCGTGGGGGTGGGAGTTGACGTCGGAGGGCTCGCCGTGTGTGGCCCAACGCGTGTGGCCGATGCCGCACGTGGCGTGTTGCAAATGTGTGGCGTGCTCCAGCTTTTCACGCAAAAGTGAGAGACGTCCCTTTGTTTTCACGACCTTCAACCCGTTTTCCTGTACCGCAATGCCCGCCGAATCGTACCCTCTGTACTCCAACGCGGCAAGCCCCGCAAGCAGGATCGGCACCGCCTTTTTTACTCCCGTATATCCGATAATTCCGCACATAAGCTTCTCCTTTTTCAAATATGCTCTTTTTTATAATATGCCCGAAAAAGGAGTTGTTCAAGCAAAAAGAAAAAAGATCCCCGCCAACGGCGAGGATCTTGGAAAAGCTTAATGTAATTTTTTGCGGTTGACGACCTGTGCCACACGGTAAATGGCGGGTGCGGCGATCAGATTGACGGCCAGCTCGACAGAGAAGTTGACGAGGATGATGGCACCGAAGAAATAGCCGATCGTCATGGCGCCGGCAAGATAGCTTTCCAGCGTGCCGAGAATGGTAAACATGCCCGCAATGAAGATGCCCGTGTTGCAAATGGGGGCAAGTGCCGCGGCCGCGAAAACCGAGCCGAGCTTTGTTTTGCGGGAAAGGGCGCGATGCACAAGCGGGGGAACAAAGCCCGCAAGGCCACCCTTGACAATACAGATCAGCGCGGTGATAACGGGATTGGTGTGGAAGAGGAATGCGGTGAAGGGATCATAGCCCAGCACGCCACACCATACGTACACGAAAACGCCGAACAAAAGGCCGAGGAACGTACCGCCCTTGACACCAAGAAGCAGGCCGCCCACCACGATGGGGATCAGCACAAGGCAAAGCGAGGTGCCGCCGAAGAAGGGAATGGCACTGCCCCAGAGCTGAAGCACGATCACCAGCGCGGAAAGCACGCCAAGCAACACCATTTTATAGGTTTTATCGTTGCGCGATTGGCGCCAAAGCTTTCCCGAGCTTTGTTTTGCGGTTTCGGTATTGACGTTTTCTTCCTGCAATACCTTTTCTTCCTTGTGTTCCATAGGGAAACTCCTTTCGGGGACGTGACCCCGTGCTGTCGCCCCGCCCATGCGGGTGCAACGCAGTTCAAAATTTATCCGAAACGGCAAAGGCCGAACAGATACAAAACAGGTTTTCTCACACCGTCAGGGGGCTTTTTTGCCCTTTTTGGCGTTCAGAAGCGCCAGATGATACAGCCCCTTGTGGGCAAGGGCCTCCTCCTTCTGGGTGTGATGGGCAAGCAGCGGCAGCACAAGTTCTGCTTCCTCACCTGTGGCGATCACGGGGAGGTTCTTTTTGCCCATTTCCGCCTCAAAATCGGCAATCAAGCGGTCAATGGCGGCGGCATGCCCGACAAGCACGCCTGCGCGGACGCTGTCACCCGTGTTTTTGCCGATGGCATGCGGGGGCTTGGCAAGCGCCACGGTGGAAAGCAGTGCGGCCTCCTCCTTGAGGGTCTTTGCGCAAAGTGCGGCACCGGGCAAAATGGCACACCCCAGATAGACGGGCGCGTCCTTTCCCGCATCCACGGCGGAAAGCGTGGTCACGTCACCGCAATGCAGGACGAGAAAAGGGGGCTTTTGCAGTGTGGCGGCACCCACGGCCATGGCGACAAGATCGGCGCCAAGATCGGCAGGTGTGTCGGTGCGCAACGTCAGTCCGGAGCGCAACCCCGCGCCCACGGTAAGAGTGGGGATCTCGCCGTAAAGCAGATGCACCGCGCGGCAAAGCGCGCTTGTAAGGGGCGGCACTACCGAGGCGATGATGACGGTATTTACGCCGTGAAAATGGCCTCTTGCGGCCATCATATCAAGGAGTGCGGCATACTCGTCAGCGGTTCTGGCGGGGAGGGCCGCGATGCAAAAAGTCGATAACGGTGTGGCTTTTTCTTGACCTTCGTCAAAAAAAGCAAAGGAAACGGTGCGGTTATCCGCAAGCACGGTCAGAATCATGGCGGCATTCCTCTTTTCTTAGGATTGGGCGTCGCCCGACTTGAGCTTGGTATCGCGCTTTTCCGCCTCTTCCTTTTCCTTGCGTTCACGCTTTTCGGCTTCTTCCTTTTCTTTGCGCTCGCGCTTTTCGGCGCCTTCCTTTTCTTTGCGCTCACGCTTTTCCGCCTCTTCCTTTTCCTTGCGTTCGCGCTTTTCGCTCTCTTCTTTTTCCTTGCGCTCACGTTTTTCGCTGTCTTCCTTTTCTTTGCGCTCACGCTCACGCTCCTCGGGGTCGGCGTATCTGACCTCCAGCAGCTCCTGTGCCACCGCCTTGAGATAGGCGGAGAAGGAAAGAATGTCCAGCAGCAGAAGGAAAAAGTCCTTGTCATCGGTGGCGTTCAGCTGATCGTCCGCAAGCAGGTGGAGGACCGCCTCGGCGGCGCGGGAACGGTTGGCGTCCTTGATGGAAAGAAAGCGGTGATAGGTGTTGACGGTATCCTCAGCGGAAAAGCCGCAATCCTCGCGCACGCCCGTGAGCACGCGCTTGATCTCCTCCATGGAAAGCGAATTTTTCATGG
Organism: Oscillospiraceae bacterium; assembly: GCA_015064415.1. Taxonomy (GTDB): domain Bacteria; phylum Bacillota; class Clostridia; order Oscillospirales; family CAG-272; genus Firm-07. The sequence continues at coordinate 26,656 of SVSG01000023.1, read as the reverse complement.
TGTAGACAAGCAGCATCTCCACGATCTGTGCGCGGGAATATTTTTTGCCGCTGATGGGGCTGATGAGGCCGCTTTTGGAATAGTTGTTGATCATGGTTTTGGTCAGCGCACGCTCGCGGTAGCGCGGGGCGGATTGCGCGTTTTTTTCTGCAAAAAGACTCAGGATCTGATCCAGATACAAGTCGATCGTGGGGATATCCGTGTCGGAAAGATCCACGTCGCCAACGGCAGTTTTGATAAGCTCTGCAATTTCTTTTTCCGTCATGTCTGACTTCTCCTTTGCGCGGTCGCGGTACGTGGTGACGCACACGCGGCAATATAGTTTATTATACCGCATTTTGCCCAAAAAGTCAACCCCTGCGCGTGCGCGGGAGCGTTTTCAGCCAAAACACTCGGCAACAGCCACAAGATCGATCAGCTCCGTGTCGATCACGTCGCGCCCGTATGCGTCGAAAAAGCGGTCGCGGTAGCGGTCGGTGCCAAGGTTGAAGCAAAGTGTCCACGCGCCCCAGAAAAGATCCACGTGGCGGTCGCCCACACCGCCGTTGCCAAGGTCGATAAAGCCGGAGAATTTCCATTCGTCAAGCAGGATGTTCGGCAGGCAATAATCCCCGTGTAAAAGCGTGTTTTCGGCCAAACGGTGCTTGTTTTCCGTGAAAAAAGCATACGCCGCATCGGCTGTGAGCGCGGGGTATGCAGGCGGCAGATAAGAGGGGTCAAACACCCCCGCACGGTAGTTGTTTTCCACCGTTTTGATGTAATTTTGCGTGTGGTTTCGGATGGGGCATCTCGAAGGATCCAGCTCGTGCAGTGCGCGCAGGCGCGTGGCGATCAGGTCACAAAGTCGCGCGGGATCGGCAAGATACGCCGCGTCTGTGCAATCCTCGCCCGGCACGCGTGCGGTAAGCAGCCAGTCGCGCCCCGCTTCCGTGCGGTAATCAAGCACGGGGGCACCAAGACCCTTTTCGTGAAAATACGCGTCCTGCAACGCCTCTTTTTTCAGCGTGCCTGCGGCGGCGCTTTTCAAAAAAAGCCCTTCACGTGCTTCGATGAAATAAACGCGTGCTTCGGGTGAGCAGCTGCTGTCAAAAACGCGTGCATTTTGCAATAAGTGCCGAAACGGTGCGGGAAAATAGGTGGGATCTACCGAAATTTGCGTGCGCTTCATTGCTTGGCAAGTGCGAGGCAGTTGAGCTTGATCACGGCCTTTTTGGCGGTGAGGGGCGCGTGCACGGCGCGGCAGGGCAGGTGTGCCTCCTCGGGGTAAAGCACCACGCCCTCACCTGCCTTGTAATCCACGTACTCACAAGGAGAGTAGGCAAAAAACATGATGTCCTTTTGCGGATTATACTCTTGGGTTACGGTGAGCCCGTCTCTGTTTGCAAAATAGATGCGCTCCTCGCCCGTGAGAAGGCATTGCACGTCCACGTAAACGTCGTGTGCCTCCATATCGGCGAACCCCTCGCGGGTGGTGCAATCCATCACGTTGATGAAGCAATCCTTACCGAAATCGTAACGACCGTTCTCGGTTTTTCCGGAAATTGCCTCCATAAAAGCGATGGCCGCGGCGGGGACGTTGAAATATTTGGTAAGATCCTGATAGTTGGTGATCTTGATCATGATAAAGCTCCTTTGTTTTTTCTTCATTATAACGCAAAGTGCGCGTTTTGACAAGTGTTTGCAACAAAAAAGCCCCCGTACGGGGGCTTTTTTTCACTCTTTGGTGGCAATTTGATTGATCTTGTCCTGCATTAGGATCGGGGGGATGAAGGGAACAAAGATCGCAAGGAGCAGACAGGCGGTGCCAAGCTCCGAGTGAACAGCGTATTGCTTAGCAAGCTTGTCGATGCGCTGGGCCGTTTTGTAGGTCCAGTAGATCTGATAGAAGGGAACGAACATGCAAAGCAAAAGCTTGGTGGTGGGGTTGGAGGGCTGCTCGTCAGTCACGAGGTTGGAGAAGCGGGTCGCCTTGTGGATCCAGATCAGCAGCCAGATGCCGCAGGTGAACAAAAGCAAGCAGATGTGCGTGGCGATAGAGATGTAGAACTCGCTCTTGGGGGCGTTCTCCGCGCTGACGGTGCGCTCCGCTTTCGGTGCGGGCGAGATCCAAAGTGCCATGGTGAACAGGGCAACAAACAGCGGGATCAGTGCTATAACATTTGCGAGGAAATTACGGAAGTCCGTCGGACAATAAAAGGGCTCTTTGCTATAGAAATCCGAAGACAAATGGAAACCTGATTTGACGATGCGTGTGACGACAAATACGATGAATGTGATGAGAAAAATTTTCCCGAACAAGGGCTTTTTGGCTTTCATACCCTCCAATGCGGGCAACACGTCAACAAGAAGCACGAACGTGATGAGGGCCCACACGGCAAGGAAAGCCAGATTGGAGATGAGGGCGATGAAGGCGGGTATGGAAGCGTTCAGGTAAGTGGTAAACACGTTATACAAGCTCCAAAGCGTCATAACGCCGGTACAGATCGTCAAGGGGAGCCCCTTCTTGCCCATAATCAAAAAGATGCCGAAGGTGGTATAGAGCGCGATAAAAAGCAACCTGATAATAATAAGAGAAAACCGATTTTCAAGATAGTGGATGGAAAGAATGTCAATCAAATCAAAGCACTTTGAAAGTGCCAGAATCCAAAAGAATATAGCCGGAAGAACGGCTCTTTTTTTCGTTGTTTCCATGGTGTAGATCCTCCTAAAAAAGTAAGAATAAAAGGGGAGAGCGCCCTTTTATCCACATTATAACCTATTTCAGGTTAAAAGTCAATAGCCTGAATTGGAATAATTTATAATGTAATTACACTTAAAAGTCGCGGAGGATGATATGATCTATCCGAAAATTCGTGATTTGCGGGAGGATCGCGATCTGACACAAACGCAGGTGGCAAGGATGCTTGGAATGTCGCAAACGGGGTATTCCAAGTACGAAACGGGAGAGAACGATATTCCCACAAGCGTTTTGATCAAGCTTGCCAGATTTTACAATACCAGTGTTGACTATTTGCTTGGCGAGACAAGCAATCCCAAACGCTATTGAGCAACAAAAAAGCCCCGATCCGGGGGCTTTTTTGTTGCTTTTCTCGTACCGTTTTTGGGGTAAATACTTACGCAAAGAGGGAAAGCTCGGCCAGGTGCAGCGTCAGATCGTCAAAGAAGGGGCGCCACTCGCGGCCCGTGATGGAAAGCACGCGGAATTTGACAAAACGCGCTTTTCTTGCGGGGAAGCGCAGGATCTCCTCGCCGCTGAAGGAGCGGATCTGCCCCTTGTCGCACAGCTCGAAGTGCACGCCGTCGGTGCTGGTCAGTATTTCATATTTGGAGGCGAAGCGGGAGACTGCCGTGGCGACCTCGGGGAACTTGTCCCGCCCGAAGTTGGCAAGGATCTTTTGCGAGATCACGGGATTTTCCGCCAACCGGCGGCGGTCGGTGTAGGGGGTGTAATGCCCCAGCGCCGAGACGGTATATTCCTTTTGCATGTCAATGAGGTAGGTGGCGGTCTCCAGCTCGGACTCAAAGCTCTCACGCGGGTCATCGTTCACAAGCACGGAGGCATCTCTGCCGCTTTCCAGCTCGGTCACGGTGAAGCCGTTTTTGGGGATCGGCGTGAGGGCGGGCTTGGGCGGGTCGATCTCGCGCGAGGTCCACACGGGCGCGGACCAGGTGCGGCGGCCCTTCTCGTCCGTGAAGCGCAAATAGAAGTATCTCGCTGTGTCGGACTTGAGCTCGAAATCAAAGTCGGAGAAGTCCACGTTTTCGAATTCCGCCACGATCTTGCCGTAATCCGAGATCACGCGGAGTGCGGTGGGCTTTGCTGTGGGATCGTCCTTGAAGGTGGTGGCGCTCACGTGGAAGCGGTAGGTGTCCGCAAGCGGCAGGGTGCTGGCCGCTTCCTGTCCGTTGACGGTGTAAAAGAGCTTGACGTTGCCCGTTTCCGTCGCGTAGAATCTGTTGGCAAGCAGTGCGTCAAGGAACGCCTCCTTGCTTTTTTCGCGCGCCATGATGACGGTCTTGCCCACAAGGCGGTCATAACCCCAGTCGGGACCGTGCCCGTCGCTGGCGCAGGTGACCGAAACGCGGAAGCCCTGGTCGAGCGCAAGCGAGTACATGTATTCGTGAATGCCGTTGGAGGAGCGGATGTCGCCATCCCCCATCTCCACGCCCTTGATGAGCTGCTTGAAGGCGGGGGAGTTGTTGCGATCCAACGAGAAGTTCCAACAGCCCCTGGTCGAATGTCCCGAAATGAAGGGGTGCGCCAGCACGCAAACGGCGAAGGGGGAGCGCGCCATCGCCTCAAAATACTCCTCCCAAGTGCGCGTGCAGACGTAAGCACCCGAGTTCACGGTGACGATCTCGCCGGAGTTCTTGTAGGGAAGGCCGAAGCGGTCCTCCTCCACCACGGTGACCTCGCACTCCGCGCCGGGGAAGATCACGACGGGGGAGGGGGCGATCTCCTCCACACCGGTGAAGCCCGCGAAAAAGTCGCGGTCGTTGGTGGTGACGGCGTGATCCGAGATCACGGCAAAATCCAGCCGGCCGTCATTTTTCTGGAAGTTGAGGTAGTCGATGACGAACCCTTCCTCGCGATCGGCAAATTGCTGATGATTGTGGATCTTGGAGGTGTGATCGTGAAAGTCACCGAAGAAATATTGCAACGGCTCACCCGGCTTTGCGCGCCGCATCTCGCGTACGCTCACCTCGCAGCAATAGCTCTCGCCCGCGTAATCGGCGCGCACCGTGGCGTGTCCCACGCCAACGAGCGTGAGCAATGCACCGTGCGCTATGCTTTGCGGGTCATCGCTTTTGAAGGTATGTAGGATCACGACCTCCTCGTTGTCGGTGTGGAAGGTGATATCCTCCTTGGAAAGATCCTTGTCGGAGATCAGATAGAGGGGCAGGACGTTGCCCTTAAAGGATTCGATTTTTGCCTGAGAAAGACGAATTTGCATCATAAAGATCCTCCGTTTGGGTGTTGGAAATAGGGAAAAGCCCCCATATGGGGGCTTTTTTTAAATGCCGAGCAACGCGGCGCCAAGAATGCCCGCGTCATTGCCAAGCTGTGCAATTTTGATCTGCGTTTTGTCGTCGTGCGCGCCCGAGCCGTACTGGTCGCGGTCCACGATCTCCTTGAGGGGGGCGAGAAGATAGTCTCCCTCACCGCAAACGCCGCCGCCGATGCAAAGCACCTGGGGCTGGAAGATGTTGACCATGTTGGTGATGCCGCAGGCAAGGTAATCGATATAGGTGTCCACCACCTCTTGCCCTGCCTTGTCACCCGCACGTGCCGCCTTGAAGGCGGTGCGACCGCTCACCTTTTTCGCGCCGTTTTCGCACAGCTCCCACATCACGGTGTTGCGCGTTTCGGTCATTTTCTCCTTGGTGAACTCGATCAATGCCGTCGCAGAGCTATACGCCTCCCAACAGCCCTTGCGGCCGCAGGTGCAGGGTCTGCCGCCGTGCTCAATAACGATGTGCCCGAGCTCCGCGCCCGCGTAGTTGAAGCCGGAGTACAGCTTGCCGCCGATGACGATGCCGCCGCCCACGCCCGTGCCGAGCGTGACCATAATGACGTCGTCATAGCCCTTGCCCGCGCCCGCTTTTGCCTCAGCCAGTGCCGCCGCGTTGGCATCGTTCTCCAGATACACCTTTTTCACGGGGATGTGCGACATCAATCGCTCGGCCAAGGGGTAGTGGAACATATTGATGTTGTTGGCATACTTGACCGTGCCGTTTGCGGGATCCACGCTGCCGGGGGCGGCCACGCCCACGTAGGCGATGTCCGCAAAGGTAAGCCCCGCCTCCTTGACGAGCGAATCGCAGAGTGCGCCCATGTCCGCGATGATCTCGTCGCTGTGGCGCTCCTTGTGCGTGGGCACCTTGCCCTTTTTCACGATGTTCATATTTTCATCCACGATGCCGACGGCAATGTTGGTGCCGCCAAGGTCTACACCGATGTAATACATAGGAAAAATCCTCCGATCCGAATTTCTGCTATTAGTATATCACAAAAAAGGCAAAAAGTAAATGCTGATTTTTGATTGTCCAAAATCAAATTTTTTGTGACCGATTTTTTATTTACTTTTAGATTGGTTATGATATAATTTTAATATAAATTATTGTAAAGAGGAATTGCCCATGAAATGTATCAAAGGCGCAAGCATCATCCTGCCCCGTGAGATCGTTACGGGAAAGGCGCTTGTGTATGACGAAAAGATCATCGGCCTTGTGGCCGAGAAAGAAATTCCCGACTCTGCTGAAGTCATCGACGCGACGGGGTGCTTTGTGGCACCCGGCCTTGTGGACGTGCACATCCACGGCTACCTCAACGAGGACGCCTCTGACGGTGTGGCCGAGGGGATCCGCAAGATGGCCGAGGGCGTGATGAAAAACGGCGTCACCACCTTCCTTCCCACCACCATGACGGTGTCGATGGCGGAGATCGAGCAGGCGCTGGACACGGTGCGCGCCCTGCAGGAGGAAAGCAAGAGCTGGCGTGGCGCGTATCTTGCGGGCGTGAATGCCGAGGGCCCGTTTATCAACGAAAGCAAGAAGGGCGCGCAGGCCGCCGAGCACATCAAGGCACCGGACGCGGACTGGATCCTCAAAAATCAGGACATCATCAAGCTTTGCACCATCGCCCCCGAGGTCGAGGGCGGGTACGAGGCGATCGAGAAGATCACGAAAAACAGCAACGTGCGCGTGTCGGTGGGTCATACCGATGCCACGTTTGAGGAGGCGATGCAGGCATTTGCTTGCGGCGCCACGCAGGTGACGCATCTGTTCAACGCGCAAACAGGTCTGCACCACCGCAAGCCCGGTGTGGTGGGTGCGGCGCTTTCCGCCGACGTTTACACCGAGCTGATCGCGGACACCTTCCACGTCAACAAGGGGCTGTTCCCGCTGATCGCCAAGTGCAAGGGTGACAAGCTGGTGCTGATCACCGACTGCACGCGTGCGGGCGGTATGCCGGACGGTGAGTATTCGCTTGGCGGACAGAAGACCTTTGTGAAGGGCATTCAGTGCCTTCTGGAGGATGGCACCATCGCGGGCAGCGTCCTGCGCCTTAATGATGCGGTCAAAAATTTCCGTGCGTACACCGACCTCCCGCTTTACGAGATCGTGAACGCCGCCTCCCTCAACCCCGCAAACGCGATCGGGCTGGGCGAGACCAAGGGCTCGATCGAGGCGGGCAAGGATGCCGACCTCATCATCACCGATATGAATTTTGATATCAAGAAAACCATCATGCAAGGAGAGATCAGATATGAAGCTTAAGGTGGAAGCAATTCTGGATAAGGGTTTTACCCCTATGATGCTCGTTTACCGCGAGTTTACCAAGGCCGCTAAGGCAGCAGGCGGCACGCGCCTTGTCATTGGCATCGAGCGCAATAAGGGCTACGTCAGCGCATTCGAGACCGTGATCTACAAGGACGGCACGGGTCACGATGCAGAGAACTATGAATTTGTCGAGCGTCTGGTGAAGTCGCTGTTGTGGGTACGCGGCGGTCACAAGATCATCATTGCGGGCTCCAAGTACGTGGCGGACGAGCTGGCAAAGGCATACAGCCCGAACGGCGCACGCGCCTTCGATTATGACTTTATGGGCGGCGTGTACGAAACGACCGTGACCGTGGAGTATCGCCCCATTGAGGAGGCCCCCGTGACAAGCGAGAGCGCCACCCCCGTGGGCAGACACTTGGACGGCTGTCGCATCGGCTTTGATGCGGGCGGATCTGACCGCAAGGTCAGCGCTGTGATCGACGGCAAGAGCGTATACAGCGAGGAGGTCGTCTGGTTCCCCAAGACCAATTCTGACCCCCAATATCATTATGACGGCATTCTCTCCGCCATGAAGTCCGCCGCCTCCCATATGCCGCGCGTGGATGCCATCGGCGTGTCGTCTGCCGGTGTGTACGTGGACAACCGTATCATGGTGGCGTCGCTGTTCCTCAAGGTCGGCAAGGAGGACTTTGAGAAGAAGTGTAAGAATATGTATATCGACGTCGCGAAGGAGTTCGGCGACGTGCCGCTGGAGGTTGCCAATGACGGTGACGTGACCGCGCTTGCCGGTGCGATGGATCTGAACGATAACAACGTGCTCGGCATTGCGATGGGCACCAGCGAGGCAGGCGGCTACGTGGATGGCGCAGGCAACATCACGGGCTGGCTCAACGAGCTGGCATTCGTGCCCTGCGACTATTCCAAGGATGCAATGGTGGACGAGTGGTCGGGTGATTACGGCTGCGGTGTGAAGTACTTCTCGCAGGATGCCGTTATCAAGCTGGCTCCCGCCGCCGGCATCGAGCTGGACGAAAATCTTTCCCCCGCCGAGAAGCTGAAGGTCGTGCAGAAGCTGATGGCAGAGGGCGACGAGCGCGCCGCCAAGATCTATGATACCATCGGCGTGTACTTCGGCTATACGATTGCTTACTACTCGCTGTTCTATGATATCAAGCACGTGCTGATCATGGGTCGCGTGACCTCCGGTGAGGGCGGTGTGATTTTGTTGGAGCGCGCGAAGGAAGTGCTTGCCAAAGAGTTCCCCGAGCTGAATGAAACGATTCAGTTGCACATCCCCGATGAGAGCAGCCGCCGCGTCGGTCAGTCCGTTGCCGCCGCCAGCTTGCCCGAGATCAAGTAATCGGAAAGAAAACAAAAACGCAGCCCCAGATCCGATCAAGGCGCACAGCAAAAAAGCCAACACAGAGTTTTCTGTGTTGGCTTTTGATTTGTGGATGGAAAGGGAAGAATCAGTCTACCTTTTCCAGGCGCAACTTCATTTCGATCTTCATTCCGGAGGCGTTTTGCTCGGCTTCGTAGATGATGACATCATCTTCCCAAGTCATCTCCTCCACGGTGGTGATGCCGGAAGGATTGCTCTTGATCTTCAGGATGCCGTCATCATATTCCCAAGTGCCTTCCTCCTCGACCTTTGTGGTGGAGCCGGATGCTTTTGACTCGATCATGCAAGAGCCGTTTTTCTTCAGCGTGATGCGGTAATAATCATAGAGGTCCTCCTCCAGCTCTATGGTCTCGCCGCCGTAGGTCACTGTGCCGGAGATGCTGGTCATTTCATAAGTACCGGCGATCTTGTCATCGGAATTACAAGAGGCAAAGGTAAGCGCGCAGGTTGCGATCATACAAACGATCAGTGCAAGGGATAAGATTTTTTTCATAGTGTGTCCTTTCCGCAGTTGAACTGCAACGTGTTTTGCTAACTGTAGAGGGGGTAGCTACTATCAGTTTATCACAAGTTGCCTAAAAAGTCAATATAAAATGTGTCGATAAATGTCACTTTTTATATCGCGCGCTGCAAAAAGAGGAAGGGGCGCCTTTGGCAAAAAAGCAAAACAAATCTGCCGCACTGCAAAAAAATGTAAAAGAAATAGCCCGGAGAGGGAACTGCTCTGATAAAAAATGTTTTGAAAATATCAACCAAATAGCCTAAAACGGCTGTTTTTTGCAGAAAGGCGTTTTGATCGTTCAAAATTCGTTTTGTTTTTGCAAAATGTAAGGTGAAATTGAGAAAACTATGTACTTCGGCATTTTCCTATTGTGTTTTTCAGTCCTCAAGCCCCAAAAGATGCGTGGGCGTGACTCCCAGGATCCCACACAACGCCGCAAGCTCAAAATCCGCGACAAAGCGTGGCCGATCTCGATCCTGCTGATGCTGTCGCGCTCTAAAATAATGCCTGCAAGCTGTATTTTGCCGCCGGCTGCTCCTGCGTCAGCGCAAGGCACTTTCTTGCCGCCTTTACCCGCTCGCCGCAGATGTTTTTCTTGCCGTTAAAGTCGTAAATTTTCAAAGGGGTATTCTCCGTTTCTCTCTTTGACAAAACCGTTTCTTTAAAAATGTGTTTTGAAATCATCAAATAAAACGCTGAAAAACGCTCTTTTTGACTTAAAATTTATTCTGAATATTAAAATTCTGTTTTGAAACAAACAGAAGTGGTTTTGTTTTGCGCGAATTTGCAGCATAAGTGAAAAAACGCCGCAGTTCGCAAAAAAGCGGGCGCTTCCCGTCGGGAAGCGCCCGCTTTTTTTAGTTCAATTTGGCGCTGACCGTGCCGTCCTCGCGGTATTCGATGCGGTCGCCGCTGCTGTTCAGAGAGTCCATATAATCCAGATATTCCTTTGCCGAGGCGAATTGCGGCTTGAATTCTGCGATGATCTTTTTGGCGCGTGCGGCGCCGTTTTCCAAGAGCAATTTTGCCATGGCAAGTTGCCATTTGGCAGAGCCGAGGCACGCCATTTCGGGGTCGGCGATCTGATAGTTATTGCCGTGTCCGATACCCGAAGCGCCTGCCACGTGCGGGTGCACAACGGGCATGATGCAGGACAGATCTCCCATGTCCGTGCTGCCCGTTCCGAAGGGTAGATCCGCAAGCTCGTGCTCGGGCAAAATTTGGTGCACGGCGTCCACACAGGCCTCCATCATCCCGGTGGAATTGTAAAGGGGCGCGTAACCGGGAATGTCCACGATCTCGATGTTGGTGCCAAGCGAAATGGCACCGCCCGTAAGGGCGCGGTTGACGCGTGCATTGGACTCGGTGATCGAGGCGAAGGTCTTGCCGCGCACGTAGGATTCCAGCTCCACGCGCTCGGGGATGGCGTTCACCATATCGCCGCCGTGGGTGATGATGGGATGCACACGAATGAGGTCGCCGTCCTTGAAGGTTTCACGGATGGCGTTGATGGCATTGAGGCCGCAGGTGGCGGCATAAAGCGCGTTATTGCCCTTCCAGGGGGAGCCGCCCGCGTGCGCTGCCTTGCCCTTATAAATGATCTTTTTGGCGATACAGCCCACAGCGCCCTCGTTCACGTAGCTCTTGCCGCCCGTGTGGAACAAAAACGCGAGATCTACGCCGTCAAAGAGGCCCCGGGAAAGAAATTCCGACTTGCCTCCCATATATTTGATGATGCCTTGCTCGCGCAGGCGGGTGCGGTATTCGATCTCCAAGAGCTCCTCGGCGGGGACGGTGCAAAGGCGGATCTTGCCCGAAAGCTCGTCCAAAATACCCTTTTCGGTGAGCGCGGCGGCGATGCCGAGCAGTGCCGCGCATTGCGCGTGATGTCCGCAGGAGTGTACCGCGCCCGTTTCGGGATCACATTCGGGATGGGAGGGGCAGATGATCGAGTCCAGCTCTGCCAAGATGAGCAGTGTGGGACCCTCGCGCCCCGTGTCGATCTCGGTGGTGAAGCCCGTGATGCCCTCGGCAAAGGTGAGGGTGTAACCAAGCTTCTCGAACTGCTCTGCCATGTAGGCGGAGGTCTTGACTTCCTTATAACCTGTCTCGGGATGCTGCCAGATGTAGCGCTCGGCATCCAGGATCAGTTGGCGGTGCTTTTCAACCGCTTTTGTAATATTTTGCATTTCAAATTCTCCTATTTAGAAAGAATTATATAAAAGTTGGAAAAATACTTTTAAAAAATGGAAAACAGTTGTTTTTTAAAAGGAGTACGCGAGATCGTGCCTTGTTAGATCTTGACGGCAAGGGTGTCCTCATCCAGCGTGCGGATGCGCTCACCGGAGGTGTTCAAGCTGTCCATATAGGCAAGATATGCTTCCTTCGACGGGAATTCGGGCTCGAACTCGGCGATGATCTTTTTGGCAAGTGCCGCGCCGTTCTCCAAAAGGAGCTTCGCCATACCAAGCTGCCATTTGGCCGCATCCACGCAGGCACGGTCGGGATCCACGATATAGTAATCGTTGCCGTGCGAGGTGCCCTTGGCACCGCAGATATAGGGCTGGACCGTGGGCATGATGCGGGAAAGGTCACCGATGTCGGTACTGCCCGTGCCCATCACGTTGGAGGTTTTCATTTCCACGTGGGGAAGGATCCTTTCGGCCGCTTCCTTGCATACCTTCAGCATATTTTCGTCATTGACAAAGGGCGCGTAGCCGGGGATGTCGATGATCTCAACGTTCGTATCCAGCGAGAGCGCCGCACCCGTGAAGGCGCGGTTGACGCGCTTGTTGGCGGCAGCAATGGCGGGGAAGGAGGCGCCGCGCACGTAGGACTCCAGCACTACGTTGGCGGGGATGGCGTTCACCATATCGCCACCGTGCGTGACGATGGGGTGCACGCGGATCAGATCCTGATTATAGAAGGTCTCGCGCACCGCGTTCACTGCGTTGAGACCGCAGGTGGCGGCGTAAAGCGCGTTGTGGCCGTTCCAGGGGGCTGCTGCATGTGAGGGGGTACCTGTGTAGATGATCTTCTTGGCAATACATCCCACGCTGCCGCCGTCATAGGAGTTGTAAGGTGAGGTGGTGGTGTGGATCATCATAGCCATATCCACGCCGTCAAACATTCCGCGCGAGAGGAATTCGGGCTTGCCGCCCATGTATTTGATCTTGCCCTCCTCGCGTAGCTTCAAGCGGTAATTGATCTCCAGCAGCTCCTCGGCAGGAACGGCGCAAAGACGGATCTTGCCGGAAAGGTCGTCCAGAATACCGGGCTCAGTGAGGGCGGCGGCCACGCCCAGAAGCCCCGCGCATTGCGCGTTGTGCCCGCAGGAGTGCACCGCACCCGTTTCGGGGTCGCTTTCGGGGTGGGAGGGGCAGATGATCGAATCCAGCTCGCCCATAATGAGCAGCGTGGGACCCTCGCGTCCCGTGTCCACCTCAGCAGTGAAGCCGGTCAGATCTTCGGGGTAGGTAAGCGTGTAGCCAAGCTTCTCGAACTGCTCTGCCATATAGGCGGAGGTCTTGTATTCCTTATATCCCGTTTCGGGATGCTGCCAGATATAGCGCTCGGCCTCAAGGATCAAAGAGCGGTGCTTTTCTACCGCTTTTGCAATATTTTTCATATATCCTCCGCAAAAGTTGGAAAAATAAAATTATTATTTGGAAAACTAAGCACGAAATTGTAAAATTATCTCGTCAGATGGATGGTCAATATGCTCTCTGCGGGCAACGTCTCGGGGAGAGCGATCTCCTTCTCGTTCTCACCCTTGGCGGTCAGCAGACAGCGCGTGATCTTGCCGCCACATGCTAACGTGAGCGGTATTGCCTCTTCGGTGGGATTGGCGATCAGGATACAGCCCTTTTTGCCGTCGCTTGCCGCCACGGCATAGGCGCGTGTGTCATCCGCATCCAGCCATACCTCGTTTTGCAGGCGGTACAGCGCGTTGAAGGCGGTGAAGGCATAGTAGGCGGGGTAGGGCAATTTGGTTTCCGGGTGGAAGAGCGCGCCGTAAATGCTTGTGCCCCATCTGGCATCGTAGAACATCGCGGCATCCAAGCGCTCCTTTTGGAACATCAGCATATTGGCGCAGATTTCTGCGGCGTGCTTGTAGGTGCCGCGGTTCCTCGGGATGGGGTTCCACTCGTTGCAGATGCTTTCGGTCTCGGAAAAGCCCTCCTCGTCAAGGCGGCGTCTGGCATAAGGCACGTAATATCTGTTCGAGTCCAGCCCCGAATAGGAGTGCCAGGAGAAGAAGTCCAGCGGCGCGCCCGTTTTCTTCACGTGCGCGAGAAATGCCTCAAAAAATTCCAGAAAATATTCCTTGCGCGGTGAGGAGTTGGCGTCCTTCACAAATTCCTTTTTGATGGCGTAAAAGCCGCAGGAGGCGTAGCCGCCGATCTTTAAGTGCGGGAAGCACGCCTTCAGATGCTTTGAGGCGACCTCGTAAAGGTGGAAGTATTCCTCCTTCGTGCCGCGCCACATCTGGTTTTCCATCGGGTCCTCATAGTTATCCGGCTCGTTCCAGATCTCGAAGTAATGGATATTGTAATGAAAGCCATCTGCCCATCCTTCCGTGTAATGGCGGATGATATGCTCGCAGATCACCGCCCATTTGTGCGGGTCGGTGGGTGGATAGATGCGGTATGCCTTGATGGCGGCTTGGTTTTCGATCGTCACGCCAAGGCGGAAAAACGGCTCAACACCGTGCTCTGTGAGCGCGGTGATCAAAAGATCGGTGAAGGTGAAATCATAGGAGGCAGGATCGGTGGGATCTGCCGAGAAATCGCGGAAAAGGTTGGGAATATCTACCCATCGGAAGCCGCCGTAAGCACCGCCCACGTCGTGCAGACGGGAAAAGGGAATGCCCGCATCCGAAAGATAGCGGAACATCTCAAAATTCGCCCCGACAAAGGGGGGCTGTCCCACCCCGTGCAAGGGGCGGATCTGAGTAATAATGTTGTCAAAATCAACGCGAATATGCATACGTTACTCCTTTTTCTCCGGCTCGGGGCGGCTGAGTAGCAGTACGCACCCAAGGATCAGCAGAATGCCGATCACGGAAAGCACCGTGACCTTGGCATCCAGAAGGAAGATGGCGAAGAGCGTCGCGGACATCGGCTCGATGATGCCGAGCGCGGAGGCGGTGCCTGCGGGTAGCTCGCGCAGTGCCAGCGTGTAAAGGAAATAGGGCACCACGTAGGTGATGATGCCAAGCCCCAAGGAAAGGGGGATCAAAATGGCGGGATCCTGCATCATTTTGGGGAATATCTCGGTGGGGGTGCAGGTGCACACGGCAAGGATGGCCATGCCCGCAAAGCCGTAGAGTGTGGTGGACATCGGGGCGCAGCTGCGGCGCAGCGCGATCTTGGTGAAGATGTTATACGCGCCGTAGGACACACCCGCCAAAAGCCCCAACAGAATGCCCCCAAGGTCGCCCGAAAAGCCCTCGAAAACGCCGGAAACAAAGCAACAACCAAGCAGCATGCCGCCCACGCCTACAAGCTTTAAGGGCGTGAGGCGCTCGCCGAAAAACAGCACCGAAAAGATCAGCACGTAGATGGGCGAGGTATACATCAGCACCACCGCCGTCGCCTCTGAGGTAAGGACCATAGAGGCGTAATAGGCGGCGGCCGCACCGAAAAGCGTCACGCCGATGCCGACGTACAGCCAAAGATCGGTGAGCTTGATGCGGAATGCCGCGCGGTGGCGGATCGCCACAAAGGCAAGCATACAAAGGAAGGCGACCGTGCCGCGCACGGCGGTCTTTTGCAGCGCGGTGTAGCCGTACAGACCGAACGCGTGTGAGAAAAGCCCGGAGGTCCCCCACATCACACCCGCGATGATGATAAAAAGTAACGCCTTCTTTTTCATTTATTCTGCAAAGCGGTAGCTGCCGCCCCCCAACGTGTACTTTTTGCCGGAGGGAAGCGTCACGTATGCCGTAACGCCCGCAGGAACGTCAAATTCGTAATAGACCACGTCGTCCTTGTAGTACCAGTAGGAACGAACGGTGCCGTTTCTGGTGTCGATCGAGGCATCCGCAAAGCCAAGGCGCTTGTCGGGATGGGGCGCGATCTGCACCTCCTTATAGCCGGGCGCTGTGGGCTTGATACCGCTGGAAACACCGAAGATCCAGTCAAACACCGCACCGTAGGCGTAGTGGTTGAAGGAGTTCATATCCGTGCTCCAGAAGCTGCCGTCCTCCTTGATCGAGTTCCAGTGCTCCCACATTGTGGTGGCACCGTGGCAAACGGAGTAGAGCCAGGAGGGGTTCTTTTCCTGGAACAGAAGCGTATATGCGACGTCGGCATAGCCGTTGTCGGAAAGGGCGTGCAAAAGGTAGGGCGTGCCCACGAAGCCCGTGGTCATACGGTTGCCGTTTTCACGGATCAGCTCAACCAGCTTTGCGGCAAGCGCGGCGCGCTCGCTTTCCTCGCAAAGACCGAAGTGAAGGATCAGCGTGATACCGGTCTGCGTGATGCCCTTGCGCACCGTGTCAACGGGGGTGCTGACACCGGGGATCAGCGGCACCTCGGTATGGGGGAAGTCATCCTTGGGCATACCGTCCTGCACAAAATACTCGCGGAAGGCCGCGCGCACCTTCGTATAAAGCTCGCGGTAAGCACAAACGTCCTCGCCCAGCTCCTCTCCCGCGCGCACGACCAGACCGCAGGAGTAAGCAAAGAAGGCAGAGGCGATGAGGTCATTGGCGGTTGCACCCACGTAGGAGTCCTCGCCTGCGTCCATTGCCAGCCAGTCACCGTAGTGATAGCCACCGAGCCACAGATATTCTGCGGGGCCGAATCCGTGGAGGAAGTCCACCCACTTTTTCATAATGGGGAAGTGCTTTTTAAGCAGCTTTTTGTTGCCGTATGCCTCGTAAAGCTGCCAGGGCACGATGCAGGCCACGTCGCCCCAAGCGGCGGCGATACGGGTGGGGTGGTTCTGCGCTACGGGAATGACACCGCGCACGGCACCGTTGTCCTTATCCTGCTCGATCGCCACGTCACCCATCCACTTTTCAAAGAATTTTTCCACGTCAAAGTTGATGGCGGCGGTGCGGCAGAATACCTGCGCATCTCCCGTCCAGCCAAGGCGCTCGTTGCGCTGCGGGCAGTCGGTGGGGATGTCCAGATAGTTGGACTTCTGACCCCAGATGATGTTGTGATACAGTTGATTGATCTTTTCGTTGCCGCAGTGGTAACGGCCCGTGCGCTTCATCTCGGAGTTGACTGCAATGGCGCGGAAGGCATCAAGATCCACCTCGTCAAAGGGATACTCGACAAGCTCGATATAGCGGAAGCCCTGGAAGGAGTAGGTGGGCTTGAAAACGTGCTCCTCACCGTCCGAGATGTAGGTGATCTCGTTGCGGGCGGTGCGGTAGTTGGCGGTGTAGAAGTTGCCGTCACGATCCAGCACCTCAGCGTGATGCAGTACCACGCGCGCACCGCGGGGGGCCTTGATGGTAAGCTCGACGTAGCCGACCATGTTCTGGCCGAAATCGATCACGCGCTCACCTGCGGGGGTGACGAAATAAGAGACGGGCGCAAGGCGCTCCTGCTCGGTGATATCCTCACCGACCTGTGCGACAAGCTTGGTCTTGACGTCGGATCTTACCGCGTGGCCGAGCTTTTTGATGGAGAGGGTCTTGTCCACGGTCTCACCGTGATAGATCTCGGTAAAGGTGACCTCGTTGTTATAGACCTCCCAGCTCTCGTCGGTGGCAACGCACTCCTTCGTGCCGTCGGTATAGGTGACGTCCAGCCACGCGATCAGCGAAGTGTGATCGGCGAAGAAATGGTTGCAGTTTTTATAGCCGATGTAGCCCACAGCCCAGCCCTGACCGACACCGATCGAGAGGGTATTTTTCGCTTGCAGCTGTGCAGTAATATCGAAGGTAGCGTACTGCACGCGGTCCTTGTAGCAGGTCCAGCCGGGCGCCAGTACGCCCTTGCCAAGGCGCGCGCCGTTGAGGTGCGCGGCATAAATGCCGATGGCAGAGACCGAAAGGGTGGCCTTTTTCACGGTCTTACCCTTTGCGGGGGCGAAGCTTTTTTGGAAGGTGCAGGCGGCCGCGCCCATATCGCGGGGGGCTGTGATCCAGATAGCGTCTTTTTTCATAGTAAATTCTCCTTTGCAGATGATGCGCCCGCGCGCGGGCGACAGATACAACTTAATTATACAGAATAATATAAAAAAATCAACCCTTTTGCGTAAAAAGGGTTGATTTTTGCAGGAGATTTTGTGCAGGAACAAAAGAGTATGCAGGAGCTTGTAGGAACCGGCGTCTTCGACGGTCCAAGATGGAAAAACGGCAAATTTCCCACCCGTTTGGGCACTAACTGCGAAAACAGCGTTAATTTGCGCTTTCGTACACCTCGCGGCGGATGTGCGACGCCACGGCGGCGGGATCCTCTAAGGGGGCGGGGTAGCTCATTAAGATCAGCGGCACCTCCCGACCGCCCTTGCGGTAGGCGGGCTGCAGATAGGGGTAATCGTTCTCACAAAATCCGTTGCGCTTGTAAAAGGCAAGGCGGCGGGCCTGCATCGGCGTTTCGGGGTGCTCGACCTCCAGCACGATGTGATCAAATTTTTGTTGCAGGAGCGCAAGCGCCCGCGCGCCGACGCCAGCTCCGCGAAAGCGCTCGTAAATGACGAAATGCTCGCCAAAAGTCACCCCGTCCAGGCACCAAACGGTGATAAAGCCCATTTTTTCGCCGTCCTTTACCACGTGAAAAACGTGGTAGGCGGGGTTGTTCAGCACGCGCTTGGCGTCCGCGTGATCGCGGCGCTCGTCGGGGATAAAATTCTTTTCCATTTCGGCAAAAATGCCGTCAAATTCTTCGTGGTCGATCTCAATTAATTTCATTTTCTGTACTCATCCAATACGCTTTGTAATAGCGCGGGGTCGTCGGTCATAATGCAGTCACAGCCAAGCTCGATCAGCTCGCGCATCGTTTCGGCATCGTTGATCGTCCAGTATTGCACCGCAATGTTGCGGCGGTGTGCGCGGTCGATGTAGGTGGCTTTATCCAAATTGATAGTTAGCCCCACGTCATAGGAGGTCGGGATCTGCAGGCAGGCAAAGTCGCTGCTATCGAACAGGTTGACCTTCAGCATTTGTGTGATGACGAATTTTGCCGCCGTGCCCGTGGGCGCACCGCGATACAGGTCGGGGTACTTGCTTTTCAGCTCCTCCTCGATCTCATCGTGGAAGGTGCCGACCACGATGCGGTCCTTGTATGCGGGATAGCGCGCAAGCGTTTCGTAAAGGATGCGGCAGGCCTCAAAGCCGCGCTCGCCCTCGTCCTTGATCTCCACGATGAAAAGCAGGTTCGGGTGGCTTTCGTAGAACTCCTCGAAAAGCTGCTCCACAGTGGCAATTTGCAAGCCCTTTGCGGCGGGGTCTGTTTCGTTTTGGTAGATACGTTCGCCCGTTTTGCTGACAAAATAGTACCCAAAGTTGTAGCTTTGCAGCTCGGCAAGCGTCATATCCTTGATGTAATGGCGCTTTGTCTTGTCCTCGCAAAGCGTCTCCACCTCCTCAAGCGTGAGGTCGCCGTTGACGTTGCAGGTCTCGTCCACGTAGCTGTCGTGGTTGTAAACGAGATACCCGTCCTTGGTGAGGTACAGATCGCTTTCGATGATATCGACCTTGTAGGTCCCCACCGCCTCGCGGAAGGCAAGCATCGTGTTTTCGGGGTTGCAATCGCCACCGCCGCGGTGTGCCGCCACCATCGGCAGATTGCCCTCACCCACCACAAAGGGATTTTGCTCTACGTTCGGGGAGGGCGGGATCAGATTGATGGCGAGGAAGAACACCAAAATGGCGGCAAGAACCCCCGCCACAATGACGAGTGCCTTTTGCTTTTTACTGAGATTTCTCATACCGTTACCTACCTTTTTTCATTTATTTGCCGCAATGCCTGATAAAATCATCGAAGACGAGGCGGTTGTGTGCGTTGGTGTCACAAAGACGCTCGGGGTGCCATTGATAGGCGCGCAGATAGCGTGTCTTGGTGTGATAAAAGCCCTCAATCACGCCGTCATCGGCATATGCCATCACGGCAAGGTCGCATCCCAATGCCTTGACTGCCTGGTGGTGAAAGCTGTTTGCCGTGATGCGCTCTGTTCCCATCAACGCGTGAAGCGGGGTGTCGGGGAGCGCGTATACCTCGTGTGAGGGGGCGAATTTTTCCTCGGTCTGGCGGTGAGGGATGGGGGAGGGGCACTCGCTTGGCAGATCCTGAATAAGCGTGCCGCCAAGCGCCACGTTGAACAGCTGTGCGCCGCGACAAATGCCCAAAAGGGGCTTGTCCGCCCGAAAGGCGGCGCGGAACACCGCAAGCTCCATCTCGTCGCGCAACGGCTGTACGTCGCCGCACGCGGGGCTTGCTTGCTCACCGTAATGCGCAGGGTCAATATCCGCCCCGCCCGTGAAGCAAAAGCCGTCGCATAGCGCCACGTATTGTGCAATGACCGCGGGCTCTGCGGTGTAGGGAAGGATCAGCGGCAGGCCGCCGCCCAGCAGAATGGCATCCGCATAAGCGCGCAGCGCGGTGACGGTGCCTGCGGCGTCAATGGCGGTCAAAAGACCGATGGTTGGGGCTGCTTTTTTTGCATCGGAATACATAGCAAAACGCTCCTTTTTGCAAAAGTTTATTCAAAAGGATTCAAATTCTTCTACTGAGTGAAAGCTCCAGCTCGTCAAGGATTCCGGCTGCATCGCAAACAGCGCTGCATGCTCTGCTGCCAGGGTCTTTATCCGATAATTTTTGCATTTCACAACAATGCTGCCGTCTGTTTTTTCAATGCGGCAATCCAGCGCACGCTTCACAAAGGGCAGTGCTTTGGTAAGCTTCTCGCCTATGCGCTTTTCCGCTTCTTTTTCAAGGTCGGATGCGATGAGCTCCTTCAGCTCGCCTTCCTCATGCAACAGCTCTTTCCAAAAAGATCGGTAACGGGATCTGTTCTGCGGTATAACACAGTAGTGCGGATCGCTGTTTTCCCATATGCCGTTCAGAATTTTTAGACAGTTTTCTCTCAAAAAAGGGCTGAGCGTTTCCAGTATGGCAAGGCACTCTTCTTTTTTTCCTTGTATGGCAAGAAGGAGAGCGGTCACGTAATCTCTGTGCTGGTTTTGAGAGCTGTCGTATTGGCGCGAGAATTGTAAAAAGCGCTCGCACTCCGCGTATTCGTGCATATACAGACAGAGTGTGGCAATGTCATATATGATGTGGCTTGCTGTCGTGGCGATGTGCGCAGCCGGCTTTGCGCCGTCATAAAGCTCCAATGCTTTGCGGTAGTAGTATAGCGACTTGCGGCATTCCGAATCTCGTTGCGCAAATTTTGCGGTGCGATAATAGGGGTGAAGTGCCAGAGTGAAAGGGGGGATGCGTTCGACGCTTTTGAGCTTTTCGTAATATACCGCCATATCAGCTTCGTTGCCAAGCATCTCGTGATTCAAGCCCTTGAAGTAATAAACAGCGATCTCATCTGCCTCGCACTCGCAAATAGACTCCAGCATATCGAGTATCGGCATGGCGGTCTTGAAAGCGCGTTGCGAGATATGGATGAGAGCGGCTGTCAGGGAAATTTGTGCCGTCTTGTTTTGAGCAAAGGCATCCTCAAATAGGGGGCCAAATTGCTTTGTGTGGATCGCGCGCCACTTCTGATAGTTTTCGTTTTGCAGCACGGCTTCTTCCGGCATTTCAAAAAAATTTTGTTCCGGCATAATGGCTCCTTTCTTCTCTGAGACGCAGGCTTTTTCCCGCCGGATGCGTTTTCACTATACGGAAAAAGGGATCACAGCAAGCTTTCGCGCATGGCCATTGCGGAGCGCACCAGGTGCTCGATCTCCTCGTCCGACGGGGTCTCGGAAAGCATCTCCAGCTGCAGACGGCGTAGCCCCGGCACCTGCTCGCAAAGGGAAAAGGCGAAGGTGGAATCCCCCACGATGACGGGAAGGATCGGGATGCCTTTCGACACGGCAAAGTCGAGTTCTGTCTTGAAAAAAGGAGAACGTATGCTGGATTTTGTGGTCAAAGCGATCACAAAGCCCTCGTTTGCGAGCTTCTTGAAGGTGTGTGTGAGCTGTGTGTCCCACGCGTCACCGTTTGCCGCAAGTGCATCCGAGGCATCGTATACGCGGAAATCGTGCGCTTGCAGGGTGGCACCAATGCGCTCGATCAGCTCGCGGTCCGCGCGCGAGGCGCAAAGAAAGACGCGCATGCCGCGCACCAGGCGCTCCAGCGTTTCCTTGAGCGTTTCATCATCCCCGTCAAGGTCGATGCGGGCAAGGCAATAAGGGCGCGTGGCTTGGATATGGGCAAGCTCCTCCTGCACCCATTCTGATGCGGCGGCGTTTTTGCTGTTGATGTAAAGGAAAAAGTCTCTCGCGTCGATCTCGTCAAAGATCAGCTGCTTGAGCGCGCCGAGCTTTCCCTTGTCGCCGTCATCCATACAGCGCAGATAAAAGAGGATCGGCTCCATGCCCTTTTGCTCCAGAAAGTTGCGGATCTCGCGCACGTCTGAGATGTCCAGATGGCTGTGCGAAACGAAAACGTATCCGCCTTGTCCTTTTAATAATTTTTCAATGTCCATTGCGCTGTGGCTCCTTTCTTGAGGTGGCGGCTTGCTCCGCCGCTTTGTGTATCGCGGATTTCGGGTCGTCGAGGACGTCGACCCCTACAGGGTTGCGCGTTTTCCCACAAACGGTGGGGTATCCGTGAAGATTGTAGGGACAGGCGTCCCCGACTGTCCGCGTGGCTACCGTTATTGCCTCTTTCCGTTTTTCAACAGCTTTTGGATCAGCTCCTCTGCTGTGTCGATCATGCGGTCAAGTACGTGGGGCTCAAAGGGGGAGCTGGGCAGGCGCGCCTCATACACGTTTGCGCTGAAGGCGGGCTCGGTGGCGAAGTAGCCAAGCTCGTTGTTGGCAAGCTCGGAAAGGATGAGCTGATGGGGGATCATGCGGTCGCGCAGGCGCATGCCGATGTCCGCATAGGGCTCGCCGGGGAAGCCGACCACGAAAACGTCGCCAATGCGGATGACCTGCATTTCCACCAGCTCAAAGCGCTTCGGGTGCTTTTGCAGGCGATACAGCTCTTCGGCAAGGCGCTTGTCCACCTTGCTGCGTGCGGGATCGCTCAGCGCCTCTTCTGCCCACGTCATATCTGTGGCACAGGGCTGTCTGCGCGGCGCGCGGAAGCGCTTGTGCGCGAAGTCGATCACCTCACCCTCGGTGGGCTCCAATGCCTCGTGGAGCTGCAGCACGTCCTTTGCAAGGATGCCGCCCATGTACTTGTAATGGTCCTTGGGGTAGCGGAATGCGGGGTCTAAAAAGCGGAAGGCATCCAGATGGTTGACGTTGCCGCTGCAGCCGTTCAAAAAGAGCACGGTGTGCGAATTTCCGTATACGTCCTTGAGTTTTCTGCGCATTTCGCCGGGAAAATCTGCCGAATATTCGTGACCGCCGACGGTATCGGGGTGGCAGGCAAAGTTCACGATCTCGCACACCGGCTTGCCGTCCTCGCCGTCAAAGCGCAGGGTGGAAAGCGTGCAATCGATCTCGGAAACGGGGCACAGCACCTCAGCGGCGTGCTTGTGCCCGGGGTTGGTTTTGATGCTGCCGTCCGCCATCTGATAGTTGCGGCAAAAGCTGATGCGATCCTCAAAGCCCATGGCAAAGCGCGCCGTGACGGGCACGCGACTGCGGTAGGCCGCAAGGGCGGCATCCACCGTTTCGCGCAGGAACAGCTCCTCCACCGCCTTGTCCTCGCCCTGCCCCCAGTAAACGTCCATCAGCTGCGGGCCGCCCGTGTGGATGTGGATGGCGCTCACCATCACGGCACGGGGGTCCACGCCGATCTCGCGGTGCAAGGCCTCGCGCACGCGGCGGGTGAAGGCGGTGCCAAGACCACTGGTGTCGATCGAGATCAGGATCACGGTCTTGTTGCCCTGTTCCAGCGCAATGGCGTGCGTGTAAAGCTCGTCTTTTACACCCGTTGCGGGGTTAAATGACATACATTGGGGAATGTTCAAGCCAAGCGCAGGCGTGACCACACGCTCCGCGGCACCGCATTTCAGCTGTGACATAGTATTCTCCTTTTTCGCATGGGGCGTTTTCCGCGCCCGTGATTTTGTGGTGTGGAAGGTTAATTTTCTTCGCCCGGAACGAGGAAAAATTGCTCGGGCCCCGTGTCGCGGATCAGCGTCTTTTTGTTTTTGAACTTGAAGGTAAGTAAAAGCAGTACGTACAGGTCTCCGCTGCACCCGCCAAGATGCAATCCGAAAAGAAAGCACGCAAGCAGATAGTAAAAGGGATTAAAAAAGTAAAACAGTATAAGGATCGGGATAAAGAGCAACGTGAAAACGGCAAACGGCGCGACGGTCGCGATGATGGCCGTTTTGCGATACGTAAAGATGTGCGGCACGCCGCAAAACGCGCAGCTCCAGCTCATGCCAAAGGTCAGCTTTTCACCCGTCAGCGTCTTGTAAGCGGCGCCGTGCACCAGTTCGTGCAACACGATATACCCGACCATTGTCGCAAGGAAGATCAGATAGGGGATGAAAAAGGCGGGGTCCTCCAACGCGAAATGAATGGCGGGGAAGCTGTCGTTTGCCTTGAGGGTGAGGAACGCGGCAACCATGACAAGCGCCAGAACGACCAGCGCGATCAGATTGAAGATGATGCCGAATTTTAGTTGCTTCGCGTTGATATAAAGCGCCTGCTTGTAGCCCTCGGGCAGGGTTCTTTCAAAATTTTGTTCTTTCGACATTTTTATTTTCCTTTCTTTTGGCGGGAGCAAGCTCGCGCCCCACGGTGCAGGTCATTTCTTGTCAAGAAAATCGTCCTTCACCGCATTGTATACCGTCAGATAATCGTTGGTCAGAACGGCGTCGATGCCCATTTCAAAATAGCGCCGCGCTTCGGCGGGATCGTCCGCCCAGAATACGTTGCAGCGGATGCCGTGCTCGTGCGCCTTGTCGATCATAAGTTGATCGAAGTTCGGCTTGAAAAGCTGTACCTTATCCGCGCCGATGGTGATCGCCCGATCCACGATCTGCCACGGGGTGCTACCCGCGCCAACACATATGCCGATGGCGGGCTCGTATGCCTTCGCCTTTTGCAGCATCTCGTTGTTTCGGGAGACGAAATAGCAATATTTTTCGCAATCGTACTGACGGATCAGCGCGACGATCTCGTGAAGCGCTTGCTCGTCGTTGCCCTTATCCCAGATCTTGACGTGAACGTTCATGATGACTCTGGCGGCGAACTTTTTGAGGATGTCCTCAAAGGTCGGGATGCGCAAGCCCTTGAATTTTTCGCCCTTCTTCGCGCCGAAATCAAGCGATAGCAGCTCCGCGTAGGTGTGATCGTAGATCTTTCCGCTGCCGTTGCTGACGCGCTCCAGCGTGGAGTCGTGGCAGGAGACAAGCACACCGTCCTTGGTTTTCCAAAGGTCAAATTCGATTTCCTCGGCGCCTAACGCCACCGCCGCGCCAAAGGCAGGCATACTGTTTTCGGGTGCAACGGTATTGAAACCTCGGTGTGCGCAAAGACGGGGGTAGGGCATCAGGACATCGGGTTGCGTAACACTCGCGCCCCCGTTGCGGTAAAGCCAAGGTCTGCGCCCCTCCTCGATGTAGGCGTAATGCGGCTTCGAGGGCTTGTCGATGGCGCCAAAGCCCGCCGCCTTGTAATATTTCTTCGTGACGTCGATCTCCACCGTTTCGTATCCTGCACGGCTTTTCATATCGGCAAGCACGTCGCCGTTGGGGGCGATCACGCAGGAGCACCCGCCAATGGGCGAGCCCTCGCCAAGCGAGACCGAGGCGCGGATGAGATAGGCGTTTGTGTTGTAGGAAAGGAAGCGGTTGATGATCTCCAGCGCCTCGTGCGTATCCGTCCTTTGATGCGAGCAGCCGATGATGACGTCCACGTTTTGGCGGGCGATCTGCGGGAATTCCTCGTACATATAAAAATCATAGCAGGTCATAAAGGCGAAGCGGATGCCCTCAATCTCCAGCGTGTAGGGGGACTTGCCACCCAAGGAATAGGAGCTGTCCATCTCAAGCCCTCCGACGGCCTCGGGCTTGTCCTCCTTAGGGGCGGGATGCGCCTTGTAGTATCTGCCCACCACGTTGCCCTCACGGTCGATGGCGTGCGTGGTGTTGCGCAGCTTGCCATCCGCCGTTTCATACGCGCAGTTGACAAAGGTGATCGCGTGGCAACGCTTCGCCATGGCGATCGCCTCCTCCATAAACGGTTTGTTGTAGGTTTTGATAGAGTTCCAATACGCCTGCTTGCCCTTTTGCGCCGCGGGGATGTCGCAATACTCGGGCATCACGATGATGTCAAGCGGTTCGTTGCATTCCCGCATCAGCGCGACCATGCCCTCATAATTTTTTTGAAGATCCTTCGGGTCAAAGGTGTAGGCGGGCTGAATGATTCTGACTTTCATTTCGGTTCCTTTCTTTGTGTGTGAGATGCCTTTGCAAGCGTCATTTGCCTTCTTTTTCGGCGATATAGCGCAGCAGCAGGTCGGGGAAGTTGACGGTCATGCCGTCCGCGCCCGCATCGTATACTTTTTTCATGATCTCCTCGTCAGAGATGCCCCAGGCGCGCACGTTGAGACCGCGCGCGTGCCATTTTGCCACGTTTTCGGGGGTGAAGTCCCGCCCGTGCGGACAGATCTCGGCGGCGTTCATTGCCACCAGCTTGTCCACAAGCGCATCGTCCACTGTCTCGGTCAAATATCCGATGCGAAGAGCAGGGGCGTATTGCTTGATGTTTTCCAGACGGTGAAGCTCAAATGCCGTGACAACGGTTTTCTCTGCAATGTCGTAGCGGAAAATGAGGTCTGCGACCTCCTGCTCGATGCCGTCTGCCTTGAGCTCGATGGCAAAGGTGATGTCGCGGTACGCAAAATGCGCGAGAAAATCCGCAAGCGTGGGGATCTTATCGTGCAGCTCGCCTTTTTTCACAAGGAGCTGCTGCAGCTCGTCATACGTGTAGTCCGCGACAGCGCCCTCGGCTCCCGTCACGCGTGCGAGCGCTTCATCGTGAAAAAGGACAAGCACGCCGTCACGCGTGCGGCGCACGTCGGTCTCGATGCCGTTGGCGCCCATCTGCATGCCCATATAGAATGCCATCATCGTGTTTTCGGGGCAGTAGTGCGACGCCCCGCGGTGGGCGTAGGTTACAAAATCGTTTTGTTTCATGTTGTTGCTTCTTTCTATGTGTTATTTTCGTCAGACAAACGATGCTCTCCACGTGGGTCATAAGACCAAAAGGTATAAAAGTCGGTCAAAAACGGGGGTTGTAAGTCCAAAAGGTATATTTTATTCTGTTTCCCACAAAGGAATATCCTTTAATTTGCTCCAAACAAATTTGCCCATATTCTTCCCACCAAGTTTGTTCAGATGTATGTGATCTAGCTGATATTCTCCCGCCT
>SVSG01000022.1 GCA_015064415.1 Oscillospiraceae bacterium | reverse complement strand
GCCGACATCCTCATCCACCGCTATCGCGGTCCCCCTTCCCCCGCTTGGGGAAGGCCTTTTTCAAGGTATAACCTCTGTTGCCCACCCGCATAGCGGGTGGTTTCTTGTTTCGCACTTCGTGCGGGGCTGCCTAAAGGTACTAAAATAAAAAAAGCCATCCAACCGGATGGCTTTTTTCATTGTGTTTGGCGCAGTCGCGCCGAAGCAACACAGAATCAGGATCACGTTTTTGAGCATAGTCAATAAGGCGTCCATAAAACGCTTCCGTCTATCACAGATGGATCCACTCGCCGTGCTTGGGTGTGATGAACGTGCCGTCGGGCACGCGCGCAAGGAACGCCTTTTTGAACTCCTCCACGACGGCGGGGTCGTCCACCTTCGTGAAATCGTGGTGGTGCGGGATGACCACCTTACAGCCGATCTGCGCGGCAAACTCTACCGTTTGTGCAAGCTCCTTCTCTCCCTTGGCGCGCTGCAGAATCGCAATATCGGGCTGCAGAGCGCGGCACATATTGATCTGCTCGGGGGTCACGTCGTTGCCCCACAGCAGGATCTTGGTGCCATTACGCGTGGTAAAGAGGTAGTTGCGATACTCCATCGTGCCCACCTCCTGCATCGAGGCGATGCCCGCGTCCGCCTGACAAAGTTCATTGGTGCAGATTACATCACAAAGATCGTTGAAGCCCATGCCGCCGCGCGCCACCTTGTGTCTGCCGAACAGCGCGCGGATCTTCACGCTGTCAAAATCCAGCTCCAGGTTGGGGTACATCGGATAAATGTAGGAGGGCGTGTAGTTGAGCCACTTGGCCAAGGGGGTCGCGGTCATGTCGCCGCAAAGGATGAGGGGCTTGAACTTTTCGCAAAGGCGCGGGATGTCCGTGATGTGATCCCAGTGCGCGTGACCGAGCGTGATGATGTCGCAGTTTTCCACCGCCTCGTACGTGACGTCGGTGCCGACGCACTCGGTGATGTAGGGGTCACTGACCACGGTCAGGTCATCGAATTTCATCTCAAAGGACGTGACCGCCAGCCACTTGATGTCTACGTTATACTTTCCCATTTCAAGATCCTCCTGCGGACGTGTTTTTTTACCATTATAGCACAGTTTGCCCCCGAAATCAATTCTTTTTCCTGCCAAAACGCAGGAAAAAGGAGCTTTGCGCGCGAAAAAAGAGTTGGCGGGGCGGTAATGCCGACAAACGCCGTCTCTTTTGCCACGGCTGCCCGCCGTTGCGTGCCACGTCGCTTGACATTTTTGCTTGCCGCGTGCTATAATAAATGCGAAAAGGGGGGAGCGCGTATGAAAAAGAAATTGGCGCTTGCGGGGCTATACCTTGCCATTCTGGCGCTGAACGTGCTGCCCGTTGTGCTGTTTTGGGAAAAGGCACAGTTCACCTCGTTTTCCATTTTGCCAACGGTGCTGATGGGGTATATGATCCTCAAGGCCGCGGTCTGCTACGTCTTTCGGCATAAGGGAGATTATCTGCATTTTCACGGCGTTCCCTCGCTTTTTATACTGGCGCTTTTTGCCGAGGACAAGGGCTATACCTATGAGGAGGCGTACACCAAGCGCTTCTTCCGTGGCTTGCATATCTATCTTGCGGCCATTCCGTTTCAGCTTCCGTTCGTCTTTTTCGTGGGTGACGATCCGTTGCCGGCGCTGCTTTCCGTGTTGATATTCAGCGTGCCGGATGCGATCTTTCTTTCTAAAGGCATCCGCGAGACGTTGCAAGAGGCAAGAGAGCGAAAAGAGGCGCGCGCACGGCAGGAAAAGGAGCTTTTGGAGCAGCAACGCCGCGAGGAAGAGGGAAAATGGCGATAAGCCATCGGAAATATCAAAAAAGAGGAGCAAAACGTGAGAATTATCGATCTGACGCACACGATCACAACGGATATGCCGGTCTACCCCGGCACCGAGCCGCCGACGCTGAAAACGGTGAATAGCTACGAGCAGGACGGCTTCAAGGAGACGCGGCTTTCCATGTTCAGCCACACGGGCACGCACGTGGACGCGCCCGCGCATCTGTTTTCGGAAGGGCGCACGCTGGATGCCTTTCCCGCCGCGCAATTCGTGGGCAAGGCGCTGGTGATCGACTGCCGCGCACTCGCCAAGGGCGAGGCGATCACCATGGCACAGCTCGCCCCTTACGGGGATAAAATTTACGCCGCCGATTTTCTGCTTTTCTGCCTTGGATGGGACGAAAAGTGGGGAACGGGTGCCTATTTTGATGACTATCCGTGCCTTGGCGAGGATGTGATGGCGTTGATCCTTGCGGGTGAGTATAAGGGCATCGGCTTTGACGTGATGGGGCTTGATCCCGTGCATTACGATCAGCTGAAGCGCCACAAGCAGCTGTTTTCGGGCAAGGAGATCATCAACGTCGAAAATCTTTGCCATTTGGACGCGTGCGGCACGGATCTTTTCCTGTTTGCGTGCCTGCCCATCAAGGTCGCACACGCGGACGGCGCGCCCGCAAGGGCGGTCGCCATTCTGGACTAAAAACCCGCGTTTTCTCATACCGTTTGACTACTTTTTTTAGGAGGATTTGAAAATGAAACGAATTTTCAGCTTGTTTTTGTGCCTGGCGCTTTGCGCAGGAATGCTTGTACTTTTCGGCGGCTGCAGCAGCCGCGTGCTGAACGAGTACGATGCGATCCTTACCGAATATCAGAATTTGCTTTTGAAAAAGAAAAACGGCGAGGAGATTCCCGCGCTTGACACCGAAAAGTACGGTAACGAGGCGGATCTTGCCATCATGCAAGTGCTGCACAGACTGGCCGAGCGGGCAGAAAAAACCGAGATGTACGGCTACGCCGAGCCCGACTTGAACGCCGACGGGCAGAAGGAGCTGCTTTTGATGCAGGAGAACTATCGCGTGCTGGCGCTCATTGGCTACCGCGACGGTGCGCCCGTGCTGCTGGTGGATTGCAGCGATATCAAGAGCGATGCCGTGCTTGACGAGAAGGGCAATATTTACGTGGAGACCTACGGCGACGGCGGACTTGACGTGGAGTATTGCACCTATCGCTGGGGCGAGGACGGCACGCTGCAGGAGGGCTTTCGCGCCTTTCTTGACGGTGACGATCGCGGCCCCTCCACCTATTATCTGTACGAGAACGGCGAGCGCAAGGAGTGCACGTGGGAGGAAATGAACGCGCAGTACAAGGCAGCGTATCTGCAACGCCCGCGTGGGTATATGGGGAACGAATATACCCTGCAATATGCACGGCTTGTGTACGTGCCGCTTTTCCCCGAGGACGTCAATGCGCAGTTTCGCATCGGCCCCTGGGAGCGGTCTGGCATCATTGGGGGAAACGGAACCGCGATGGTGACCGAAAGCGTGACGTCCGCACTGGTGAAATTTACGCTTTGCAGTGAGACGCTGACCGCCACGGCAAAGGAGGGCGGCGGTTACACCTTCGAGGGCGAGGCGTTTTCCGGCGAGCTGTACGTGTTTGCCCGCACGATCTGCCTTTTCGTCACGCAAAGCACGCTGGAGGAGCTCCCCGCGCGCGCCTACGTTTACAGCAAGTAACGCACTCAAGCGGCCAAAAAGTCCCCCCGTTGGGGGGCTTTTTGGCTTTTTGAACGTTTTTTCACAAAAAAATCACCCAAAATGCATTTACAAACAAGAAAAATGTGATACAATAAGATTAACTTAAATTTACCTTAAAGGAGGACACGGTTATGCCATCACCCGGAGGAGGAGGCCGCGGAGGCGGCGGTGGTTTCGGCGGAGGCGGCGGTTTTCGCGGTAACAATTTCAATCATGGCGGCGGATTTCATCATGGCCCGCGCGGCCCGCGCTTTGGCTACGGCTTTGGCTTTTTCCCGTTTTTCGGCGGGGGACTTTTGGGCATTCTGCTTTTCCCCATCATTCTCATTTTGTTTGCGGCTTTGCTGATCTTTACCACGTTGGCGGGTGCCTTCGGCGCGATCGCGCAGGGCGGCGTCATCATGCATGACAGCGAACGGACCGAGACCTTTGCCTATGCGCAATATGAGGAGATCTTTGCCGAGGAGGGGTACGAGAGCAACATCCTGCTTGTCTTTCTTGTGACCGAGGAATATGACAACGGCGAGTATTTTGCGCTGGTCGGCGATGACGTGGAGCGCGAGGTCTATATGATGTTCGGCGGCAACGGTGCCGAGCTGGACGCTGCAATGCAACAGTCGATCAATAAGGAAAGCTATAAAAATCAGCTTGCGCGCGGTATAGCAGACGTGCTGGATATCATGGCAGACGAGATCGTGCGGGGCGGCTACGTTACCGAGCCGAGCGCGCCTGCGCCCGAGCAGGGGAAGAGCTTCCGCAATTTGAGTGCCATGCTGATCACGCCCGCCACCGTGGAAAAGGAGATTGCGGAATTTCGTGCCGAAACGGGCATCAATATTGCCGTGGTGGTAGAGGATGCCACCGACGTGCTGGAGACCAGCTACGTGCCGATGATCATGGGACTTATCATTGCGGGCGGCATGCTTGTTCTGGCGGTTGTGCTGATCGTCAAGGGCGTGAAGGCAAGCAGAAAGGAAAAGCGTGCCGAGCAGGAGCGCTCGCGCCCGCGCAACTTCTACAGCGACTATTACCGCGACTGATGACAGCAAAAGGGGGGGACGTATGATGGATATTCGCGCATTCTTGAAAAAAGAGGGCGAGCTGCCTCTCGAGCAGATGGTGACGAACGGCGGTTTTTGCGGCATCCTTCAAAGGATCGCCTGCATCGGTGACAGTCTTTCCTCCGGCGAGATGGAGGGCAAGCAAAATGGGCAAAAAAGCTTCCATGACATGATGGAGTATTCCTGGGGGCAGTTTTTCGCGCGTGATGCGGGCATCACCGTCTACAACTTCTCCAAGGGCGGCATGACCGCCAAGGACTATCTGGAAAGCTTTGCCGAGGAGCGCGGCTTCTGGAGCCCCGAGCTTGCGGCCAAGGGCTATATCATCGCGCTTGGCGTCAACGACGTTTCCCGCATCATGGAGGGGAATATGGAGCTCGGCAGTATCGCCGACGTGCACCCCGATGCGCCGGAGCAAAATCCGCACAGCTTCGCGGGCGCTTACGGCGCGATCGTCTCGCGCTACAAGCAGCTGCAGCCCCATGCCAAGTTTTTCTTCATGACGATGCCCTCGCACCACGAGCGGGACGAGCGCGGCATCCTGTACGACCGCCACGCGGCTCTGCTCTATGAGATGGCGGCGCTGTTTGAAAACTGCTACGTGCTGGATTTCCGCAAATACGCGCCCGATTACAATGACGAATTCAAAAAGAATTTTTATCTCGGCGGCCATCTGAGCGCCGCAGGGTATCGCCTCACGGCGCTGATGGTGGAAAGCTATATCGACTATATCATCCGCCACAATCCCGACGATTTCCGCCAGATCGCCTTCGTGGGCACACCCCATCATAACGAGGACGAAAAATGGTCATAAGTGCCGTAACGGTATGAGTTTTTGCCAAAACGGGGGAGGACTTTTGCAAAAGTCCTCCCCCGTACCCCTTTTCAAAAACCTTTACACAAGGATAAGGATGCGCGAATATCCGGTCTGTATTTTGTTTTGGAAATATTCCGTTTCCGCTTGCGGAGCGCGGTTGTTCAAACCGCGAGGAATATTTCGGGCGGCGTAAATGAACTTTCAATTTACCGCTAACGATGCACGCCGTCGTGCGTCCTTTTTTGTTTGGTGGGTAACCGCACAAACCTGTAGGGCGGTTGTCCTCGCCTTGCGGCGAGCACGTGACACGCTTCGCGGTCTCAAGTCCCCGACGGTCCTGTCTCTACAATGTTCGTGGGATGTCGCACCGTTTGGCAGTAAAACACACAAACGGGGCGTCCGGAGGTCGCCCCCTACAATGTATGCGAAACGCCGCACCGTTCGGCGGGGAAACGCACAAACCTGTAGGGGACGACATCCTCGGCGTCCCGCATCCCCGACGCATAAAACGGCTGCGCACAAACCCGTAGGGACCGTTGTCCTCGCCTTGCGGCGAGCACGTGACACGCTTCGCGGTCACAAGTCCTCGGCTGTCCGCCCCTACCATATTTGCGGGGGTTTTTCGGACCGTCCGGGAGGCCGGTCCCTACAATGTTCGCGGGTGCCGTGTTGTTCGCGGAATGTCGCATTGTTCGCACTTACAAAACGCCTCCCTTGTGTAAAGGGAGGTGGCTTGCGTAGCAAGACGGAGGGATTGTAAATCGCAGACAATCCTTCACCCGCTTACGCGGGAGCTCCCTTTGCACAAGGGAGCCAAATGTAGCCACGCGCTTCAGCAAAAATTCAACGCACAAACCCGTCGCAATCCCCGATGCATAGCCGTCCGCGCACAACCCTTTTTGCTTTAAGATTTTCGAAAGGGGTATGGGGGAAACCTTTGCAAAGGTTTCCCCCGGCAACGCGCCCCCAGCAACGCGTCCCCGGCAACGCGTCCCTGCGCGCCGCGGGAATGTTGTTTCATATTACTTGACATTTTATATATTCTTTGATATAATAATAAGATGAATGCGAAAGCGAGGTGACGTGCATGCGAGAATATTTACCCGCCGTTGTGGGCAACGAGGCCTTACGTGCGCGTCTGGGCGACGAGCTGGCGCGCGGTGCCGTGTCGCACGCCTACATCGTAGAGGGTGCCACGGGCGCAGGCAAGCATACGCTGGCGCGCGAGATCGCCATGGCCCTTTCCTGCGAGCGACGCGGGGATGAGGGCTATCCGCTGCCCTGCGGGGTCTGCCCCACCTGCCGCAAGATCAAGGAAGGGAAATCCCCCGACGTGATCACCGTCAGCCGTGAGGAGGACAAGGCCACCATGGGCGTGGACGTGGTCCGTGCCCTGCGTGAGGACGTGCCCGTCCTGCCCAACGAGCTGGACGTCAAGATCTATATCATCGAGGATGCGCACACCATGACGCGGCAGGCGCAGAACGCCTTTTTGCTGACGCTGGAGGAGCCGCCTCCCTTCGTGATGTTCCTCTTGCTCACCGAAGGGGTGGACGTGCTGCTGGAAACGATCCGCTCCCGCGCCCCCGTGCTGCGGATGCAACCGCTTTCCAAGGCGTGCATGCGTGCGTATTTGTGCGACGTCGCCCACGGTGACACGGCGCGTGCCGCCCGTGCGTTGGAATCAAGCGATCCGGATGCCTTTGCCGCGCTTTTGCAAATGTCAGGCGGCCGTCTTGGCCGCGCGCTGGAGCTGTTGGAGGACAAAAAGCGCACCCCCATGCTCACCCGCCGCGCGCAGGTGATGGCGCTTTGCGAGCAGCTGGGAAAGGGAACGGGGCAGGATGCACTGCTGGAGCGCGTGCTGGCCCTTGGCAGCAGTCGCGAGGACCTTGTCTCCCGCCTGCTTTTGATGAAGGAGGCGTTGCGCGATCTGTTGCTGCTTGGTTGCACAGACACGGCACCGTTGCTCTTTTTCACCGACCGCGAGGCCGCGATCGAGCTTTCCGCGCGCTTCAGCGCGACCCGCTTGCAGGCCATTCTGGACGCCACGGACGCCGCCCTTGACGCCCTTGCCATCAACGCGAACACGCGGCTTACGATGATCCACTATCTTTGCCGTCTTACGGCGAAATAACGAACGGAGAAATTATGGAAAAAAAGAAAAAGTTTTATCCGCGCGAAAATACCTCGCGCGAGGAAAATAACGGTCAGCGCATCTCGGTGCGCCCCGGCAATTTCGCCCCTCCCGGTGCGCCGATCGAGCGCAACGGTGCCGCACCCGCGCAAAACGGCGGTAACGGTGGCAACGGCGGTAACGGCGGGCACCACAACCGCAACCGTCGCGGCGGCAGAAACCGTCACGGCGGGGAAAAGCGTCCAAAGGAGGCGACCGCTCCCCTTACCGAGGCGGTGAAGAACGCCCCCGCCGCGCCCAAAACCGCGCAAAATCAGAATAATCAGAATAACCAGAACACGCAGGGCGGCAAAAACCGCCGTGGCGGCAAAAACCGTCGCGGGGGCCGCGATCAGGTCGCGCAAAACCGCAAGGAGGAGGCCCCCGCGCTTTCCGAATCCCTGCGCCGCGAGCTGGATGCGGACTTTTCTCCCCTTTCCGTGCTCTCCTCGCCCACCTCGATCTTTTCGCGCGAAAAGAAGAGCGCCACCGAAACGGTGCTTGACAGCGACGAGTTCGCCGTGGACATCGCCACCGCCTCCTATCTGGTGGAGGACGTGCCCTGCGGCTTCCCGATCCCCGAGGACGGCAAGGCCGTGGAGGTCGTGGGCGTGCGCTTCCGCTCGGCGGGCAGAATTTACTTTTTCGAGCCGAGCGGTATGAAGTTTTCGATCGGCGATCGCGTCATTGTGGACACCGCGCGCGGCAACGAGCTTGGCGACGTGGTGATGCTCAACCGCAAAATTGCCGAGAAAAACGTGATCCAGCCCCTTCGCGCCGTGATCCGCATGGCTACCCCGGAGGACGAGCAGCACGAGGCCGAAAACCTGAAAAAAGAGGTCGAGGCGCTAAAGATCTGTGAGGAAAAGGTGGCCGCGCACAAGCTGGATATGCGTCTGGTAGACGCGCAATACACCTTTGATAACACCAAGCTGCTGTTTTATTTCACGTCCGAGGGACGCGTGGATTTCCGCGACCTCGTGCGCGATCTTGCATCCTGCTTCCACACCCGCATCGAGCTGCGCCAGATCGGCATCCGTGACGAGTCGCGTCTGATCGGCGGCCTTGGCATGTGCGGCAGACCCTTCTGCTGCTCCACCTTCCTTTCCGATTTCGGTCAGGTCTCTGTGAAGATGGCCAAGGAGCAGGGGCTTTCCATCAATGCCTCCAAGATCTCGGGCTGCTGCGGGCGTCTGATGTGTTGCCTGCGCTACGAGCACGAGACCTATCAGGCAGAGGCCAAGCTGACCCCCAAGAAGGACGCGCGCGTCAACACCCCCGACGGCAAGGGCGTTGTGGTGGACAGCACGCCGCTGGCGGGCACCGTCAAGGTCAAGCTGGAGGGCGCCGAGGAGGAGCAGCCCCGCGTCTATCACCGCGATGACGTCACCGTGATCGCGCGTGAAAATTCTGCCGCGGCGCAGAAGGCCGAGGCCCCCGAAACCGAGGAAACAAGCGAAGAAGCATAAGCTGTTATGCATAACTAACAAAAATATTTTCACCTTTTTGTGAAAAAGGTCTTCCATTTTTCACAAAAGTGTGCTACAATGTAATAGCAATAAACTATATGGAGGTACAGAACAATGGCATACAAGATTACCGACGAGTGCATCGGCTGCGGTGCATGTGCTGGCGAGTGCCCCGTGGGCGCTATCAGCGAGAACGGCGATAAGTTCGTGATTGACGCTGACGTTTGCATCGACTGCGGTGCATGCGCAGGCGCTTGCCCTGTTGGCGCTCCCCAGGAGGCCTGATTTACATCAAAAAAACGGCGCGGTTTACCGCGCCGTTTTTTGTTTGCACGGGAGGCGCGTGGAGGATGCGTTAGGGGGAACTTTTGCTGTCCTCGCCGCAGGCGAGCACGTCGACACACCTTCGGTGGTCGCGGAAAGTTTCCCCCTATGACCCCTTCAAAACCCTTCCATAAAAAGGAAATACAGCAGCCGCATTGTTTGCACTTGCCCGGTGCCTCCCTCCGAGAGGGAGATCGCTTGCGGTGGAAGGCGCCTGCGTAACAATAAACTTAGCTATTGCCATATCGGGCACGCGTGCTCCCTCAGTCAGCTTTGCTGACAGCTCCCTCCCGGAGGGAGCCTGATATAGCCGCGCTGCTTGCGGGGACGCATTAGGGGAAAACTTTTTGTAAAGTTTCCCCCATGCCCCCGCCGCGAGGCGAGGGCGGAAAAGCCTTTTGATCAAAGGGACATGGTGAACAGCCGTGATATGCGCGAAAACTCGCCCCGTTTAGGGGGTAAACGCGCAAACCGACTGCGCACAAACCTTGTAGGGGCTGGCGCCCCGACAGCCCGCATCCGCGATGTTTTTCGGGGCGGACGCTTGCCTACGGCTTCGCTATTCCGTCGCTACGCTCCTTACGAGGACGTCGCCCCCTACAATGTTCGCGGAACGCCGCACCGTTTTGTGGGTAATCGCACAAACCCGTAGGGGCGACCTAGCTCGCAAAGCGAGGTGGATGGTCGCCCGCATCCACGATACACTCCTCCGTCCGTGTCATCCTGAGCGCAGTCGAAGTTTGCGAGGTGCAGCGAAGCAAACGAGCAAACCGCAAGGCGAAGCCGTTGCGGGATCTAAGTGAGAGCGTTGCAGTTCCATGCACGTAAAGTAATATTTGTGCAGGTGTTCGGCACATACACACCGCGCCCGCGCTTGCTTTGCGCGGTCGAGATCCTTCGGCTCGCGTTTGTTCGCTCGTTCAGGATGACGCAAAAAAGAGAAAACTTTTTGTTTTTTGAAAACAGCGCACAAACCCGTAGGGGCCATTCACGAATGGCCCGCCTTCAACAACGGACGGGATGTTTGATGAAATTTCAAACAAAAAAACAATGCAAAATCACCGTCTGTTGATAAAAGCGAAAGCTTTAGGAGTCCCTCCCTTGTGAGGGAGGGGGGACCAACGTAGTTGGTGGGTGAGTAGTATCCCCGATGCGCAAACGGCGGCGTACAAACGGCGGGAGCAAGCCCCCCTACAAGTCGCGCACAAACCCATCATACAAAAAACCGAGAGGTCATGATCCTCTCGGTTTTTTCGCCCCGTTTGGGGGCTTTTTTATTTTTCGTGATATTCCTCAAACAGATCGTTTGGGGTGCATTCCAGAATATCGCAAAGCGCTTGCATATTCTCAAATTTGATGCCGTTTGTTTGGTTGTTGACCATTTTGTTGAAATTCTGATAGCTGAGCCCCAGTTGAATATAAAGCCAGTATTTCGTTTTGCCCTTTTGTTCGAGAATTTCCAAGATGCGAAGCTTCATTATATCACCTCTACATTATATTATGTAAAAATTATATATCGAAAACCTCTTGGCAAATAGACTTTTGCAGTATATAATGTATACATTAGATATAAGAGGTGAGAGCTATGAAGAAGCCTAATTTTGAAAAAATCATTTCTTTACTGGAGGCAAATGAGGAATTTTCGTTAACCGAGAAGCAATATGAAAAAAGCACCGGTAGTACATTGCCCAAAAGTGATTATTATCTTAAAAACAAGTCAGCGTTGGCGAAAATGGCAAAGAAATATGGATATATTGTTGAAGTGCAAGCCAAAACACTGTGCTTGAAAAAGGTGAATTAAGGAAGGGGATAAGTTATGATATTTTTGGCGAGTTTATGTTTGATAGTTTCGGTTTGTTGCTTTTGGTATTTGATAACGACCATGAAATTTTCTACTAAAAAAGAGAAGATAATCACGCTCGTTGTTGGAATATTAGCGCTTGTTTTGTTTATTGCTTTTTTGGGTGTGGAGATTAGTTCCGGTAGCGGTGGAAGTAGTAATCGTTGGGATGATTTGACAGACGAAGAAAAAGAGTGGTACCACAACAATTACGGCAATGGTCAATATGATAAATATCAAGATGCAATTAATGATTACAAGAACAAGTAAGTTAAGAAAACACCGCCCACGGGCGGTGTTTCTTGCTTATAAGTAGATTTTCGAGTGGGGCATCCTCACCCGTCACCCTGCGGGTGCCACCCTCCCGCGACCGACGCGTAGCGGAGTGTCGACGTGCTCGCATCACGCTTAGCGTGGGCGAGGACAGCCTTCATTGGGGAGGGATTGCTGTAATTCTCGCCTTCAACAACGGACGGGATGTTTGATGAAATTTCAAACAAAAACAATGCAAAATCACCGTCTGTTGATAAAAGCGAAAGCTTTAGGAGTCCCTCCCTTGTGAGGGAGGGGGGACCAACGTAGTTGGTGGGTGAGTAGTATCCCCGATGTACAACACGGCTTCGCACAAACCCGTAGGGGAGGATATCCTCCTCCCGCCATCCGCGATGCATAAACGTCTGCACACAAACCCGTAGGGGCGAACAGTGTTCGCCCGCCATCCGCAACGCACAATTTGCGGCCGTTTTTCTTCACAAAACTGTGCCAACTTTTCCACAAAGGGGACAAAATTACACTCATTTTCGCAAAATCCCTTGCGTGTGGGGCGCGCGCGTGATAAAATGGGGATAATCCCGCCACGTTTGTGGCAACACAAGGAGGCCGACTATGTACGATACCACCACCTGGCAGCGCGTCAACACCAACAAGCGCTATCTCCACCCCCCGAAGTCCGAGCGACTTTTCACCATCTGGCCCGAGGGCAAGATCATCATGGGCGAAAATCAGTATCCCCGCGACACCGATACGCTCATCATCAACGATAACATCCCCTGCAGCGGCATCTGGCCCGTGCACACCCGCCACGCGCGCGTGTTCGATTTCAAAAACGCGAAGCTCCGCACCCCCGCGGACGGCACCCCCGTCCACGGCGTGGTGGCGACCTTCGGCGGCCTTGAAATGGACATTGAGGCGTTCTGCAACACCGAGCGCAAGGCCACCTGCTTTGTGAAGGTGACGATCACCAACCGCGCCCCTTACCGCGCCCGTGAGCGCTTCGGTCTTGTGATTCGCTCGGGCAAGGAGCGCAAGCTCGTTTACGGCGCGCCCGACGGCTATTGCTCCTATTACCCCGAGGTCGCGGAGTTCCGTTACACCCCCAACACCTTCATCCGTTGCCGCAATATCCTGCGGGACGGTATGACTTTTGTGGGCATTCAGACCTCGGTGAACTGGGATTACAGCGACGCGGACGGCACCGTCTGGACGCGC
The DNA here is from genome assembly GCA_015064415.1 of Oscillospiraceae bacterium. Classification (GTDB taxonomy): domain Bacteria; phylum Bacillota; class Clostridia; order Oscillospirales; family CAG-272; genus Firm-07. The sequence goes on along the minus strand of SVSG01000022.1, from coordinate 22,641 downwards.
GAGTGGCTGGAAAGCGGCGAGAGCTACACGCTTTATCTCTCGTTTGGCAAGGGCGAATATGCGCCCGTGGATTTTGATTACGAGGCCGAGAAAAAGAAGGTCGAGGCATACTGGCAGACCCAGCTGCAGCGTTTGCGCTTGCCCGCCAAGCTGCAAAACGACCCCGAGAAATTCCGACTTTTGCAAAATTTTGCCGTGCAGATCATGCAGTGCTACGCGCACTACGTAGACAAGGATTTCCTCGTGCCGCGCCAGGGCGCGCTCCAGCGCTACGTGTGGCTGTGGGATCAGTACCCCGTGCTGGAGAGCATTTCTCAGCTTGGTGACTTTGCCGAGTTCTATCGCGGCGCGATCGCGACCTATTTCGATCAGATGCAACACGAAAACGGCCGCATCTGCACCTTTGGCGAGGTCTGGGCGCAGGACACCGCCTGCGGTCTGCTCAGCTTTGCCGCCGTGTGCCTGAACGCGGACGACCGCGAGCTGTGGGATAAGTACGTGGAAAAGGCGTTTGCCGCCTATGACTGGATCTGCGAAACGCGCTTTGAATGCCGTGGTGAGGAGGGCTGTATCGATGGCCTCTTCCCGCCGATGCGCGGCTCGGACTGGCCGCAGGTCTTTCAGAACTGGAACACCGACCGCTGGAACGTGCTGGCGATGAAGCGCTTTGCCGAAGCGTGCGCGCATTTTGGCGATACGCGTGCGGCCAAGGTGCAGGCAGAGCACGAAAGCTACCGCAAGACGCTTCTGGAGGCCTATCTGAGGGCGACCGAGGCGCAAAAGGGCAAGGATGCGGTGCATTTGCCCGTGATGCCCATTGGTGACGATACCGCTATGCTTTACGAGGAGTTTTACCCCTACCTCGGCCACGGCGCGGCGCTTTGGTCGGAAACCATCCCCGACGAGGATCTGCCCCGTATGCTGAGATGCATGGAGGCGGAGGGGATCCTCTCGGGGCACGGCTTGTACGGTCATATGCCGTACCCGGACGGCAACACGCACATCTGGTACACCACCGCGCCCGAGCTCGGATTTTACCACGGCTTCCGCCGTCTGGGTATGCACGATAAGGCGAAACAGATCCTGGACACCCTGCTTGCCACCACCGTGTCGAAGGAATGCTACGTCAGCGAGCGTATCGCGGACAACGATCCGTGGTTCGCACCCTGGATGCCCAATGCCAGCGGCATGGGGCGTCTTATCTGGATGATGCTGGACAGCTGCAAGTACGAGTGAGGATGGAGGAATGGGCGGGGGAGACCTTTTAGACAACTGTCCTCGCTCACGCGAAGCGTGATACGAGCACGTCGGTATGCCTTCGGCAACCGCGAAGGCCTCCCCCGCACCCCCACCCAAAACCTTTTAACGCTTTTAAGGAAAGCGCATACAAAGTGCGCAGACGGGTAGAGCTCACCTTGACAAAAAAGGGGAATTATGATAAACTAAAACAGAGGATGTTTACATCCTCTGTTTTTCTGTAAAATTTCCGCCGACAATGCGGCTGTGCATAAATCTGTTTTTGATCAAAGGATTTTTGAAAGGGGTGCGGGGAAAAGCTTTTTATCAAAAAGTTTCCCCCGCAAAAAAAACATAAATCCCAACAAGGAGGTGCCAAATGGATATTCTGTTACAGGAAGGCGAGCGCGTGGACGAGATCAACGATCGCGTGCGCCTCATACAACGCGAAAACGGGCTCACGTTTGGCACCGACGCGTACCTTTTGTCCTGCTTTTGCCGCCCCGCGAAGGGGGCGCGTGCCGCCGACCTCGGATGCGGCACGGGGGTGATCTCGCTGCTCTTGGCGGCAAGAGAACGCTATGCGAAGATCTATGCCGTGGAGGCGCAGGAGAGCTTTGCCGCGCTGAGCGCGCGAAACGTGGAATTAAATGGGTTTTCTCATACCGTTTCGGTACTAAATCGCGACGTGAGGGAGTTGAAGGCGGCTGATTTCGAAGGGGAATTGGATGTGATCTTCACCAATCCCCCCTACATGCGCGCGGAAAGTGGCTTTGCCTGCGCGTACGAGGAAAAACAGATCGCAAGACACGAGATTTTGGGCGATCTTGGCGACTTTACCGCCGCCGCCGCGCGCGTTTTGCGCTATGGCGGCACGCTGTATCTTGTGTACCGCCCCGATCGTCTGGAAACACTGTTTTCGGCACTACGTATGGCGAAATTTGCGCCAAAACGGATGCTTTTCGTGCAGGACGCGCCCGAAAAAGCGCCCTCGATGGTGCTGTGCGAGGCACGCCTTGGCGGCAAGGAGGGGCTCGCGTTGATGCCCACGCTTGTTTTGCGGGAAAGCGCGCAAAACGGCGCTCCGCTCACCCCCCGCGCACAGCGCGTTTACGATACGGGGTATATAGAGTAGGGGGTTGATGCGGGGGAGCTTTTTGCAAAAAGTTCCCCCGCACCCCCTCAAAAACCTTTGCACAAAAGGGAGTTGCGCACAGCCGTGAAGGCGGTGGAAAAGGCATTGTGCCGCGCGGGACGTCGAGGGCGCCGTCCCCTACCACAAGCAAGGCGAATTGTCGTATCAATAGCGCAAATTTTTATATTTGCATTTGCAAAAAACAATACGTTTGTTTGTGCAAAACCGTAGGGGTCGGCGCCTCGACGACCCGCATCCGCGATATCTTCCCGTCCATCATCCTTGTTCGCACTCACCCAAAAACGTGTAAAAGGTTTTGGGAGGGGGGGCGGGGGAGCCCCTTTTTTCAAAAGGGCTCCCCCGCTAACACTCACAACCCCAAATACTCCACAATCCCATCATACACGCCGCGGGCGAACAGCTGCGGCTGCTCGTTCATCAATCTCGCGTCGCGGGCGTTGGTGATAAATCCAAGCTCAACGAGGACGGCGGGCATATTCGTGCGCCTCAGCACGTAAAGCGAGGGGCGCGTGAACATCCCGCGATTGGGAAGCCCCGTCTCTGCAGCAAGCCCCGCAAGGATGTCCTCACCAAGGGCGAAGCCACGGCTGTTTTGCGAATAGGCAAACGCCTCGCTGCCCGTGGCGGCTGATAGCTCGGAGGCGTTGTTGTGCAGGCTGATGAAATAATCCGCGCCCCAGCTGTTGGCATCGTTCACGCGTGCCGCCAAGCTGGTCGCGTTCGAGGTGCCGAGCTGTGTTTCGGGCGTTGGGCGGGAGAGCCGCACCTCAAAATTGCCGTTTGCCCGCAACAGCGTTGCCAATTCCTGCCCGATCACATAGACGATATTTTGCTCGCGCAAGCCGTTGCCCTCCGCGCCCGCGTTGGGATTGACGGGGTTGTGCCCTTGGTCAATGTAAATTTTGATCGCCACAATAAAACCTGCCTTTCCTTGGCATTTATTTTCAGTATATGCGGGACAGGAGATAGGAGTTTCTATGCCTCAGATCGAAGAAAAAAACCGCGTGCTTGGCGGCACGCTGTATCTGGTCTCCACGCCGATCGGCAACCTTGCCGATCTTTCCGAGCGCGCCGTGAAGGTGCTTTCCGAGGTGGATTTCATCGCCGCGGAGGACACGCGCAATTCATTGAAATTGCTGACACACTTCGGCATTTCAAAGCCGCTGGTCTCTTATCACGAGCACAATAAGCGCGAGCGCGGCGAGCAGCTTGTCGCGCGGATGCTGGCAGGGGAGAGCTGCGCTCTTGTGAGCGACGCGGGCACGCCCGCCATCAGCGACCCCGGCGAGGATCTGGTCGCACTTTGCGCCGAACGCGGTGTGCCGGTGACGGGGATTCCCGGTTGCTGTGCGGGCATCACCGCCCTTACGCTCTCGGGGCTCCCAACGGGCAGATTCACGTTTGAGGGCTTTTTACCGATGGACAAAAAGGAGCGCCGCGCGCGTCTTGAGGAGCTTAGCTTTGAAACGCGCACGATGCTGCTGCACGAGGCACCGCACAAGCTCCGTGCCACGCTTGCCGATCTGGAAAAGGCGTTCGGCGGTACGCGCCGCATCTCGCTTTGCCGCGAGCTGACCAAGCGCAACGAGGAAATTTTTCGCACCACGCTCTCGGAGGCGATCGCATACTATGAGGAAAACGAGCCGCGCGGCGAGTACGTGCTGGTGATCGAGGGGGGTACCGCCAAGCGCGAGGCCTCCCCCACCGAGGCGCTTGCCTTGCTCCCGCCCGCCGACCACGTGGCATATTATGAAAAAGAGGGCATGAAGCGCATGGACGCGATCAAGGCCGCGGCAAAGGATCGCGGGATGCCGAAAAACGAGCTTTACCGCCTGCTTTGCGAAGAAAAGTAAGCAATTTTCTACATTTGTATCAAAAAGCTCTTGATTTTTTGACGAAAACGTGCTATAATTTTCTATTATATTCATTAATTTTTTCAATACTGAGATACGGAGGATATACAGATGAACAAATGTAAGGTTGGCGTGATCGGTGCCACCGGTATGGTGGGCCAGCGCTTTTTGACTCTGCTGGAAAATCACCCTTATTTTGAGGTCGTGGCGCTTGCCGCGTCTGCGCGCTCTGCGGGCAAGACCTATCGCGAGGCAGTCGGCTCGCGCTGGAAGCTGAAGACCCCGATGCCCGAGGTCTATGCCGATATGGTGGTGCTGGACGCCGCCGATATTCCCGCCATGAAGGCGCTTTGCCAAATGGTATTCTGCGCTGTTGATATGAAAAAAGAGGACATCCGCGCCATGGAGGAGGCATACGCCAAGGCCGAGATCCCCGTGGTCTCGAACAACTCCGCGCACCGCTGGACGCCCGACGTGCCGATGGTCATTCCGGAGATCAACGACGCACACCTTGCCGTGATCGAGGCGCAAAAGGCGCGCCTTGGCACCAAGCGCGGCTTCATCGCCGTCAAGCCCAACTGCTCGATCCAGTCCTACGTGCCGATGCTGACCGCGCTGATGGAGTTTGAGCCCTACGAGGTGGTCGCGACCACCTATCAGGCGATCTCGGGCGCGGGTAAGACCTTCAACGAGTGGCCCGAAATGATTGACAACGTCATCCCCTTCATCGGTGGCGAGGAGGAGAAGAGCGAACAAGAGCCGCTTCGCATCTGGGGTAAGGTGGAAAACGGCGAGATCGTGAAGGCAAAGGGAATCACCATCACCACCCAGTGCATCCGCGTGCCCGTGACCGACGGCCACACCGCCGCCGTGTTTGTGAAGTTCCGCAAGAACCCCACCAAGGAGCAGATCCTTGCCGCGTGGAAGAATTTTTCGGGCAAGCCGCAGGCGCTTGGTCTGCCTCACACGCCCGCGCAGTTCATCACCTATATGGAGGAGGACAACCGCCCGCAGGTGAACCTTGACCGCGATATCTATGGCGGCATGGGCGTGACCGTGGGCCGACTGCGCGAGGATAGCGTGTACGACTGGAAGTTTGTGGGTCTTTCCCACAACACACTGCGCGGCGCCGCAGGCGGCGCAGTGCTGATCGCCGAGCTTCTGTATAGAGAAGGTTATTTTGACTGATTGGAAATGAAATAGAAAGAGGGAGAGGAACCCTTTTTGAAAAAAGAGTTCCTCTCCCTCTTTGTTTTTTGCATCCGCAAAAAACAAATTCACCTACTCCTTGCAAAAACTTTTCCACAAGAAAAAGGCGTTTTCTCATACCGTTTGCGGGGTAAATGGCGGAAAGTGGTTTGTGTATGGGATGACACAGACGGAAAGCACAAAGGCAAACAAGAAAGGATGCGCGATGCCACGCATCCTTATTTTACTTTGAAGATTTTTGAGGGGGCATGGGGGAGCTTTTTGCAAAAAGCTCCCCCATAAAACCCCGCGTTCACTTTTTGCGGCGCTTGTCGCCGCTGCCACTGCAATCACAGCCGGAGCAATCACAGCCGTCGCTGCAATCGCAATCACAATCGCAGCCGTCGCCGCCGGCGACGGCGACCACCGCGATCAGCGCGACCGCGCCGACCAGCAGAAAGGCACCGAAGCTGCCGAAGGAAATATCCCTTGCGAAGCGGCGCTCCGGCTCGTTCACCGTGAGGGCGCAGACCGCCGTATAGAATAGGGAAATGGCAAGGGAAAAAAGTGCAAATGCGTAAAAATCGCCACCACGTATGCCCCAAAACACGCCTGCGGTGATGATCAGACCGATCTCTGAGAGGATGAAAACGGCGACGATCGGCTCCTTGTGCTGTGGCAGGGCCACAAGGAAGAGGGCGAGAAGCAGAACAAGTGCGAGAGGGATCGCGGTCACGGGGAAGAGGTGAGAGTAGGCGACACAGACGCCGCTTGTGACATAGTAGGCACCGGCGCAAAAGCCCATTCCCACGGTATTGAGCAGGAAGGAAAGCAGATAAGCCGGCGAAAATTTGTTGCCAAGCAGATGGAAGGGGATGGCAAGCAGTGTCAAGGCGCCCCCGACAAGGAGGCCGTACCATTCCGCCACGTGCGACGCGCACAAATGGGTGCAAAAGGTAAAGAGCGCCGTGGCAAAGACCGCAACGATAAAAATGACGGGCGCGCGGTATTTGGTTTGGGTAAATTCAGGCATCACAACACCTCCTTTGCTCATTGTAGCACAAAACGGGCTGTTTGTCAATTTGCACGCATGCAAATTCCACAAAAAGCGACACGGTAAATTGTAAAATATAGAGGGTTGACATTTTGCGCGCGATTTGTTAGAATATAATTACCGTATCACGGAATTTCCGAAAAGGAGACACTACTATGAAAACAGCGGCAAAAGTATTTATTATCATCGGTATGATCTTTAATTTCTGGTGGATCGTTCCCATCATCATCGGCATTATTGCGATCCGCAAGCTGGACACGGCGCAGTCCAAGTCCGATCTGACGGGCATCGCGGTGGCAACGCTTCTGTGTTGCAACATAATCGGCGGTATTCTGATGCTTTGCGTGGATGAAAAGGAATTTCCCGCAGGTCAGCAGCAGCCCCCGTACTTCATGCCCCCCTACGGTCAGCCCCAGCAGCCCTATGGCCAACCGCAGCAACCCTATGGTCAGCCGCAGCAACCCTACGGCCAACCGCAGCAATCTTACTTTGGCCAGCAGCCCCAACAGCCCATGGGTCAGCCGCAGCAGCAGACCTACGAGCAACAGCAGTACCAAGCTCCCGCCGCCCCTGCCGCTCCCGCAGAGGAAAAGCCCGCAGAGGAGCAACAACAGCAACAGTGATACAGCGACACACCACGTGTCTTACAAAGCAGCCGATGCTGGCCCGCATCGGCTGCTTTTGTGTCAAAAGTGCGTTTTTCTCATACCGTTATGGCACTTTTTCGGTGTTTGTGGCCTTTTACAGGGTGTGAAGCAAAACAAAAAGCGAACAACACGTCTTTTGCATTGTTCGCTTTTTCATCATTGCTTAAAAGCTTTTGAAAGGGGTGTGGGGAGGACTTTTTGAAAAGTCCTCCCCACATTCTTATCCATATTCACTTGATCTCCACGGTCATGCGCTGCATGCGCTCCATGGCGGCGCGGAACACGGTCTTGTCATTTTCGTGCGCCAGATAATGCTCGGCCTTGGAAAGCGGCACCCATTCGACCTCGGCGATCTCGCCCTCACGCGCCTTGATGTCGGCGTTGGTGGTGAAGGCAAGGAAGTACACGACCTCCTTCATCACGCCGGGGGAGGGGCGGTAGTTGACCGTTGCGCGGAAATCCGACACGATGGCGATGCGGGAGGAGGTCTCCTCCATCACCTCGCGCAATGCGGTCTCGTACTCGGTCTCGCCCTCCTCCACGTGTCCTTTGGGGAAGGAGCGATTGCCGCCCGCCTTGTGGCGGATCATCAGAATGTAATAATTATCCTCTTCGCGGCGCACGACCAGCGCGCCGCAGGATTTCTCAAAAACCATTTGAACCCTCCTTTATACGGTGAGCTCACGCTTATTGCGCGATCTCCTCCATGATAAAGGCCTCCAGGATGTCACCGACCTTGATATCGTTGAACTTGTCAAGACCGATGCCGCATTCGTAGCCGTCTGCGACCTCCTTGACGTCGTCCTTGAAGCGGCGCAGGGAGGAGATCTTATCCTCGAAGATCACGATGCCGTCACGGACCACGCGGATCTGGGACTGACGGGTGATCTTGCCGTCCTGCACGTAGGAGCCGGCGATAGTGCCGACACCGGGCACGCGGATGGTCTGGCGCACCTCGGCGTGACCGAGGAGTGCCTCCTTGTATTTGGGAGCAAGCATACCCTTCATGGATGCCTCGATTTCCTCGATGCACTCGTAAATGACGCGGTAGGTGCGGATCTCCACCTTCTGACGCTCGGCGGACTCCAGCGCGGCCTTGTCGGGACGCACGTTGAAGCCGACGATGATGGCGTTGGAGGCGGCGGCCAGCATGACGTCACCCTCGATGATGCCACCGACGGCGGCGTGGATGACGCGCACCTTGACCTCCTCGTTGGAGATCTTTTCAAGCGACTGCTTCACGGCCTCGGCGGAGCCCGCAACGTCTGCCTTGACGATGATGTTCAATTCCTTCACGCCCTCGGAGATCTGTGCGAACAGATCGTTGAGGTTGGCTCTTGCATTGGCCTTGAAGACCTCTTCCTTGGCGGCGGCGCGGCGCTGATCGGCCAGCGTTCTTGCCATGCGCTCGTCCTCAACGGCGGCAAATTCGTCACCGGCATCCGGCACGTCGGCAAGACCCATGATCTCCACGGGAACGGAGGGGCCTGCCTCCTTGAGCACGCGGCCGGTGTGGTCGCGCATGGTACGCACACGGCCCACGGCGGTGCCGGCGATCACGATGTCACCGGTGCGCAGCGTACCGTTCTGTACCAGTACGGTGGCAAGAGGACCTGCGCCTCTGTCCAGCTTGGATTCAATGATAATACCCTTGGCGCGGCGGTTGGGGTTGGCCTTCAGCTCGCGCATTTCGGCAACCAGCACCACGTTTTCCAGCAGCTCGTCAATGCCCATGCCCGTGAGCGCGGAAACGGGGCAGCAGATGACGTCACCGCCCCATTCCTCGGGAACGAGACTGTAATTGGTCAGCGCCTGCTTGACGTTGTCGGGGTTTGCGGTGGGCTTATCCATCTTGTTGATGGCTACGATAATATCAATGCCTGCGGCCTTGGCGTGGTTGATGGCCTCAACGGTCTGGGGCATGATGCCGTCGTCCGCCGCCACCACCAGAATGGCAATATCGGTGGCCATGGCACCGCGGGCACGCATGGCGGTAAACGCCTCGTGACCGGGGGTGTCCAGGAAGGTCAGATCCTTGCCTGCTGCCTTCACGCGGTAGGCACCGATGTGCTGGGTGATGCCGCCTGCCTCACCTGCGGTCACGCGGGTGTGACGGATGGCGTCCAAGAGGGAGGTCTTACCGTGGTCAACGTGACCCATCACGCAGATGACGGGTGCGCGCTCCACAAGGTTCTCCTCGGCGTCCTCGGCCTCGTCGAACAGCTTCTCTTCGATGCTGACGACCACCTCTTTTTCTGCCTTGACGCCCAGCTCCTCGGCAATGAGGAACGCGGTGTCAAAGTCGATGGTCTGGTTAAGGGTGACCATCATACCCATCATCATCAGCTTCTTCACGACCTCGCCGGGGGCGATCTTCATGCGGGAGGCGAATTCTCCCACGGTGATCTCCTCGGGGATGGTGACGGAGTTCGCCTGCTTGGTAGCGGGTGCGGCGTTCTTCTTGCCCTTTCTGCCTGCGGTCATGGCATGGGTGCCCACGTGCTGCTTCTTGAAGCGCTGGTTGCCGCCGCGTGCATCGCGTACGGCGTCGGGCACGAAGGTGTCAAGACGCTCATCGTATTTGGAAAGGTCGACCACGTCGCCTCTCATATCCACCACGCGGGTGGCGCCACGGGTCTTGGGCGCGGTATCGCCGCCCTTGGGGGTCTGGCCGCGCACGATGGCCTGTGCCTGGAAGTGCTCGCGGGGGGCGCGTCCGCCGTCATCCTTGTCGCGGAAGCCGCCGGGACGCTGTGCGGGTCTTTGTGCGGGGCGCTGATTGTTGCCCTGACGGTCGTTTCCGCCGAAGGAGGGGGCGGGACGGTTCGCAAAACGGTCACCCGTCTGGGGCGTACGGTTACCAAAGCCGCCCTGCGCGGGGCGATGATCGCCCTGCTGGGGCGCGCCTGCGGGACGCTGCTGCGCGGGTCTTTGTGCGGGTGCCGCGGGGCGCTGCATCGTGTCGCGCAGATTTTGCGGAATGTTATAGGTGCGGGGACCTACGGGCTTGCGCTCGGGAGCTTTGGAGGGGGCGGGCGCGGGTGCGGGTGCAGATTCCTTCTTCGGTGCGGACTTCACCTCGGGCTCTGTCTTGACGGGGGCGGAGGGGGTCGGTGCCACCTTTGCTTCGGGCACTTTCTTTTCTTCTTTCTTTGCGGGTGCCGTCACCTCGGGTGCGGTCTCCTTTTTGGGCGCTGTTGCTGCGGCCTTTTCCACGGGGGTGACAGGGGACTGCTCGGCCTTGGGGCTTCCCTTCTTGGGGGCTGTCTCCTTTTTGGGTGCAGCTTCCTTTTTCGGTGCTGCCTCCTTTTTGGGCGCAGCTTCCTTCTTGGGTGCCGCCTCCTTTTTGGGCTCGGCGGGCTTTTCTTCCTTTTTCACTTCGACCTCGGCGGCGGGCTCTTGCTTTGCCTTTTTGGTCGTTTTCTTTTCCGCCGTTGCGCTGGGGATATAGGTGTCCCCGAAGAGATAGTCGTCGATATTGCTGACCTGCGCCCCGCGGGTCAGTGCCTCGAACACCATATCAAATTCCTTGGGCTCCAAGGTTTTTTGCGTGGTCTTGCACTCCACGCCGCGAGCCGCAAGCAGCTCGGTGATCTCCTTACTCTTCATGCCGAGATCCTTTGCCAGATTGGTGATTTTAAACGCCATGTTTCCTCCTCCTTGCACGCGGCAGTCCGTGTCGCGCGCTATCCAAAAAGTATGTTGGCCCTTGCGGGCAAATGTCAGTGGGTGGTCGTTTGCTCCAGCGCCGCCCGAATGGCGGTGCACAGATGCGGCTCGGTCACGCCGACGGCGGCGACCAGGGCATCCTTTTTTCCGATCGCGCGTGCAAGCTCGGCACACGTGACGGGCAGAGTCATGAGGGTCGCGCCGTAAAAGGCGGTGCGATCCGACAGTCGTTTACAGGTGTTTGGAGAGCAGTCCGTCGCCTTCAGCACAAGCGGGGGCGTTTTGCCCTTGCCCGTGCGCGAGAGCGCCGTGCAGATCAGCGGCACGCCGATGACCAGCTCCCTTGCCCTTGCGGCAAGGCCCAGATATTGCAGGACCTTGGCGGCCGTGTCAACGGGCGGCATCCAGCTCTTCCTCCATGGCGGCGAACACCGTGTCGGGAATGTCGCATTCCAGCACGCGGGAAAGCCGCTTTGTTTTTTGCGCCTTTTTCAGGCACGCTACATTCTTACAAATATATGCGCCGCGCCCGGATTTCTTTCCGGTGAAGTCCAGACTGACCTCACCCGCGGGGTCGCGCACCACCCGAAGCAGCTGTGATTTGGGGAAATGCTCGTTACAGCCCATGCACTGTCGCTCGGGGATTTTTTTCTTTTTTTGCTCCATAATTGATACCGTTATGGCACTTATTCGGATTTGATGTCGATCTTGAAGCCGGTAAGGCGGGCCGCAAGACGGGCGTTCAGACCCTCACGGCCGATGGCAAGAGAGAGCTGATCGGGGTCGACCAGCACGCGGCAGGTGCGCTCGCCGGTGATCTCTACGGAAAGGACCTTGGCGGGTGCCAGCGCTGCGGCGATGTACTCCTCGGGGCTTTCGCTGTAGGGGATGATGTCGATCTTCTCGCCGCGCAGCTCGTCGACGATGCCGGCAATACGCATGCCGCGGTTACCGATGCAGGCACCCACGGGGTCCACGTCGCCGTCGCGGGAGCAAACGGCCACCTTGCTGCGCACGCCCGCTTCGCGAGAGACGCTTTTGATGATGACCACGCCGTCGGTGATCTCGGGGATCTCCAGCTCAAACAGGCGCCGCACAAGGCCTGCGTGCGAGCGGGAGAGGGTAACAAGCGGGCCGCGGGCCTCCTTGTTGACCTCCATCACAAAGACCTTCACGCGATCGTTGGGGTAGAACTCCTCACCGGGGATCTGCTCGGATTTGAGCAGAACGGCACGACCGTTGCCGGTCTCCAGCACCACGTTACCGTTGAGGGGGTCCACCTTGCTGACGGTGGCGGTGATGATCTCGTTACGCTGATTTTCATATGCCTCCTGCATCACCTTGCGCGATCCCTCGCGGATGCTTTGGATGATGACGGACTTGGCGGCGCCGGCGGAAAGACGGCGGAAGGTGTCGGGCTTGACCTTGATCTCGATCTCCTGGCCAAGCTTATAACGCTTGTTGTAGGTCTTGGCCTCCTCCACGGTCATTTCGTTTTCGGGGTCGGTCACTTCCTCCACCACGGTCATCTGACGGAACATTTTGATGTCATCCTTTTCCGTATCCACAAAAATGCGCACGCGCGCGTTCGCGCCGTACTCTTTATGGTAGGCGGAGATGAGCGCAACCTCGATCTTTTCCAGCATGTAGGCCTTGGGGATGCCTTTTTCCTTTTCCAGAAGATCCAGCGCGTTCAGAAGGGACTCCTTGTTTTTCGTACTCATAGCACAATACCTTTCCTAACTCAAATCTATATGATATTTCTTAAAAAACGATCAGAAATCGAAGAGCGTGCGCAGCTTCGAAATGGCGCTGCGGGGGAGCGCCTTGGTGACGTCTGCCAGTTGCAAAAGCAGGGTCTCGTTTTGCGCGTCGCGCCCCGCGAGAATACCCTCCATTTGCTTTTGCCCCTCAAACGGTGCGAAAAAGCGGACCTCCACGCGCTCACCAATGCAGGCATCGATGTGGGCGTCGGTGCGCAGCTCGCGCTCGATACCGGGGGAGCTGACCTCAAGGTCATACGCTTCGTCAATGGGGTCGATCTCGTCCAGAATGGGGTCAATGGCGCGGTGCATTTTCTCGCAGTCGTCGATGGTGATGCCGTCCTCGTTGTCGATGGTCACGCGCAGGATGCGGCGCGCGCCTTCCTTGAGGAACTCCACGTCCCAGAGCACGTAGCCAAGGGCGTCGGCGGTGGGAAGGATCCCCTCGCGCACGGTGGCGGCGATGTTTTTGTTTCCTGCCATAATTCTCCTTTCCGGGGGGCTTTTTGCAAGCGCCCCTACAAACAAGAGGGAGCAGACTTGCCAGCCTGCTCCACCCGATCATATGCTGATAGCATTATAGCATATTTTTTGCCCCATTGCAATAGGAAATGCAATATTTTTTTGAAATTTTGTGATTTTGCGGGAAAATAAGGAAAAAAAGGGCATTTCCTCCGTGTTTTTTCACAATTCTGTCACGAAACAGGTTTACAACCATCAAAAATAATGGTATAATGTTATATTAGATAATTGTATAATGAGTAATTTGCGCTTATAAGGAGTATTATTTATGCACTTTGCCCCACTTGCCAAAAAGGATCGCCTGGCCTTTCGCGAGCTGCTGATCCCCGCCGACGGCGGGAAGATCGGCTCTGCGGCCGCGCTGTTCTTTTTATCCCTTACGGTCATCCCGTTCTCCTATATCGAGGCGGCCGCAGGGCTGTATCTGATCTATGCGGCGCTGTTTTATTTTCTGCTGACGCGGGCACTTTCCTCGCTGGTGGCCGTTGCCGTGCCGGGTGTCTTTCTGTACGGCATGACCGCGCTGATCCCCGCCCTGCCGCACCCCTATCTGTTGCCTGCAGTCTATGCGGCGGTGATGATGGGCGGTGTTGGCGGTGCCTTTTTGCTGGTCCATTGCAGGGCGCCGCGCTATCTGCCGCTTCTCTTGTTGCCCGTGGCGGCATACGGCATGACCGCGCTGCTGCTTGATCCCTTGCGCGCGCTGTTGGTGCTTGTGCCCGTGGCACTCGCCCTTGTGCTTGGACATGCCTTTCTTGGCTGTACCGCACAGACCCCTACGCTCCTGCGCCTTGCCGCCGTGCTGGCGCTGTGCGGCATTGCGGCGTTCCTTGTGTGGTATGCCGCGATCGGCTGGCCCGTGGCCAACCCCGTGGTGGCGTTTTCGGATATCGTGCGGCGCACCGTCGTCGCGTTTTATCGCAATGCGGAGGCACAGCTGGCCGCCCAGGGTGCCGCCGTCGGTCTTTCCGAGGTGGATTTTTCCAACCTTGCGGCCCTGATCGGCAACATCCTGCCGGGGCTTTGCTTCGCCACCTGCGCAGTAATGGCGTTCGGCATCTTCCGCGTCTTTTTGCGGGTGCTGGTTTGCATGGGGACCATCTCACGCGTGCCCTTACGTCTCGGTGCCCTGACGATCTCTCCCTTTGCGGCCGTGCTTTTCCTTGCGGCCTACCTTGCCTCCGTGTTTGCGGGGGCGGATCTGTTCGGCACGGTCTGCGAAAATATCGCCATCGTGCTGGAGCCGGGGCTCTTCCTTGTCGGCTTTGCGTCATTGCTTGGTCGCGAGGCGGGAGGGAAGACCTCCAAGCTTTCCTTTTTCCTGCTGATCGCCCTTCTGCTGCTGTTCTTCAACTATCCCACGTACGCCTTCTCGATGGCGGCGGTGGTGGGCGCTGTGCGCGTGCTGATCGGCTTCTTCTTCCGCAGAAAGAAAAAAGAACACTGACAAGGACAAAACTCTCTTGAAACAAAGGAGAAAAACAATGCAAAAGCGAAACGAACATTCTTATCGGTCTGACTACGGCATGCCGCTTCTTGTCACCATTTTGCTTGGTGTGCTGTTCTTCGGCGCGTATCTTGTGATGGAGCGCTTTTATCCCGACGCCCCCGAGGTCATGTCGTGGATCTTCCTGCTTGCCTACGCCCTGTTTGCGGCACTTGTTTACGCGCTGTATCTGATCAGGCAGCACATGCGACGCAACGAGCGCGTCATGCACCAGACCCTCAATGACAAGATGCACAATCTGTTCAAGTACAGCATTCCGCTTCCTTATGCCATCACGGACGGTGAGGGGCGCGTGCGCGTGATGAACGAGGCACTGCAGAACCTGATCGGCGCCAAGGACCCCTTCTTCCACGGCAACGTGTCCGAGCTTTGCGGCGGCGTGACGCTGAAGGAGATCCGCGAGGCAGAGCGCTATAAGGCGCCCACACATCTTTCCATGGCCGCGATCAAGGCGGACGCGGAAAAGCCGACGCAGGCCCCGCCCGAGGCGGATTTCCGCCTGACCAAAAGCAGTAAGGTCGTACAGCTGCAGGACTGCGGCCGCTACGCGGTGCGCACCTACGAGATCGAGCTGAACGACCGCCAGAACTTCATGGTCGTGTTCAACGACGCCACCGAGCTGCTTGATCTGAAGGAAAAGACCGAGCGCGAAATGCCCGTGGTTGCCTACATCGACGTGGACAACCTGGAGGAGCTGACGCAGTACACCCGCACCAGCTACCGTGACATTTCCCGCCGCGTGGACGATATTCTGATCCACTTTGCCGCCTCCGTGAACGGTTTTTTGCGCGAGTACGAACGCGACCGTTACATCCTGCTTTTCTCGCAGGAAAAGCTGGCAGAGTGCGAGGAAAACAAATTCCGCGACCTGCTGGGTCGCGTGCGTGACATCCGACTTGGTGAGTACAGCATCCCCGTCACGCTGTCGGTGGGCATTGCGCTTTCCAACGGCACGATGGCCGAGCGCGCGCTGGAGGCGGAGAACGCCCTGGACATGGCGCTGCAGCGCGGCGGTGACCAGGTGGCTGTGCGACGTCTGGACGGCATCCGCTATCACGGCGGTGACACGCCCCCCTTCCGCCGCCGCACCAAGGTGCAGTCGCGCGTGGTGGCCAACTTCCTGCTTTCCAAAATTTCCGAGGCGGACAACGTCCTGATCATGGGCCACTCCGGCCCCGATTTCGACTGCATCGGTGCCGCCGTCGGCATGGCGCAGTTCGGCCTTTTCGCGGGCGTGCCCACCAAGATCATCTCCAACCTTTCCAACACCAATTTCCGCATCGCCACGCGGCGTCTGGCCTCCTCTCCCGTATATGCCGACATGTTCGTGTCCGCGCATAAGGGCATGGATCTGGTGCGCCCCGGCACCCTGCTTCTGGTGGTGGACGTCAACAACTTCAATAACGTAGAGGACGCGGCCCTTGCCAAGAACGTGCAGGAGGTGTCGGGCAAGATCGCCATCATCGACCACCATCTGCAATCGGGCGAGTACGATTTCGAGCCCGTCATCAACTATATCGACGGCAGTGCCTCCTCCACCTGTGAGCTGGTCAGCGAGATGCTGGAGCAAAGCGAGACCGGCTCGGAAAACGATATTCACCAGTTGATCAACGACGAGGTGGCCAGCGTGATGCTGTCGGGTATCATGCTGGATACCGACCGCTTTGCCCGCAACACGGGTACGCGTACGCTGGACGCGGCGCGCTATCTGTACGGCAAGGGCGCGAACGCGGAGCGCGTGAACACCTTCTTCAACCAGAGCTATGAGGATTATCTGTGCGAGCACAGCTTCGCGGACTGCGTGCTGATGCAGGGTGATAGCGTGGGCATCACCTGGAGCGAGGGCACGGGGCGCGGCACGGCCGACCGTATCGCCGCCGCCAAGGAGGCAGACCGCCTGCTTGCCGTGCGCGGTGTCGGCGCCTCCTTTGCGCTGGTGGTCGTGGACGGTGTGGTCCACATCTCGGGCCGCTCGGACGGTTCGATCAACGTGCAGAAGATCATGGAGAAGATGGGCGGCGGCGGCCGCTTCGACTCTGCAGGCGCACGACTGGAAAACGTGCAGCTGACGGCGGCCATTGCGGCGCTGAAGAATGCTGTGGCATCCTTCTTTGCCGACCCCGATGCCGACGAAAAAGAAAACAAAGACAACGGTAAGTAAACCGATAGACAGAAAGGATCAGAACATGAAAGTTATTCTCTTGACAGACGTAAAAGGACAGGGCAAAAAGGACCAGCTGGTAGAGGTTTCGGACGGTTACGCCCGCAACTATCTCTTCCCCCGCAAGCTGGCAAAGCAGGCAGACAACCAGGCCGTGACCGAGCTGAAGAACAAGCAGGCGGCCGCCCAGCATAAGATCGACGTGGAGCGCGCCAACGCCCGCGAGATCGCAGAAAAGCTGACCACCTTCCAGGCGGTGTTCCGCGTGGGCGCATCCGCCGACGGACGCCTTTACGGGGCCATCACCTCCAAGGATATTGCCGAAAAGCTGGCCGCCGAGCACGGCATCGCCGTGGACAAGCGCAAGATCACCATGACCGAGCCGATCAAGGCCTACGGCAGCTATGAGGTGGACGTGCGCCTTTACACCGACGTGACGGGCAAGATCCGTCTGATCGTCACCGAAAAGTAAGCCATGGCAGAGCGTACGAACGAATACTGGCAGGGTGAGGATGCCGAGCTTGTGCGGAAAATGCCCGCCTCGCTCACGGCAGAGCGCGCCCTGCTCGGGTCGATCCTGATCGACCCCGCCTCGATCACCGAGGTGCTGACGCTCATCCGCGCGGAGGACTTTTACGTCACCGAGCATCAGCAGATCTTCCACGCCATGCGCGAGCTGTTCGAGACCAGCTGTGAGATCGACTTCGTCACACTGGTGGACACGCTGGTGCACAAGGGCGTGTATGAAAAATCCGGCGGGGAGGAGTATATCCGCGCCCTTCTGGAGGCAACGCCGAGCGCGGTGAACATCACCGACTATGCCCACATCGTAAAAGAGGAAAGCACCCGCCGACAGATCATCACGGTCTGTCAGGAGGTCTCGGACATGACCTATGCCGAGCAGGAGGGCGTTTCTCACGTGCTGGACTATGCGCAAGGACAGCTCAACGATATCGCGCAAGGCCGCGACAGCCGCAACCTGCGCCACATCCGCGACGTGCTGCGCGACGTGCTGGAAAATCTGAAGCGTCTGGCGGACAGCGACGGCGAGGCACAGGGCACGCCCACCGGCTTTTCCGGTGTGGACCGCGTGCTTGTCGGCATGGGTGACTCTGACCTCATTATCCTTGGTGCCCGTCCCGGTATGGGCAAGACCAGCTTTGCCCTGAACGTCGCCACCAACGTGGCCATTTCCAGTAAAAAAGCGGTCTGTATCTTCTCGCTTGAGATGTCGGCCGAGCAGCTGGTCAGCCGTCTGCTTTCCAGCGAGGCGATGGTGGACAGCCGCGCGTTGCGCTCGGGACAGCTGACCCCCGAGGACTGGAAAAAGATCGCGGACGCCGCCATGCGTCTTTCCGCCGCCAATATTCTGATCGACGATACCTCGGGTATGACGGTGACGGGCATCAAATCCAAGCTGCGCCGTGTGGAAAACCTCGGCTTCGTGGTCATCGACTACATGGGATTGATGGAAAGTGAGCAGCATTACGATAACCGCGCGCTGGAGGTCGGCGTGATCTCGCGCGGACTCAAGCTGATGGCCAAGGAATTGCGCATCCCGATCCTTTGCTGTGCCCAGCTGTCGCGTGGCACCGAGGGACGTACCGATAAGCGCCCGCAGCTGTCCGACCTGCGTGAATCCGGCTCTATCGAGCAGGACGCCGACGTGGTTATGTTTTTGTACCGTGACGAGTACTATAAAGCAGGACGCTCGCCCGAGGATCAGGGCGGCAACACCGCCGAGGTCATCATTCAGAAGAACCGTCACGGCTCGACCGGTAACATCGAGGTGGGCTGGATCGGCGCGTACACCAAGTTCCTCACGCTGGATACCGAGCATCGCGAGGAGCCCCCGCAATGAATCTGAAAACGCCCCTTACGGGTTATGTGCCCCCGCACGTGCTGGCGGGGTGTGCCCCCGATGCGCCGCTTGCCGTGGCGCTGTCGGGCGGTGCGGATTCCGTGGCCCTTTTGCACGTGCTGCACACGTGGCATAAGGGGCCCTTATATGCGATCCACGTGCACCACGGCATTCGCGGTGAAGAGGCGGATCGCGACGCGGCCTTTTGCCGCGAGCTTTGCGCGGCACTTGGCGTGCCGTGCGAGGTGCAATGCGTTGACGTGCCCGCCCTTGCCGCAGAGAAGGGGCTGGGGCTGGAGAGTGCCGCGCGCGAAGCGCGCTATGCGGCGCTTGCCGATTTTCTGCACGCGCGCGACATCCCGATGCTTGCCACCGCCCATCACGCCGACGACCAGCTGGAGACCATGCTTCAGCACCTTTTGCGCGGTGCGGGGGCAAGGGGGCTTTGCGGCATTCCCGCCGTGCGCCCGCTGAATAGCGGCTTTGTGGTGCGCCCCTTTTTACAGCTGACCAAGCAGCAAATTTTAGACTACTGTGCACAAAACGCACTTGATTTTGTGACGGACAGCACCAACAGCGAGCCCTGCTGTCCGCGCAACCGCTTGCGCGCCGAGGTGATGCCCGTGCTTGCCGAGCTTTGGCCCGCAGGTGCCGCGCGCGCCGCGCGCTGTGCCGCCTCGCTTGCCGAGGATGAGGCGTATCTTGCCGCGCTTGCCGAGGATTTTCTGAGGCGGGAGGGGAACACCCCCGCAACGGCGGCGCTGGCCGCCCTGCCGCGCCCGATCCTCGTGCGCGTGCTGCAGCGTCTGTTGCCCATGCCCCCCGAGGCCGTGCATATCGACGCGATCGCGGCGCTTTTGCGGGAGCCGCGGCCGCATGCGACGCTCTCGCTCCCCGCGGCACGCGTGCAGATCGAGAGGGGATGCCTTTGCATCCTACCCCCACAAGAAATGCCAACGGGGGATTACGAGATCCCGTTGCGGGAGGGGGAAAACCCGTTGCCCTTCGGGATCGGCGTGGCAGTGCTTGGCGATCCTGACATGAATTATGATACGGACGCAAGGAATGTTTACAAATACGCCATGCGGGTGGATTTTTGTTCTGCTATAATGAATGGTAGGATCTTTTTGCGCAATCGCCGCGCGGGAGATCGCATTTTGTCGGGCGGCATGCACAAAACGGTGCGCAAGCTGCCTGCCATGGCAAAATTCCCCCCCGAGGTGCGCGCACGCATGCCGCTTCTTTGCGATGAGGCGGGGGTGCTTGCCGTACCGGGCGGGCCCTTGCGCGACGGAGCCGCGAAGCACGCGGACAAAACGCTGCTTCTCTTTTTTCAATAAGACTATGACCGTTGCCCCGCGCGACGGAAGTAAATACCATACGGTATGTGAGGGCAAACACACATACTAATACCCAACACGGAGGAAACCCATGAAGAAACATTTGAAATCAATTCTTTTCTACCTGCTTCTGGTCGGTGTGATCATTGCGGTGGTCACGATCATCTTCCAGAAGACGGAGGAGGAGAAGCTGGTGCTCAGCGACGTGGTGACGTATTTCGAAAAGGACAACGTGCAGGAATTCGTCATCGACGAAAACTATTATCTTGTGATGACGGTCATCAAAACCGATAAGGACGGCAACCGCATACAGAAGGCGGACGGCGGCTTTGAGACCGAGCAGATCGGCTATCAGCTGCTGTCGCTGGGGCTTTTCCAGGAGTACTGCGGTGAGCTGGTGACGCAAAACCACCAAAATCCCGACGGGCATCTGCAAAAATACGACATTCAGCCCATCACGCCCACCCCCTGGTGGGTCAGCATCCTGCCTTACGCCGTCATCATTCTGGTGTTCGTGGTGCTGTGGTTCTTTATGATGAGCAGCACGGCAGGTGGCCGTGGCGGCACCAAGCTTTCCGGCTTCGGTAAGGCGCGCGTGCACACCCCCACCGACGGCAAGGACCGCGTGACCTTTGCGGACGTGGCAGGCGCCGACGAGGAAAAGGAGGAGCTGGAGGAGATCGTCGAATACCTCAAGAACCCCCACAAGTTCACGGGGCTTGGGGCAAAGATCCCGCACGGCGTGCTTTTGGTGGGCCCTCCCGGTACGGGTAAGACGCTGCTTGCCAAGGCCGTTGCGGGCGAGGCGGGCGTGCCCTTCTTCTCGATCTCCGGCTCTGATTTTGTGGAAATGTACGTGGGCGTGGGCGCTTCGCGCGTGCGCGACCTCTTTGACACCGCCAGAAAGAGTCCTGCCGCCATCATCTTCATCGACGAGATCGACGCCGTCGGTCGCCAGCGCGGCACAGGCCTTGGCGGCGGACATGACGAGCGCGAGCAGACCCTGAACCAGCTGCTTGTCGAGATGGACGGCTTCGGCTCGCATGACGGCATCGTGGTGATCGCCGCCACCAACCGCGCGGACGTGCTGGATCCCGCGCTGTTGCGTCCCGGCCGCTTCGACCGTCAGATCACGGTCAACCGCCCCAACCTCAAGGGGCGCGAGGACGTGTTGCGCGTCCACGCGCGCAACAAGCCCATGGAGCCCTCTGTGGATCTTTCCCGCGTGGCAAAGATCACCGTCGGCTTTACGGGTGCGGATCTTGCCAACCTTTTGAACGAGGCGGCGCTGCTTGCCGCCCGCCGCAACAAGTCGCTGATCGGTATGGACGAGATCGAGGATGCCCTCAACAAGATCCTGATGGGCCCGAAGAAAAAGACGCACATGATGAGCGACGCGGAAAAGAAGAACACTGCGTATCACGAGGCGGGCCACGCCATGGTGGGCTACCTTCTGCACACCGATCCCGTGCACCTTATCACCATCGTGCCCACGGGGCGCGGCGCACTGGGCTATACCAGCTTCCGTCCCGAGGCGGATCGCTATCAGAAGTATAAGCAGGAATACAAGAACGAGATCGCCATGACGCTCGGTGGCCGCGCCGCCGAGGAGATCATCTTCGGCGACGTCACCAGCGGCGCTTATTCGGATATCCAGAGCGCCACCGCCACCGCCAAGCGCATGGTCACCATGTTCGGCATGTCGGAAAAGCTGGGCCCGCGCCGCTTCGGTACCGAGCAAAGCGAGGTCTTCCTTGGCCGCGACTTCTCCTCGAACGCGGACTATTCGGAAAGCATTGCCGCCGTGATCGACGAGGAGATCCACGCCCTGATCGCGGAAGGGTATCAGGTGGCAAAGAATTTGCTGCTTGCCAATATTGCCAAGCTCCACTTCATCGCGGATTACCTGCTGGCGCACGAGGATATGGACGGCGACCAGTTCAAGTTTGTGATGGAGCACGATGAGGTCACGGCCGAGATGCTGGAGGAGATCGCCGCCGAGCGTGAGCGCGCCAGCCGCGAGGCCAACGCCGCCCGCGCCGCCGAGATCGAGCGCGAGAGGGCCAAGCAGGAGGCGGAGCAAAGCGCCGCCGAGGGGCTCCCCACCCTTGCCGAAATGGAAAAGGAGATGGCAAACGACAGCGACGCCCCCGAAATGCCCGTCGCCGACACCGACTTCCTCGGTGACAGAGACGATAAGGACGATCAGGATTCTGAGGAAAAATAAGCGCCGGGCCCCGTCCGCAGGGCAGAAGCGGAGGTGCGTAAATTTGTTTGCACCGGGACTACTCTTCCGTCTTTTGCTACGCAAAAGCCACCTTCCCTCACAAGGGAAGGCTGCCCAATGCCATAGTCTTATCAACAGACGGAATGCTTGCTATTATTTAAAACGTCAAAAGTAGATTTTATTGCCGTCTATTGACCAAAAGTGACGATATTGTTTGCCTTCCCTTGTGAGGGAAGGTGGCATCCGAAGGATGACGGAAGAGTAGTCTCCCGCCGCGATCCGCGATGCACAAAGAATGGCGCACACCCACAAACAAGCGAACGGCAAGGTGCTTTCCCGGCATGTGTGTGCCGACATCCTCATCCACCGCTGTCGCGGTCCCCCGCGACCAACGCCGAGCGTTGTGTCGACGCGCTCGCGAAGCGAGGGCAACTTCCCCTCCTTGGGGAAGGCCAAC
>SVSG01000003.1 GCA_015064415.1 Oscillospiraceae bacterium | reverse complement strand
CGTGGTGTTACAGACCACGCAACGCGTGCCCTCGGTCAGGCCTGTGGTAGTGCAGGTAGGGGCTACGGCCGCAAGGACGGACAGTACGTGCGGAACGGGGTCTATTTTGCTTTGCGGTGTCAGCGTGGTATTGCAGACCGCGCAATGCGCGCCCTCGGTAAGCCCTGTTGCGGTGCAGGTGGGCGCCACGGCCGCGTCAATAATGGGCGTGTGCGGGATGGGATCGAGCGTGGTTTGTGCCACCAGCGTGGTATTGCAGACCGCACAATGCTCGCCTTGGGTAAGTCCGGTGGAGCTGCAGGTGGGGGCCACGGCCGCGTCAATGACCGGTGTGTGGGCAACGGTTTGGACTATCGTTTGGGGCTGAACCGTGGTGTTGCAGACCACGCAACGCGTGCCCTCGGTCAGGCCTGTGGTAGTGCAGGTAGGGGCTACGGCCGCAAGGACGGACAGTACGTGCGGAACGGGATCTATTTTGCTTTGCGGTGTCAGCGTGGTATTGCAGACCGCGCAATGCGCGCCCTCGGTAAGCCCTGTTGCGGTGCAGGTGGGTGCCAGCGCCGGATCGACGATCGGCGTGTGGGGAACGGGGGCAACTATGGCCTGTTCCACCAGTGTGGTGTTGCAGACCGCGCAGTGCTTGCCTTCCGTAAGGCCCGTCGCGGTGCAGGTGGGAGCTACGGAGGCGTCGACGGCCTCGGTGTGCGCAAGCGGGGGAATGACGCGGGCCTCCGTTTCGCCGCAGGCGCAGGTGCGCTCCTCACGCCCCGTTACAAGGCAGGTGGCGGTTTCGGTGATCTTCCACTCGCCAAATGCGTGGGTGTGATCTGCCTCGCCCCCTTGCGCGATGCCGTCGCAGGCCGCGAAGGTGAGCGCGCAAACGAAGATCAATAGTGTTGCGATCCAAAATGTCTTTTTCATCGTTGTCCCTCCAAAATCCCAGAGTGTGTGCCGTTTTATAAAGAAAGGAGAAGTGATATTCTATCATACGTAATATCCTTTGCATAATTATAGCACTTTCAAGCAGAATTGTCAACAAAAACAGCAGACCGCCTTTGTCTTGGGCGGTCTGCTATTTTATTTCTTGCTCTAAATTCTCAAAAAGCGGGGAGGTGAAAAAGTCGAGGATCGTGATCTCCAGCCCGTCGCAGATCTTTTGTATGGTGGAGACGGTGGTAGAGTTGTTTCGCCCGCTGACAATGTTGTTCAGCGTGGATTGTGTGATGCCGCAGATGATAGAGAGCTTATTTAACGTAATGTCATGCTGTCGGCACAACTCCAGTATCCGAAACCTTACTGCTTTCCCAATATTCATAGCCCCTCCTAACTCTTGTGGGTTAACTATATTGTAGCGGGGAAAAGTAAAAAATATTAACTCAAATGGGTTGACAACGCGCAGAAAATGTGGTAAAATGCAAATGTAACTCAAAAGAGTTAAAAATGAGAGGATTTCCACAATAAAACAAAAGGAGAAACAGACGATGAACAACACAACAAACGATCAAGTTTTGATCAAAAGCGAAATTGACAAAAAAAGCAAAGCAATACTTTTCGCAATTTTTATTTCGTGCCTTGCCCTCTTTGCAGTTATATTTTTGGGGCTTTTAACGATTGAGGTTGAGGATTGGTCATATTATGGTATCGACATGGACTTGGCTATCGAAGCGGCCTTTGATAACAACGAAACGTGTTTAGTGTTTTTTATTTTGGGTTGCACGTTCTTTTTGGTTGGCGTGGTTGGCGCAATTCTTTACTGGGCATTCAGCAAGTGCGAGTTAATCGTTACCGAAAAGAACGTAAGAGGGAAAACCTTTTTTGGTAAAGAAGTGGTTTTGCCTTTGTACATGGTTTCCGCTTATAGCACAAGAAAGTTGTTCTCGACGATTGCAGTGGCTACTTCTTCCGGACTGACAAAGTTTGTGTTGATCGGCAACTATGCGGCCATTGGCGAGGTTTTGGGACAAAAGATCAACGAGCGACAAGAAAGTACCATTAACGAGACGAAAGTACAGCAAAATACGCAGAACTCTTCGATGGATGACCTTTTGAAATTGAAGTCTCTGCTGGACGCCGGTGTTATTACTCAGGAAGAATTCGAAGCAAAGAAAAAGCAGTTGCTTGGAATATAAGAAAACAAAAAAACAGACCGCCGCACGGTGGTCTGTTTTTTGTATAAAGATTTTGAAGGGAGCGCGAGGGGAGACTTTTGCACAGCAGTCTCTTTGATCGCCACAATCACGGTCATAGCAACCGGGGGCTACACCTCCTCGGTGCCAACACCGCACTCACAGCGACCGTCGGTCACAGTATGTCCCTCGCGCGTGGGAGTGTTGGTGTATATCGTTTTGATCTCAGTTCCGTCGCAAACGGGTACGTAATACACCTTATATTCGCTTTTGGTCGGGGTAGGCAGGCTGTCCACGCCAAGCTCCTGACCAAAGTTATTGCCGAGCCGATAGCAGACCTCGCCGCTTGCGAGCTGCGCCTGAGTCACAGCGGTGCAGCCCTGCGTAACCTTCGCCTCTCCTGCGGTCAGAAGATAGTAGTTGTTTTCGGAAAGAATATTTTTGTAGTCACTGTAGCCGGACTCATAATCGGTATGCACCACACCGGCGTATTCCCCCTCGTGACTGACGGCGCCAACCATCAGGCAGTTGATGATGCGGTTGTCAGGGGTGAGCGACAGTCCAAGGATACCGCCCACGTGCTCTCTGCCCGAAACGTCGCCCTCAAAGGTGGAGCTTGCAATTTCAGAGCTAAGCATTGCGCCGCATATACCGCCCACGGCATCTATTCCAATGACGTTTCCCTTGACGTGATTCGACGTGTTGAGAGGCATTTTAGTAAAGGAACCGGCAATGCCGCCGACCCTCATTCCGCCCTTGACGGTGCCCGTGAAGGTACAGCGGGCAACACGAAATGTAGCCGCATGTCCTACGATACCGCCGATATAGTAAGCAAACCAAGAGTCGTGCGAGAGGTCTTTGTCTTCAAAATGCACCTTGATGTCATACTCCTCGGGGAGTCCTACGTGCCCGATCACAGCACACTGAAAGATCGTGATCCCGTCACCACGGGTGCCACCGCAGATCCCTCCGATGCCTCCTCCGGACAATGAAACGGCCCCGGCCGTGGTGTCCAACAGAACGCTGCCCGTAAACGTGCATAGCTCTGCTTCTAAGGTCTTTGCTTTTGTACCCCCTATGATACCGCCTACGTAGGTATTTCCCAGAATTCTTCCGGATGCGTGGCAATTCGTCAGGGAAGAAGAGCTTTCTATGTTTCCGATGATACCGCCTACGTAATTCGTTCCCACGCAAACGCCGTCAAAGGAGCAATCCACAACCTTCCATCCGGCATTGTCAAGGTTGAAGCCGTCTCCTGCGAGCCCGCCAACGTTCTCTTTTCCACAAAAAAAGCTATCCTTCACGTGGATGCCCTGGAGGTCGTTTTCCTCTCGGCGAGAGGTGTATGCCAAAGTGCCAAACAAGCCGACGTTTTTTGCCGTTGCATCATCACAATACAAGCCGGAGATGCTGTGCCCTTTGCCGTCAAACCGTCCGGCATAGATCTGAATGGGAATCCACACGCGAAGCGATGCAACGTTCTCGGTCAGCTCATAATTCTCATTCAGTACGTTCTCGTTTACCGTAATATCGGCTGTCAGCACGGCATCAACGGTACTCCCCTCGACAGTGGTTGCCTCGGAGACATGCCGCGCGAACCAATACAGCTCGCCCGCATTGCCAAGCGCATAAGCACCGTCGGCATTCACGTCGGGCTTCTCGTAACCGTCGCACTTCTTGCAAAAGCCATTGTCAAATTCGCAGGCAAGGGTGGCGGTCTGGGCGCAGGTCACGCAGACGGCGTTGTGGGTCTGATCCCGGTTGTCGGTGCAGCTGTAAGCGCAATCGGCGCTGACAGAGAAGCTGCAGGTTTTGCACACTCTTGTGTGGGTGTGGTCACCGTTGCCACTCCAATCGCCGTAGTCGCAAGTCCCCTCGTCGGATGCTGCACAATACACGCAGGTTCTCTTGTGCGTGCCCTCGGCATTGCCGCTCCAGGTGCCGTAGCTGTGCTCGCCCTTAAGGCAAGCGCGCAGACCCTGAACCAGGGTCTCAAGGCGGGTGATCTCGTCCTGCAGGGTCTCGGCATAGGCGCTTCCCACTTCGCCCGCCTGCTCCAGTGCCTCAAGCTCTGCTTGAAGGGAGGAAAGCTCCTCTTGCAGGGCGGCAAGCTCCTTCGAGGAGGAGTCCCCGCAGGAAAGCATACCAAGCGCGCAGCAAAGCAACAACAATACTGCCAGCAGGGCGGTCATGATCAATTTTGCCGTTGTCCATTTCTTTTTCATAGATCGTCCTCCCAATATTCGGTGTTTTCTATGTGTTTTCAAAAGTGATATGATTTGATTTATTATATCATAGATTTTTTTTGCTGTCAACGGAGTGTCACGGTCAAAGCGCGTGCTCTTTGTCTGTTGGACAAAAATAAATTGGGCACATCATATAGGGCGAACCTAAAATGATGTGTCCAACTTTTTATTTGTGATTTTGTAGGGGCGTTCATTGAACGCCCGCGGGCGACCACTGGTCGCCCCTACGAACGCTCTTGAAAGCCTTGCAAATCAAGGATTATTTGTAGCTCTCCTCGATAGCAACAGCAACAGCAACCGTCATGCCGACCATGGGGTTGTTACCTGCGCCAATGAGGCCCATCATCTCTACGTGAGCGGGCACGGAGGAGGAGCCGGCGAACTGTGCGTCGCCGTGCATACGGCCGAGGGTATCGGTCATGCCGTAGGAAGCGGGGCCTGCAGCCATGTTATCGGGGTGCAGGGTACGGCCCGTGCCGCCGCCGGAGGCAACGGAGAAATACTTCTTGCCGTTCTCCTGGCACCACTTCTTGTAGGTACCTGCAACGGGGTGCTGGAAGCGGGTGGGGTTGGTGGAGTTACCGGTGATGGAAACGCCGACGTTCTCCAGTCTCATGATCGCAACGCCCTCCGGCACGCTGTCAGAGCCGTAGCACTTGACTGCTGCGCGGGGACCGTTGGAGAAGGGCTTCTCAGAGATCACGTTCACCTCTTCAGTGGCGGGATCGAACTGGGTCTTCACGTAGGTGAAGCCGTTGATGCGGGAGATGATGTAGGCAGCATCCTTGCCAAGACCGTTCAGGATCACGCGCAGGGGCTTGTTACGCACCTTGTTGGCGTTGAGTGCGATCTTGATCGCGCCCTCAGCGGCGGCGAAGGACTCGTGGCCGGCGAGGAAGCAGAAGCAATCGGTCTCCTCGGAAAGGAGCATAGCGCCCAGGTTGCCGTGGCCAAGACCAACCTTGCGGTTCTCAGCAACGGAGCCGGGGATGCAGAATGCCTGCAGACCGATGCCGATAGCGGCAGCGGCGTCAGAGGCCTTGGTGCAGCCCTTCTTGATGGCGATAGCGGCGCCAACGGTGTATGCCCACTTGGCGTTCTCAAAGCAGATGGGCTGAGTCTCCTCTACGATCTTGTAGGGGTCGATGCCCTTGGCGTCACAGATCTCCTTGCACTCGTCAATGGAGTTGATGCCGTATTCCTTCAGCGCGGCAAGAATCTTCGCCTCGCGTCTTTCGTAACCTTCAAATTTTGCCATGATACGCTACCTCCTATCAGTCTTTACGGGGGTCAATGTACTTGACGGCGTCAGCAAATCTGCCGTAGGTACCCTTGGCCTTCTCGTAAGCTTCGTTGGGCTCGATGCCCTTCTTGATCATATCGGTCATCTTGCCAAGAGAAACGAACTCATAGCCGATCACCTCGTTGTTCTCGTCCAGAGCCATGCGGGTGCAGTAGCCCTCGGTCATCTCAAGGTAACGAACGCCCTTTTCCTTGGTGCCGTACATGGTACCGACCATGGAGCGCTCGCCCTTGCCGAGGTCCTCCATGCCGGCGCCGATGACAAGGCCGCCCTCAGAGAAGGCAGACTGGCTGCGGCCGTACACGATCTGCAGGAACAGCTCGCGCATAGCGGTGTTGATGGCATCACACACAAGGTCGGTGTTCAGCGCCTCCAAAAGGGTCTTGCCGGGAAGGATCTCGGCAGCCATAGCGGCGGAGTGGGTCATACCGGAGCAGCCGATGGTCTCAACCAGGGCCTCCTCGATGATGCCATTCTTCACGTTGAGGGAGAGCTTGCACGCGCCCTGCTGGGGTGCGCACCATCCCACACCGTGGGTGTATGCGGAAATGTCGGTGATCTGCTTTGCTTGCACCCACTTGCCCTCTTCGGGAATGGGAGCGGGGCCGTGATCGCAGCCCTTTTGTACCTTGCACATATGCTGAACTTCCAAGCTCTGTGCGTAAGGCATTTCACTTACGTTGCTCATGTTTTTATCTCCTTTTTTAGATTAACTTTTTTATCTTCGGCAGGCGTTACCCTGCAAAAGGCGAAGGGAAATTATCTGCCGTAGGCAAGAGGGAATGATCTGAACTCGGTTTTGAGAGGCAAATATCCGTATCTGCATTGGGAAATTTTCTTGTAATATCTGCATATGACTGCAAAAATTTCCCTCGCATCTGCAAATATTTGTTCTCTCAAAACTTGGATGACCCGAAAGCCTTTGATTTTTGTGTGATTTGGGTGCTTGGCGCGCGCCGCCAAGTGTGGACTTTGCAAGCACGGCAAGTACCAAAAGCGCCGAAAAGCAAGGCTTTAGGGCGGGTTCAGATGACTCCCTTTTGCCTACCCACCTCGGGGTTGGCAAAGAAGCGGGGCTTTTGTCCCGCGAGATAGCGGGCATAGTCCTTGACCAGCATCTCGGGGCTGTCGCTGTAGGCGTTGATGGTCGCGCCGCCGCGGTGGGTGGTCAGCGTGACGCAGTCAAGGCCGAGGAAGGGGTAATCGGGGGGCAGCGGCTCCTCGGGGTGTACCTCAATGGCGGCACCCATGATCTTGCGGTCGCGAAGCAGCTCGTAAAGCGCCTCGTAATCCACCAGATACGCGCGTGCCGTATTGATGAAGAAGGCGTGCGGCTGCATCAGGGAGAGCATTTCGCGCGTGAGCACCATCTCGCTGCCGCGCACGTGCAGGGAAACGATGTCGCTCTCGCGCATCAGCGTGGGCAGGTCCACCACCTTGATGGGCAGGCGGGCGAGCATTTCGTCCTCGGGGTCGATCTTGATGTCGTTGACCAGGATCTTGCACCCGAACACGTGCAAAAGCTCTGCCACAAGGTGCCCGATGGTGCCGAAGCCGACAAGACCGACGGTCTTGCCACGCAGCTCCCAGATGTTGTCCTTGTTATAAAAGTCCTCGCGCCAGTTGCCCTGCATCAGACCCATATGGGCGCGTGCCAGGTTGCGCGTTTCCGTGATCATCAGACCGACGGCAAGCTCCGCCACGCCGTTGGCGTTGTGGGCGGGGTTGTTCAGCACGACGATGCCGCGCTCGGTGGCGGCTTTCATATCGATGTTCTCAAGCCCCCCGCGGTTGGAAAGCACCGCGCGCAGCTTTTTGCCGCGCTCCAGAAGGGCGCGCGGCACGGGGCAGATGTGCACCATCAGCACGTCGGCATCCTCAATGGCCTCCATCAGCCCGTCGGGCAGCGGCACGGCCTCGGGGCCGTTCATTTCCACGGTGTGGAAGATGTGTCGCATTTCCTGCTGATCCGCAGAGCCGAATTCAAAGACTGTGAGGTCGTATTCCGGATGTGCGGCGAAGCAGTCCACATAATACTGTGATTTCAAATAGGGGTCGCCTACTGCAACGATCTTCATCATTTGCCTCTTTTTGATCAGACGATCTCGCCCATCACTTCGCCAAAGGCGGCGGCAGCGTTGCACTCGTCGGTGTCGATGTGCATAGCAAGCGCGAACTTGTCGGAAACGCGCACCACAACGTCACCAAGGATGACGGGGCGGGCGGTGTCAAGCTTCACGGAAACGATCTGCTTGTCGGCAACACCGAGCTCGGCGGCATCGGCGGTAGTCATATGGATGTGGCGCTTGGCAACGATCACGCCCTCGGTGATCTCCACCTCGCCGCAAGGACCGACCAGCTTCACGCCGGGGGTGCCTGCCACGTCGCCGCTCTCACGAACCGGCACGCCCTTCAGACCCAGCGCGCGGGCATCGGTAAAGGAAAGCTCGACCTGATCTGCGGGACGGAAGGGGCCAAGGATGGTCACGGCCATCTCGCCCTTGGGGCCAACCAGCTTCACGCGCTCCTCGCACGCGTACTGACCGGGCTGGGAAAGATCCTTTTTGTTGTGCAACTCAGCGTCAGCGCCGAACAGGGTGGCGAAGGTTGCGGCCGTCACGTGAATGTGACGTGCGGAAGTTTCGACAAGAAATTGCTTTGCCATTTTTTCACACCTCGTATGTAAAATTTAAGATATTTGCGGAATGACCCGCAGTTACCATCATTATAACATAAAAAAATCTTTTTGTAAATGCAAAAAACGAAGAAATATTGAGAAGAATAAGAAGAAAACGAAAAAAGGAGTGCAAAATGGACAGGGAAAAGGAAAAAAGCGGCGCAAATGAGATGCTGGAGGAGATCCGGGAGATCGGTGGGACCACGGTGGGCGGTGAGGGGAACGGGATCCACTGTCTTTCGATCATCGGACAGATCGAGGGGCATTA
The DNA here is from genome assembly GCA_015064415.1 of Oscillospiraceae bacterium. Taxonomy (GTDB): domain Bacteria; phylum Bacillota; class Clostridia; order Oscillospirales; family CAG-272; genus Firm-07. The sequence goes on along the minus strand of SVSG01000003.1, from coordinate 133,194 downwards.
TCTGCTCGGCAACGATCAAAAGACCACCAAATACGAGCATCTGATCCCGCTTTTGGTGTCGATCGAGGAAAATCCGGACGTGAAGGGGCTTCTGGTGGTGCTCAATACGATGGGCGGGGACGTGGAGGCGGGCCTCGCGCTTGCGGAGCTGATCGCTTCGATGCAAAAACCGACGGTGTCCTTGGTGTTGGGCGGTGGACACTCGATCGGGGTGCCCCTGGCGGTATCGGCAAAGCGTTCCTTCATCGTGCCGAGCGCCACCATGACCATCCACCCCGTGCGCACCACGGGGCTGGTACTCGGCGTGCCGCAAAGCTTTCGCGCCCTGCGCGAGATGCAAGGGCGCATCAGCGATTTTATTTGTCGCCACTCGCGCATCGGTGCCACGCGTCTGGAGGAGCTAATGATGCGCCCCGACGAGATGGCGACCGACGTGGGCACGGTGCTTGACGGCAACGAGGCGGTCGCCTGCGGTCTCATCGACGAGGTCGGCGGGCTTTCGGCAGCTCTTGCGGCGCTGCGCGCAATGGGGGAGAGGTAAGTGTGTGGAAGGCGGGGGAGGGCTTTTGGCAAAAGACCTCCCCCGCACCCCCACCCAAAACTCTTCACACAAGAGGTGTGATGAACGGCCATACTGCGGGGGGCAAAGGGCGTATCCGCCATTTACCCCCATAACGGTGCGAGTTTTGCGCAAAAAACGCCCGACGGATTTCCGTCGGGCGTTTTTGTGGGCTTAGCTTTCTGTTTGCTTTGTTTTTCGGATACCCCATACCATTTTTTTGACGCGCTTCTGGGGGTCCTGCAGGGCGCGCGGGCAAAGAAAGTTGTTGTGGAAATGCTGCTCCAGGCGGAAAAGCCCCTCCGAGGGGGTCTCGGGCAGGGAAAGATAGATGCGCCAGGTGTTCAAGCTGTCCGAAATGGTGGGGTTCAGACCCATCTTTTCGAAAAGGCGCAACAGGTCATGGTGCTTTTGGTTGGAGGGGGCGTCGATGATAAATTTGAACTCCGTGCCGTAATGCTTGTGTACGGGGACGTAGAAGGTGAGCAGACCGTCGTCCTCCAGCGTCTTGTTGTCGAAATCCGGCTCGTTGCGGTCAAAATAATGCCCGTTGAAGATGACGTGGTTGAGGATGACGCAATCCGGCTTGTCGGTGTGGAGCTTTTCGTCGGAGAACATGGCGCACGGACGCTTGGAAAGCTCGCACGTACCGTTTTTCAGAAGGGGGGCCTCGTCGGTGACGTATTCCCCCTCGTCATTGACGGTGCGCTGTGCCCAGCAGTGCACGCCGTCACCTTGGTTGGGATAAAACATACCGAAATTCACGACAAGGGTGCCCAGCTTACAACCGCGGAACAGATCCTTCTTTCCCATCAGGTTCGGTGAGGTGATGCGCAGCATGACGGTCTCGACGTTTTTTTGCAGCATCTCATGGAATTGATCGGTGTGGATCTGCGAGCACTCCTGCGTGAAAATGTCGGAGTAGACCGAGCGCTCCTTCAGCGCCTCGACAAGGGATTCCATCGTGCGGTAGGCGGGCAGGTACTGCGAAATATGCGTGTTGAAAAGATCGGTGTCGGTTTCCTTTGCATCCAGTGTAAAGACACCGTCGGGGTCCCACAGGTACACGGGCATGCCGAGCGAGCGCAGGTAGCCGCACTCGTAGCTGACCCAGTCGGAATTCAGCGCGTTTTTGGTAACGACCAGCACGCCCGCATAGCATTTCAGACATTTCTGAATGCGCAAAAGATAGTCCTGCCCGCCTTTGAGAAATTGCTTGTCATAGATTGGGATCAGCTTTTGGCTTTTCATGTAAGCGACCAGACTTTTTACTCGCGCCAGATCCTCGTTGGAATGGGAAATAAAAATACCGAACAAGCGTTTTTCGTCCTTGGAGGGTGGCCGTGTCTTGATTTTGCAGATCGTATCTTGCATCGTATGTCTCCTTCCTTTTACTGCGGGAACATATAGTCGGCTTTTTTGCCGATCCCAAGCTGTGCGGGGGGCTGAAAGCTTTCATCCTCCGGGAAATCCAGACTGAAGTAAAGCTTGTCCTCATCCTCTACCATGACCTTGTCGTTCTCCTTGGCAAAATTGGGGCCGAACAGCATTTCAAGACAGCCGATGGGCAGATCCTTATTGCCCGCGATAAAGCACTTGAAGTTGACACCGAGCAGACGGTGCACGGGCAGAACGATCTCAAGCCAATATTCGCCCAACAGATCGGTCTTTTCGGCGTCTTCTTTTTCCGGCTTGAATACGTGCTTGCAGGAAAAGTTGACGGGGTAGTCAATATTGGTGACGGTATGTATCTCTTCCGCGTAGGGAAGGAGATGCGTGGTGAGCTGACTTTCTGCACCGAAGCTGATCAGACGCGCACCGCAGGAGAGATTGTCGCGCAAAAGCCGCAGAAAGCTCTCCTTATCATGCTTGGTTTTAAAGTTTGAATTGTAATTGGCAAGCGTGTCCTCAAAAAGAGATTTTTCGATCTTTAAGGCAACCTCCAGCTTGGTGTAACCAAGGCGGTTGCGTACGGTACGGTTCAACGTATCCTCTTTGTAAAAATCGCACTTTGCCATCGTGGAGCGGAAATCCCCCTTAAAGATCTCCTCCAGCGCCTTCATGTTGCTGATGGCGTGCGGACGCTGCAATGGGGTCTTGGAAAGATCCGGTACGGGTACGTTTTTGAACTGATACGGCACAACGCGACCGGGGTGCCTTGCCTCCAGGAGGCCGATCTGATACCAGATGTGGTTACAAAGTGCCCGCCAGTTGGGGCTTTTGAAAAAATGCGAGGTCAGGCAAAGCACGTAGCATCCGCAATCCAGCAGTTTGTCCTCCATATCTGCCACACAGATGGTGTTCAGAACGCTGTGCGGATCGATCGCATTTTCCACAAAGTGATATCCCTTTCGACGCAGCTGCTTTAAAAAATTTTCCACCTCTTTTTTGTCCTCGGAAAGATAGGTGACGATCAGATGGCCGCAATACTCGGTGATATCAAAGGGAACGTTGCTGACAACTCTCATACAAGATCCTCCAATCGGTCGTACTTTTTCAGTGTTTGGTGCCATAACGGTGCGAGTTTTTCAAGCTTTTCCAGCTTTTCGTGCGTGATGCGCCAGTGCCAGTTCCCCTGTCCGCTGATGCCGGGGACGTTCATGCGGCTCTCGCCCCCCTCAAAGAGCAGGTCCTGCGCGGGGATGACCACGCGCGCGGCGCGTGAGGCACACAGCGCCTCCATGCCCGCGCGGGCAATTTCCTTCGCGGTGCTGTCGGGGGGCAGATGCAGCAATACGGCAATACGTGCGCGCTTTTTTTGTGACATTTTGCAAAGGTAGCCGATCAGAGTGTCATTGTCGTGCGTGCCGGTGTAGGCCACCGTTGCCTCGCGGTAATTGGCGACGCTTTCGCCCTTGTTCATAGAGAATTGCAGCGTATTCATGTCCGGGAGGCCGTAGCGGTCGGCCAGCGCGTGCGAGCCGCCGGGGAAGCAGTCGAAGTCCTCCACGATAAAGCGCTCGGCACCGATCTCGTTGACAAGGCGTTTTACAAAGGGGTCACCCACGCCTGTTTCCCAATGCCCCTCGCGCGGGTGGCCGTCCGCAGGGATGGCGTAGAAGGCGGCGATCGCCTGGAAGTGGTCGATGCGGGTGACGTCGTAGAATTTGGCGGCAAAGGCCATGCGGTCAAACAACAGCCGATAATTCTGCGCAGCAAGCGCTTCGGTACGGTACAGCGGATGCCCCCACTTCTGTCCGTCTTCGTTAAAGCTGTCGCCGGGCACACCGGAAACGAACGGCGGCTTTTTGTCGGCATCCAGCAGAAAGCATTCGGGGTGGAAATACACCTCGCTGCTGTGCAGGTCGGCGTAGATCGGGATATCCCCGATCACCTCAATGCCGTGCGCGCCAAGATAGGCGTGCAGTGCTTGCCATTGCTTGTAAAATTGGTATTGCAAAAAGGCGTAGTAGAAGAAATTTTCCTCTGTGGGGGCGTCCTTGCAAAGATAGGTACAAGCGCGCTCCACGTTGGGGTTTTGTGCAAGAAAGTCCGATACGTTCCCGCGAAGTGCGGCATCTGCACGCGCGGCGGCCGCGCGCAAAAAGGGCTCACGGTGGAGGGAAAGCGCGTAAAAATCCTTTTCGTTGGCGGGCGCTTCGCGCGTGAGCGTTTCCAGCTCCGCGCGGGTGAGCAGGCCCTCTTCACACAGGGTGGCGGGATCTATAAAAAGAGGGTTTTGTGCAAACGTGGAAACCGAGCTGTAGGGCGAGGCATCGCGGTGTGGCACGTTGAAGGGCAACACCTGCCAGATGCGAAAGCCCGCGGCGTGCAGAAAATCGGCAAAGGTGTACGCCTCACGGCCGAAGGTGCCGCAGCCAAACGGCCCCGGCAGAGAGGAAATATGCAACAGCACACCGGCTTTTCTCATACGATCAACTCCTTTTGGGTATACTATTATCATTTTAGCACAAAACGCGCCTGTTTTCAACAAAAAAGCACATTTTTCGCAAAATTGGAAAAAATCAAGTCCGCCCCCTTGCCTGATAGACGGAGGGCAGGCACCCCATCACGCGCTTGAAGGCGGCGATAAAGGCGGATTGACTGCCGAACCCCACGGCGTAGGCGGCCTGCGCCACGCTGCCGTGGGCAAGCAGCGGCAGAGCGCTGCGCACCCGTCGCTCGGCAAGATAGGCGGAGACGGAGATGTTGAACTCCTCGCAAAAGCGGCGTGAGAGGTGCTCGCGGCTGTAAAAAAAGTGCGCGGCGATCTCTCCCGTCGAGCGGATGGTGGCATATTCCTTATCGATATAGGCCTTGACGTGTGCGAGGGGTGAGTGCTCAGCGCGCTTTTCCTGCAACTCCGTGTCGGGCAGATTGAGCAGGGCAAAAAACTCTACCAGATGTGCCTTCAGCAAAAGCGGCGCAAAGGCGGGCGCGGCCTCGGCCGCGCTTTTGGCCTTTTGCAGCACGGCAAGCAATTGTGCCGCCGTGCGTTCGTTCGGGTGCATGGCGCCCCCGTGCCGCTTCATGAAGGAAAGAATGGCCTCCTGCGCCCCGCCGTCGCCGAAAAAGTCGGGAAGAAAGCAAAGCACGAAGCGCTCGTACTCGCAAGGGGAGCGCAGGCGCGCGGTGTGCATCTGCCCCGGCGCGGACCAGATGAGCGTGGCGGGCGAGGGGAGGATCTTACTGTCCTCGTTGAGGTACTCCACGTCCCCCTTCACGTAGACCACCATTTCATAATACTCGTGCGCGTGAAAGCTGTTGGTGAAGCAGTTGTCCTCAAAAAAGGCACAGCGGTGCGAAAAGATCATGTTTTCGTCGACCACGGTGTCATACCAGCCGCCGCGGTGCAGATAGCGCGTGCAGGCACCGCTTTTGGCGGAAGAAAGAAACCGCGCGCGTGTAAAATGCTCGTCCACGTAATTTTTCACAAAGCCCATGGCCGCCCTCCGATATCACAAATTAAAAAAACAAGGTCACAAATCCGGTGGAATTTTTCGTTTCTTGATGATATAATTGTACTATAAAACCTTTTTTGTGTCAAGGAGTGAAAAAATGGGCGAATTGATGAGAAAAAGCAGAGCGGCCGACGTGTGCGTGATCGGCGGCGGCCTTGCGGGTACCTTTGCCGCGATCGCGGCGGCGCGTCACGGCGCCAAGGTCGTTTTGATGCAGGACAGACCCATGCTTGGCGGCAACGCCTCCAGCGAGATCCGCATGTGGGTGTCGGGCGCGGGCTCGCGCGTGCGCAACCTGCAGGAGACGGGTATCATGGAGGAGGTTCTGCTGGAGAACATGTACCGCAACCCCACGCGCAATTTTTCCGTGTGGGACAGCATCCTTTACGAAAAGGTCAAGGCGGAGGAGAATATCGAGCTTTTGCTCAACTGCGCGTGCTGCTTTGCCGAATGCGAGGGGCAGAAAATATGGAACGTGACGGGCTTTCAGCTGACCACCTACACCTGGCAGCGCGTGGAGGCGACCACCTTCATCGATTGCTCGGGTGACAGCATCCTTGCGGAGTTGGTGGATGCCGAGTATATGGTCGGCCGCGAGGCAAAGGAGGACTTTGGCGAGGCGTGGGCCTTGGAGAAGGCGGACCGCAAGACGATGGGCATGAGCTTGATGATCCAGGCGCATGAAACGGATCACAAGTGCGAGTTTATCGCGCCCGAATGGGCATATCGCTTTGATACCGACGAGCAGATGAAGAACAAGCCCCACGCGTGTCTGGACAAGATCGGTACCAACTTTTACTGGATCGAGCTTGGCGGCGAGGCGGATAGCATCCACGATACGGAAGAGATCCGCGACGAGCTGCTTAAGATCGCCTACGGCGTGTGGGATCATATGAAGAACCGCGGCGAGCACGGCGCGGAGAACTGGGAGCTGGATTTCATCGGCTTCCTGCCCGGCAAGCGTGAGAGCCGTCGCTACGTGGGCGATTACGTGCTGACACAGCAGGACGTGGAGAACGCGCGCCGTTTTACGGACGACGTGGCGTACGGCGGCTGGCAGATCGACAACCACCTGCCCGGCGGCTTTGCGATGAGCGGCAAGGACGGGTTCCATTTGCAAAAGAAGAGATTGACCGAGCCCTACGGCATTCCGCTGCGCGCGCTGTATTCCAAAAACGTGGAAAATCTGATGTTTGCAGGGCGAAATATCAGCGCCACGCATCTGGCGTTTGCCAGTACGCGCGTGATGGGCACGTGCGGCGTGCTGGGGCAGGCCGTGGGCACGGCCGCCGCCCTGATGAAAAAGTACGGCGTGAGCGCAAGAGAGCTTGCCGCCACCCACATCGAGGAGCTGCAGGACACGCTGGTGGAGGACGATTGCTTCCTGCCCGGCCGCGCGCGTAAGATCTCGCCGCTTTGTAATGCCGAGACGCTGGAGTGTACGTGGGGGGACGGCGCGATCCTGCTGGACGGCGTGGAGCGCAAGATCTGGGGCATGGACCACGGCTACTGGGGCATGGTCAACCGCCCGATCACCTACCGCTTCAAGGAAAAAACGCACCTTTGTGATTTCCGTCTGATCGTGGACAGCGATCTTGACCGCGAGTATACCGAGGGCAATCCCGCCGTGCTGAATATCTCCGCCACGCTGTTCCGCCGTCTGGATTATAACTATACCTCCTTCGGCTTCCCCAAATGCATGCTGAAATCCTTCAAGATCGAGGTACTGGATGACGATGGGAACTGGCAAACGGTGTATGAGACCGACCGCAACCACCAGCGCATGATCCGCGAAAAGCTGAACGTGGACACCACGGCCGTGCGCTTGGTGCCGCTTGGCACCTATTTCTCCGAGCCGATCTGGGATCAGCTCTACGGCAGTGCGCAAGCACATATTTTCGCCTTTGAGGTGAGATAAAAAAACAGGAAAAGGGGCACACGTGTGCCCCTTTTCCTGTTTTTTTGCGTATTTTGTTTGCACCTGTCATCAAGTGCTTCAAGGATTTTTGAAAGGGGCGCGGGGAAAACTTTTTGCAAAAAGTTTTCCCCGCCTTCTTCCCCCTCTTATCCCTCCGCTTTGTGCCACAGCGCGGCGCGGCCGCGCGTGCCGCATTTTGCAAGAATGCCAAGTCCTTCAAACACGGCAAGCACGTCATAAAGGGCATATCCCCCAAGACGGGTCGACTTTCCGAACTCCTTGGCGGTAAATTCGGCGGGCATTTCGGGAAGATGGGCGGCGTAATCCTCGCGCGTTTGCAGGCGATAGACCTCCTTTAAGGCGCGGGGTAAAAGCTCATAGCGGTGCGAGCCGCGCTTGCCCCCGTTGCCCCAGCCGTCCAGCATGCGGTATTCCTCCACCTCAATGGCGGGGAAGACCACGGCAAAGCGCGGGTCCCCCAGCAAGGGGAGAAAGCTTTTCAGCTGTGCAACGCCGTGCAACACCCCCTCGCGCAGGGTGGAGCGGCTCTTTTTCGTCTCCCCCGTTTCGGGGTGGATCCAGCAGATCTCTTTCTTGGCGATCAGCGGGTGCACCACGGTGACGCGGTGATCGGTTTCTTCCATATAAAAGGCGATCTTTTTGCGCATCGGGTAAAGATCCGCCGTCTGGATCTCAAAAATTTCGCCCTCCTTTGTGAGCACGTCCGCCACAAATCTGCGCGGTTTCTCGCCCCGTCCGCACACCTTTTGCTCGTGCGCGGTAAAATCGTCGCATACCCAGCGCTTCAATACGCTGTGCAGTCGCTTCTCCTCCAGGAGCCCGATGCCGTCCCGCGTTTTCTCGCGGGACAGCTCCTCGTGGCAAAGGCGGGAGAAGGAGAGTTCCTCGGCCAGCGTCATGTGGCGATCCCCGCAAACTGGTTGGCGTAAAGGGCTGCGTACTCGCCGCCCTTTTGCAGCAGCTGTTCGTGGTTGCCCTGCTCGGCGATCCTGCCGTCCTTGAGCACCACGATGGTGTCGGCATCGCGCACGGTGGACAGGCGGTGTGCGATAATAAGGGACGTACGGTTCTTCATTAGATTGACCATGGCCTGCTGAATGTGCATCTCGGTGCGCGTATCCACCGAGGAGGTCGCCTCGTCCAGAATAAGGATCTTGGGGTCGGCCAGTACGGCGCGGGCGATGGATAACAGCTGTCGCTGTCCTTGCGAGAGGTTACTGCCCCCCTCGGAAAGCACGGTGTCGTAACCCTCGGGCAATCTCTCGATAAAGCTTGCGGCGCGGGCAAATTTTGCCGCCGCGCGCACCTGCTCGTCGGTGGCGTCAGGCCTGCCGTACATGATGTTGTTGCGGATGGTGTCGCGGAACAGCACCGTGTCCTGCAGTACGATGGCGATCGAGCGGCGCAGCGTGTCCTTGGGGATGTCGCGCACGTCCGTGCCGTCCACGGCAATGCGGCCGCCGTCGATCTCGTAAAATCTGGTCAGCAGGTTGACCACGGTGGTCTTGCCCGAGCCCGTGGCACCCACGATGGCGATCTTTTTGCCCGTACCTACCGAAAGGTCAAAGCCCTTCAGGACGGGCTCGCCCTCCACGTAGGCGAATTGCACGTCGGAAAATTCGATGTTGCCCGTGACGTCGGCGGGGACAAGGGTGCTTGTGCCCTCGTCGATCTCGTCGGGCTGATCCATGATCTCAAAGATGCGCTCCGCACCCGCAAGCGCGGTGAGGATGGCGGAGTACTGATTGGCGATCTGGTTGATCGGGTGGGTGAACTTTTTGGAGTAGGACAGCATGGACTGGATGTTACCGATGCTGATGGCACCGGGCGTGCCGAAGAGGATGAGGGCACCGCCCGTGGCGGCGACCAGCACGTACTGCAGGTTGCCGATAAAGTTCATCACGGGGCCCATGATGGAGCCCCAAACGCGTGCACGTACCGAGCAATCGCGGTATTTTTCACTGATGTCGGAGAAGATCTCCACGGCGGCGGGCTCCTTGCCGAAGGCCACTACCGTGCCGTAGGAGGTCACCATCTCCTCGACGGTGCCGTTCATGCCGCCAAGCAGTTTTTGACGCGCGATGAAGTGTTTTCTCATCATTTTGCCAAGCTTTGCCGAGACCGTGATGGAAAGCGGGATTGTGACCATGGCCACCAGCGTCATCAGGGGGCTTAAAAACAGCATCATACAAAGCGTGCCCACAATGGTGAGCAGACCGGAGAACAGAAGCGTGATCGCGTTGGAGATCGCGTTGGAGACGTTCTCCACGTCGTTGGTCATACGCGACATGATGTCGCCGTGCTTGTGCGTGTCGGTGTAACGGATCGGGAGCTTGGAGATCTTGCGGAACAGATCGTTGCGCATCGTGTACACCACGTGCTGAGAAAGCTTGGCGGCGATCACGTGCATCACGAAGTTCATGGCGGCATTCACAAGGAAGAAAATGCCCATCAGCAAAAGGATCCCCACAAGGCCCACGGTCTTGCCGTCTCGCCCGATATAGGCGCCGGCGCGGAAGTGCACGTGGAACTTGGTGTAGGCCTCGATGCCCTCAAAACTCGACCCGTTCGGCTCGTAATTATACAAAAGCTCGCCGTTCGCGGCGTTGTAGTACACGGGCTCGATGGCGTCGATGGCGTAGCCCTGAAGCAATGGGCCCAGAAGGTCAATGGCGCTCATCAGAAGCGTAATGGCAAGCAGAAGGATCAGGATATAGCGCGCGCGGCCGATGTAACCGAGCAGGCGCCCCAGCGTTTTTTTCACGTGCTTGGGCTTTTCGCGGGTCATGCGGCTCATATGCGGGCCGCCACCGCCGCCGGGGCGTCCTGCCATCATAGGTCCTCTGTTATTCATTTGCCGCACCTCCTCTCTCCATTTGCGAGGCATAGATGTCTCGATAGGTCTCGCACTCGCGCATCAGCTGATCGTGCGGGGCACAGTGGCGGATGGTGCCGTCCTCGATCACGGCAATGCGATCCGCATCCCGCACGCTGGCAATGCGCTGGGCGATCAGGATCACCGTAGTGTCCTTCAGCTCCTCACGCAACGCCGCGCGCAATCTTGCCTCGGTGGCAAGGTCCAGCGCGGAGGTCGCATCGTCCAGTATCAGGATCTGCGGTCTGCGGCAAAGCGCGCGTGCGATGGACATGCGCTGCTTTTGCCCGCCCGAAAGAGAGGCACCCTTTTCCGCGATAAAGGTGTTGTACCCGTCGGAAAAGCCCTCGATGAAATCGGCGGCCTGCGCCACCTCGGCGGCGCGCCTGACCTCCTCGTCCGAGGCCTCGGGGCGGCCCCAGCGGATGTTGTTTGCCACCGTGTCGGAGAACAGCTCGCTTTTTTGCAGCACGAAGCCGATCTTGTGGCGCAGGTGGGTAAGATCATAGTTCTTGACGCTCACGCCGTCCACCAGCACCTCACCCTCGGTGGCGTCGTAGAAGCGGGGAAACAAGCGCACAAGCGAGGATTTGCCCGAGCCCGTCTCGCCCACGATGGCCAGCATCTCGCCTTTTTTTACCGCGAGGTCGATGTTCTTAAGCACAGGTTCTCCTACCGTACCGGGGTAACGGAAGCTGACGTCGCGCAGCTCCAGCGCCACGGGGGCGGGGCCTGCTTTTTCGTTGCCGCTTTGAATGACGGGGTCGCAGTCCATCACCTCCTTCACACGCTTGGCACACGCCAGCGCGCGGGAGATGGAATGGAAGAGCATCGTGACCATCATCACCGACATCAGCACCTGCGTGGTGTAGGTGACGGCGGCCATCACGTCGCCCGTGCTCATCCCCATAAAGCCGTCTGCGATGCGGTTGCCGCCAAGCCAGATGATGGCAATGATGGCGAAATTCTGCACCAGAATGATGACGGGCTGGATGATGGAGGAAAGCTTTTGTACCAGATAGTTGATGTCGCGCAGCTCGGCATTGGCCTTGGTGAAGCGCTCGCACTCATAGCGCTCGCGCACACACGCCTTGACCACGCGCGCACCGCTGACGTTCTCCTGCACCACGCAGTTGACGCGGTCCAGCTTTTGCTGTACCTTGCCGAAAAGCGGCACCGTGCGGGAAAGCACCAATGCCAGCGTGATCAGCAGGATGGGCAGGGCAATGAGCAATACCACACCGAACTGTACGTCCAGGTTCAAAAGGAAGATGATGCCGCCCACAAAGAACATGGGGGAGCGCACGAACATGCGCAAAAGCGACTCCATAAATTCCACGATCATGCTGACGTCGTTGGTCATGCGCGTAACAAGCGAGCCGGTGGTGAATTTATCGGTTTGCTCCAGAGAGAGCGACATCACCTTTTTATAGGCGTCGCGGCGCAGATCGTGACCGAACCCTTGCGCGGCGCGTGCGGCGGTGTAGGCACAGAAGGTGCCGAAAAAGCCGCCGATCAGCACGATCAGCAGCATCAGAATGCCGAAGGTGAAGATGATCTGCAGTGAGGAGTAAGCTCCGTCGCCAAAAAGGGTGCGCATCACGAAAAAGGCGACGCCGCTCTCGCGGATGTCCTCCCCGATGATGCCGTAGTTGACGATGAAGGACATCAGATACGGCAGGCAAAGGTCAGCCAGCACCTCCCCCATCATCAATAGCGGGGAGAGGATGGCGAAAAATTTGTACGGCTTTAAGTATTTGAAAAGACCTCTCATTCCGCGCCGCCCTCCTTGAGGTTCTCGCGCATGCGCAAAAGCAAGTTCTCCAGCGTGGCCTCTTCTTCCGCAGAAAAGCCCTTCACGGCCTGATGATCGTTGGTGGAAAGGCGGCGGAGCTGCTCGCGGTCAAATTGCCGTCCCTTTTCCGACAGGGCCACGCGGATGGCGCGATGGTCATGCTCGTCGGTCACGCGGGTGATGTAGCCCTCCGCCTCCATACGGTGCAACAGGGTGCTGACTGTGGGGGGCTTGAGGCGGGTCAGCTTGACGATATCCAGCTGACCGAGTGTGCCGTTCACCGCAAGGTGTGACATCACAAGGCGTGCGGTGCTTTGCATCATGACGCCGCCCTCCTCGTTTTGCATCCGCGCGCGCAAAAGGCGCGAGATCTCCATCACAAGGCGCGGCGAGAGGGGAATATCCCGCAATTCCTCCCGCGGCGGGTGCGGGGGGAGAGTGGCGCATCGTTTTTGATTCATAACATCCTCCAAAAAGTTAGTTTGCTAACTAATTATAGCAAAAAAAGGCATACGTGTCAAGCATTTTGCGACAAAAAGCAGATTTTGGCGCATGGTGGATAAAAGATGCAATACGTGGCTTAATTGCTATTGATGAAAGCGCGTTTTTTGCGCATAGTAATAGCAAAGCGATTTTGGGGGATGAAAAAATGAAAACAAAACACAAGTGGAGGTTGCGTGCGGCGTTTGCCTTGGTGTTGACAGCAATGCTTTTGGCGGCGGTCCTGCCCGTGGGGGCGGCAGAGCGCACGCGGATCGAATTGTACGTGGGCGGCATCCCGTTTGGGGTGCGCTTTTTTACCGAAGGGATCCTGGTGGTGGGATACTGCGACGTGGAAAGCGGCGGCGGGTGCCACAATCCCGCGCGTGCGGCGGGGCTTTCGCCGGGGGATTGCATCTATAAAATAAATGAAGAAACGCCGCACACAGCGGCGGAGCTTTCTGCCATTTTGCAAAAGCAGCGGGGTGAGATCACGGTCGGTTATAAAAGGGAAGGCGAGGAGCGCGAGGCCACGCTGACACCGCTTGCCTGTGACGAGGACGGTAAGCTGCGCATGGGGCTTTTCGTGCGAGACAGCGGCGCGGGGATCGGTACCGTGACCTTCGTGACGGAAAAGGGGCATACCTTCGCGGGGCTGGGGCACGGCATCTGCGACGGGGAGAGCGGCACGCTGATCCCGCTTTCGCGCGGGAGCGTGATGGGCGTGACGATCGGCAGCATCACGCGCGGCGCGGTGGGGGCGCCCGGTGAGCTGCGCGGGCATTTTTCGGCGGGAAAGATCGGCTCCTTGCTCGGCAACACGCTTTGCGGCGTGTACGGGGTGCTGGCGGAGCTGCCGCAGCTGCCTGCGGGCAAGTGTGAGATCGCCTACAAGGACGAGGTGCACGAGGGCGCGGCCACCGTGTGGTGCACATTGGATGATAACGTGTGCCGCCCGTACGACGTGCAGCTCTCGCAGATCCACCGCGCGGCGGAGGGGAACAAGTGCTTTACCGTGAAGGTGACGGACAAGGACCTGCTTGCCCGTACGGGCGGCATCGTGCAGGGGATGTCGGGCAGCCCGATCCTGCAGGACGGGCGGCTTGTCGGCGCGATCACGCACGTGCTGATCGGCGATCCCACCACGGGGTACGGGATCTTTATCGAAAATATGTTAAATGCCGCGCAAAGTCAGGAGCAGTCAAAAGCGGCGTGAAGTAAGTTGACGGTTAAAAACAGAAAGTTGATAATTAAAAACTTGAGAGGGTTGTCACGGTTATACCGAAGACTTCCCTCTCTTTTTAACTAACTTTTATCTGCCAACTATACTTCTTGCATATTTGTCAATTTGCTCACCGTTGGTGCTTAACTTCTTGAAGAACACAGTACTTTCTCCACATTCGGGGCAATCAAACTCAAATCTAATTTTACTTCTAAGTCTTACCTTATCAGAATTTCCAAAGATAGCTTCTCTTTCGATCTCTTCGTAACCGTAGCCACCGCCCTTTAAATTGCTCCCGCAATACTTGCAGTGGTGCAAAATATATGCACCATAAAGGTTCATCCAAACAACACCGCCAACAAGCATTACTACGCCAAGCATAATGATGCCGTATTTTGCAACCGCCTCGGTAGAAAGAATCCCCTCAAAGAGTGTAGGATCACTAGTGCCCAAAATACCCAATATTATAACGAACGGACCGGCAATACCGATAATCTTTCCTATAAGATTCGGCAGCCAACCAATAAGTCTGAACAACACAATCTTAACCTTCAAGCCCTCTCCAAGAGAATCCTGGATATTATTACCGATATTGGCAATGATAAAGAATACAATGCAAAAAGCAAGAAGCACGCAAGTGACAGTCATATTGAATGTTCCCGCCAAAACACCAAGCAAAACAACCAAAATGTTTGCTGAAACAATCAAAAATGTTCCAATGTTACCCACAAGCGAAAAAACCGAGCCTAAAACCTTTTTCATAGACAAATCTCCTTTGAATATATTATTAATGTCTGCTTTAGATTAGCAGCACGAATATTATAACATTAATTTCACCTATTGTCAATACATATAACTATAATTTTAGTTATATCTATCTTCTTTTTAATCAATTAGTGTTGTATAATTTTTTCGTACAACATCTTGCGGGAAGGCAAAAAATGAATATCGACTACAAACTTATCGGCGAAAGAATAAAAAAAGCGAGAAAATTAATGGGTATGACACAAGATATGATGGCTGAAAAACTTGGTGTATCTATCGGCTACATTAGTCAGGTGGAGCGCGGTATAACGAAAATCAGCCTCGATCTGCTCGGTGCTATTTCAAGCATACTTGAATGTGATATTGCGAGCTTCATAACCGAGAGCGCAATCAATTCAAGCGAATATATGGAATCCGAGCTTCTCTCAGAAATTCGCAAGCTTGACTCGAAAAAAAAGAAATATATCCTCGAAATAATTAAATTAACAAATGACAAAATGTAAAAAGGTAATGCTTTTCCAAAACAGACCGGCATTACCTTTATTTTTATGAATTTTCCATTAAATTGTGTTGTCCTTTATTGACCACACTCGTGAGCGGCTCTCCCATCATTCAAAACGGCAAGCTCGTGGGGGCGATCACGCACGTGCTGATCGGCGACCCGACCACGGGGTACGGGATCTTTATCGAAAATATGCTTGCCAATATCCCCGAGGCGCTGGGGTAAGGCGGGAGAAGCAAGCCCTTGCCATACGGCAAAACAAAAGGCAACATCATTCCGAAAATCGGTTTGATATTGCCTTTTTGGCTTTTGCCCTTGATTTTTTTGAAATGTCCTTGCCAAAGCTTGGAATCCGTGTTAAAATAAGAGCAGAATCTCACAATAAAGAGGTTTGCCGTATGCAGACCGCAGAAAAGAGGTAAAAATGAGAAAATACTTATTAGCGAACACGAAAAATGCCTATAAAGCAAACCTTCACGCGCATACCAATATCAGCGACGGAAAGCTCTCGCCCGAAGAGCTCAAGGAGCTGTATAAATCCAACGGATATTCCGTCGTCGCCTACACCGATCACGATATTTTTATTCCGCATCCCGAGCTTACCGACAGCGAATTTATCGCGCTGTCCGCCCTTGAGGTGCAGTTTAACGGAAGCAACCGATATCCCGGGGTGCCCGGCGAGAAAAAATGCCACATCTGTCTGATCGCCAAAAGCCCCGATACCGTGGAGCAGCCCTGCTGGAAGGAAGAATATGCCTATATAGGCAACTGCGCGAAGCACAAGGACGAGGTACAATTCTGCAAGGAGAGCTACGGCTTTGTGCGCGAATACTCTCCCGATTGCATCAACAAGCTGGTGCGCATCGCAAAGGAAAAGGGCTTTTTTGCCACCTACAATCATCCCTCCTGGTCCTTGGAGGGCTATGAGCAGTACATCCGGTACAGCGAGTTCGATGCCCTTGAGATCTTCAACACCGCTTGCGAGATGCTTGGATTTACCAGCACCTGCCCCGGCATTTATGACGATATGCTCCGATGCAATGGGCCTCTCTTTGCCGTGGCGGCAGATGACGTGCACAGCGTTGGTGACTGCTTTGGCGGCTTCGTGATGATCAAGGCGGACGAGCTGGAATACACCGCGATCACCAAGGCGCTTGAAAGAGGTGATTTCTATGCTTCGACGGGGCCTCTTTTCCACGAAATATACGTCGAGGACGGCAAGCTTCACCTTCACACCTCAGACGTGGTGTGGGTCGGCTTGACCACCGACGGCAGAAAGTCAAAATGCGTACGCGCCGCAAACGGCGAAACGCTGAACGAGGTGGTCATCCCCTTGAGTTTTGATTGCAAATATTTCAGGATCACCGTGAAGGACGCTCACGGCAATTTCGCTTATACGAACGCATTTTTTACGGAGGAAGCTTGAAATGGACGGCACAAGAATTATTTTGGCGGCACACAGGGGCGACAAGAACAGATACCCCGAAAACACCATCCCCGCATTTGAGGCAGCGCTGCGCTTCGGCGTGGACATGATCGAAACCGACGTGCATATGACAAGGGACGGCCACCTGATCATCATGCACGATCGAAATCTGAAAAGAACCGCGGGGTATGACGGATTTACCGATGAGATGTGCTTGGAGGAGATCCGAGCACTGGATGCGGGCGCGTGGTTTTCAAAGGAATTTGCGGGAACGAAGGTCCCGACGGTCGCGGAGTTCATCGCGCTGATCAAGGACACGGACATTTTGATCAACTGGGAGCTGAAGGATTACCCTTGCCACGTGGGCGACGAATTTGCATTTGCCGCCGCGGATCAGCTGATCGCGCTCATCAGAGAGCACGGGCTTGAGAAGCGTTCCATGATCAATTCCTTCAGCGACAGGGTGCTGGAACACGTGTATCGGAAATACGGCAAGACCTTCCCGATACACGGGCAGGGAATATACCATTGTCAAAAAACAAGGGATACCGCCACCGTGGCGCAAGAGGAGCTGTATGATTGGTGCTGCTTATATCCCAACGAGAAAGGGCGCGTGCCGTTGGATTTCCCCGAAAACTTTGAGCATTGCATAAAGCACGGCATTCTTCCCTGCGTTTGCGTGCCCGACGAGCTTGACACGTATCAAAGATATATCGAGCTTGGCTGTTGTATGTTTACCTCGAACGATATCTGCAAGGCAGACGAGATACTGAAGGTGTTGCGGGCGCGAGGCTGATCGCGGCGCTTTTTGACGGTCCAAAATAAAACAGGCAATATCTCCACCCGTTCGGGGGGATATTGCCTGTTTTGCTTGGAATTTACTGTGCTACCGTCAGCACGACCTTGCCGACGCTCTTGCTCTTGTAAAGCAGATCCTGCGCCTCGGCGGCCTTCTCGATGGGCAGTACCGCGTGGATGGTCGGCCTCACCTCGCCCGCTTCGATCTTCGGGTAGATCTCGCGCACGATGCGACCAAGGATCTCTGCCTTTACCGCAGGATCGCGGGAGCGCAACGTACTGCCGATGATGCGCACGTTGCGCACGTAGACGTTGCGCAGGTCGATCTCGGTCTTGGTGCCCGCCAGCGCCGCGATCATGATCCATCTGGCACCGCGGCCCAGCGCGTGCAGGCACTTGCCCATGATCTCGCCGCCCACACAGTCAATGGCAACGTCCACACCGTGGCCGTTCTCCAGCTCCTCGTTCAATGCCTCGACGATGTCCTCATTCGCCGTCACGATCACGCGGTCGGCGCGCAGATGCGCGATCAGCTTTGCCTTCTCCCCGGTGCGCACGGTGGTGACGGTACGCACGCCGAATGCCCTTGCCATCGGAATGATCACGCTGGCAAGCCCCGAGTTGCCGCCCGTCACAAGCAACGTGTTACCCACCTTGATGCCACCCTCGATAAAGAGGTTGAGGTAGGCGGTGGCAAACGCCTCGGGAATAGCTGCCGCCTCTATCATCGAGCAGTTTTTGGGGATGGGCATCAGCATATCGTACTTGACCGCCGCATATTCGGCATAGCCGCCGCCGCCAAGCAGGGCGCAGACCTTGTCGCCAAGCTTCCATGCGGAAAGCTGTGCCACGTCGGTGCCCATTTCCACGATCTCGCCCGCGATCTCAAGCCCCATCCAGTCGGGGCAGCCGGGGGGTGGGGGATACTTGCCCTCTCGCTGCATCAGATCCGCGCGGTTGATGCCCGCGGCATGGATCTTCACCAAGACCTCGTCGGGCTTGATCGTGGGATCCGGTACGTTGTCGAAGCGAAGGGACATATCTTCGTTTACCAGAATTGCTTTCATGTTGAATCTCCTTATATCAGATCTCGAATTATTTTCATATCGCAAAGCAACGGCTGAGAGGGCGTTGCCAGCTCGTCGTGTTCGTACACGCAAAGCGACATGCAGTTGCCAAGCGTCCCGCCAAGGCGGCGGGAAATGTGACACTCGCCACCCGTGAGGAACAGAAACGGTATCTTCAAATTTTCCTTCAGCAAAGTAATGATGCGCAGATTTTCGATCTGCTGTGCCATGTTCTCGGCCCCCGTCACGATCTTGCAGATATCCGCGCCGCGCTTTTGATGTTCCAGCGCGATTTCAAGCACGCGCTCGGCGGGGGTGAATTTCAACACGTGAGAGGACATCAAGACCTCCACACCGCGCGCGTGGAGCGCGTCGATCAGGGCCATCTGCTTTTGAATGGCTTCCTCGTTCATCGTAAGCTCGCCCTCGCACGGGTCGAAAAAATCGCCCATCACGTCGCACAGCGTCGCGCCGCACGCGGCAAGCTCTAAAAGCCCTGCGGCGATCTCCTCGTCACTTCGGTTCGCGTTTTCGCCGTGTCTGCGGTAGTTGGTCACGTAGATCGGCTTATCCGTGTACGCAAACAGCTCGCGATACGTGCTCTCGTTGCGGTATTCCTCCTTCATTTTGCAAAACTGCATCCCGAAGGCCTCCGCGCCCTCGGGGAGCGAGCGGTCGATCAGCTCCTTGATGCGCGCGGGGTTGTCTGCCTGCACCATACAGACAAGCAGCGGCTTTTCACAATTCAAAAAGGTGCGCTTGCTCATTTGTCGCTTCTCCTTTGCATCGCGTTGCGACCACCGTCGATCATGATGTTCTCACCGTTGATGAACTGCCCCTTTTCCGAGGCGATAAACAGGCAAAGGTCAATGATCTCCTGCGGGTCGGCGGCGCGCCCCAGCAGGGTCTTCATATTCGCCATCGCGGCGCGTGTCAGTACGGGACCCGGAGACACGCATACCGCGCGGATGCCGTAGGGCGCGCCAAACTGCGCGATCGACTTGGTGAGGCCGTACATCAGCCCCGCCTTGGAGGTCGGGTAATCCATGCCGTAGCCGTCGCCCTCTGCACCCGTGATCGAGCCGATGTTGATAATCAGGCCGCATTTCTGCTCACGCATCTGCTTCAGGACGGCGTGCGCGAAGTAGAAGGGGCCCTTGAGGTTGACGTCGATGCCCCAATCGTACACGTCGATCGGCACGTCGGGAAATTCGGGGTGCTTTTCGCGATCGACCTTGCACATCCGAACAGCCGTGCCGCCCGCGAAGTTTGCCATCACGTCGATGCGCCCGAACGCGGCGACGGCCTTGTCACGCGCGGCGCAGACCTGCGCGTAGTCGCGCACGTCACAAAGGACACCCAGCGCCTTGCCCGCGCCCCGCTTGTTGATGTCGGCAACCTTCTCGGCAAGCACCGCCTCGTTCACGTCGCACATCACAACGTTGCCGCCAAGCGTGGCGAAGTTCTCTGCAAATAGCAGTCCCATTCCCGACGCCGCGCCGGTGGAAATGGCCACTTTACCCGTAAAATTCATACCGTTATGCCCCTTTTATATCAAATTCCAGTCAAACAGTACCCCGATGGGGAAGCTTTTCTCCTCGGCAAGGCGCGTGAAGATCTGTTGCGCCTTGGCGGGGGAGTGGATCTCGCTGATCATATCTTTGAAGTTCAACCGTCCGCCCCGGATCAGATTGAACAGAGTTTTGAGGTCGTCCTTTTCCGTGAAAAGGTTTGTGGAGGACTCGTGCTTGGGGCGTGCCAGCGTGTGCGCACCGATCAGTGAGATGCCGGGACCGTGTACCTTGCCGTAATAGTCGATCTCAAATTTTGAGCTACGTGTGCAGCCAAGCAGTGCCACACGCCCCATTTTTTGCATGCAGTCCAGTGCTTGGATCAGGCCTTGACCGATGCCCGTGACCTCAATGCAGACGTTGACACCACCCTCACTTAGTGCCATAACGGTATCGGAAAAGTCCTTTTCCGTCGGGTCAAGTGCAAAGTCTGCGCCCATTTTCAGCGCAAACTCGCGGCGCTCTTTTATGGGGTCTGCGGCAATCACGGGGTAAGCACCCGCTGCCTTTAATTCCTGTACGGCAAAGATGCCGAGAATGCCAAGCCCCATGACAAGGGCAGATTCCCCGATCTCCAGCCCCGTTTTGCGGATGGCTGCCAAGGGGAAGGTGGCGATCAGCGCCAGCGAGGCCTCCTTGGTGCTGACACCCTCGGGGAGCTTGTAGACCTGCTTTGCAGGCAGGGTGATGCACTTTTTGTGCTTGCCCCAGTAAACGCCCACGCGGTCACCGACCTGCAGCCCCGTGACGTTTTCGCCCACGGCGATTACGTGCCCTGCAGCGGTGTAGCCCACTGTAATGGGGAACTTTACCTCTGCATCTTCTGCAAGATAGGTGGAGTTGCGAATGCCCAAAAAGTTGGCCTTTTCCGTACCCGCGCTGATGGCGGAATACTCCAGCTCTACCGTGACCTCATCCGCCTTGGGGGGCAGATATTCTACGTCCAGCAGCTCGGCCTTGCCGGGCGCGGTGAATACGATCTGCTTGGTGTTCATCTTAAAATTCCTTTCCGCAAGCCTTCAGTATCAGCTTGTAAAGATTTAATTCATAATCATACGTATACGGGTTTTGCTTGCCGTTTACCATCTCGGCAAAGTTTTGCATCATCGCGTCGTAGCGGTCGAACACGGCGGTTTTGGAGCTTTCCCACGGCTTGTGCCAGTCCGCGCTGAAGCACTCGCTTGACACTGTGTAAAGCAAGGTGCCCTTGCCTTTTGGAATCACCTCCAAGGGCTTGATCTCAATCGTGCCCTTCTCACCGCAGATGACCAGCTGTCGGCGCAAAAAGCCGCCCGGCTCGCAGGCCGAGGTCTTGGCAAAGGAGACACCGTTTTGGTATTTGAAGACCGCCATGCCGTAATCCTCAGATTTGACACCGTCAAAGCCCGTCGAGCAGGAAAGGGGAATGACCTTTTCCGGCTCGCCCTGGATGCGGTAGATCAGGTCGATGAGGTGACAGCCAAGGTAAAATAACATTCCGCCGGGGAAGGTGGAAAGCCAGCTTTTCAGCTCCGGTTGGTGCAGGCAGTCCATATGTGCCTCCACGGCATAGATCTTACCAAGCTCACCGCGCTCGATCCTTGCCATCGCCTCCATGATCTTGGGGTTGAAGCGGTACATATACCCTGCGGAAAAGACCTTTCCGCTTTTTTTCATTGCGGCGATCAGTTCTTCAAATTCCGCAAGATCTGTGCCGCCCGGCTTTTCCATATGTACGTGCTTGCCCGCCTTGGCCGCCAGTAGCGCGTATTTTGTGAGATGGATCTCCTCGGTCTCTACGGCAACGGCCTCGATCTCGGGGTCGCTCAATATCTCCTCCACCGTCATTTCGCGGTAGCCGTCAAAGTATTTTATCTGAGAGGGGAATTTTTCCCGCTCACCCTCGGGGAAGGCATAGCCCACCACCTCGAAAACATCGGTTTGCTTGATAAGACTTTTCCAGATCACGGTGCCGTGGCCGTTTAGGCTGGTGCCGATCTGTGCGACTTTGATTTTTCTCATAGCGCGTCTCCTTTTCGGAAAGATCTTGACTTTACCTACAGTATAACATCTTGACAGCTTTTTTTCAATATGGTATACTGTAAAAAAAGTAACTATTCTGCAAACGAGGGGTCATATGCAAAACGAAAATATCTTTGTCTCCGAGCTTTCCACCACTGCACACGCATTTGAAAAATATCATTTCTGCCGCGGCAACAGCAACAAGCGCAAGTCGCGCCTTGGGATCATTCTGAAGGGGAGCGGCACCTACATTTACCTGAACAAAAAGCTGAAGGTGGGCGCGGGGGACGTGGTTTTCATCCCCGAAAACGTGTACTGCTATTCGGAATGGCGCGGCGACCCCGAGATCGAGGTCGTATATTTGAGTTGCTTTCTACATTACGAAAGCTTTAAGTACGAGCCGCAGGTGCTTTGCGTGCAGGAGCAGACAAAAAACGATATTCTGCAAATTTCCGCGCTTCTGTCGCAAGGGGAGCTTGCGGTGCTGGAGGCGTACGCCGCCTTTTATCGGCTGCTGCAACAGGTGCTGTCGCGCCTGAAGCCGAGCGACGTGACCTTTGACAGGACCTTGCAAAACGCCATCGAATATATCACGGGGCATTGGAACGAGAGCTTTTGCGTGGCGGATCTTGCCAAAAAATGCTGTGTCAGCGAGTCCACGCTCTATCATCTGTTCCGGCGCGAGCTGGGGCAGACGCCGATCCGCTTTGTGCACTCGATCCGCATCAACGTCGCCATCGAGCATCTGGAAAACAGCAGCTATTCGATCGCGACCATCAGCAATCTGGTGGGTTTCCGCTCGGAAAACCATTTTCGGCGCGTGTTTGCCGATTTTACGGGCACCACGCCCCTTCGGTACAGAAAAGGAAAATAAAGTCGCACAATTTCTTGCACACACGCGGGAAATGTGCTATAATAGCACTGTCAAGTCAATCAAAAAACAAAAAAGGAAGGGAAATATTATGTTGGAACAACTCAAGGAGCGCGTTTATCGCGCCAATCTGCTGTTGAAGGAAAGCGGGCTGATCACGCTGACGTGGGGCAACGTGTCCGAGATTGACCGCGAAAAGGGTCTTGTGGTGATCAAGCCCTCCGGTGTGAGCTACGATAAAATGCGCGCCGAGGATATGGTCGTGGTCGACCTTGACGGCAACGTGGTGGAAGGGGATCTCAGGCCCTCCTCCGACCTGCCCACGCATTTGCGCCTTTACAAGGGCTTTCCCACCATCGGCGCCGTGGCGCATACCCACTCCAGATGGGCAACCATCTATTCGCAGGCAGGCAAGAGCGTGCCGATGCTCGGCACTACCCACGCCGACACCTTCTACGGTGACATCCCCTGCACCCGCTATATGACCAAGGCGGAGATCGAGGGGGATTACGAGTGGGAAACGGGCACCGTGATCTTGGAGGCGTTTGAAGGTCGCGATCCCGAGGCGATCCCGGGCGTTCTCGTGCAGTCGCACGGCCCCTTCACCTGGGGCAAGGATGCCGTGGACTCCGTCAATCACGCGATCGTGCTGGAGGAGGTCGCCATGATGGCGTGGCACACGGTTGCCCTGAACGCGGATGCCAACTTCCAGCAGGAGCTTGCCGATAAGCACTATTTCCGCAAGCACGGCGCAGGCGCTTACTACGGGCAGGTGGAAAAATAAGAAGCACAAGCTCAAGCACCGAGTATTCGCTTTTTCAAAAACAAAAAACAGGCAATATCTCCACCCGTTATGGGGGATATTCTCAAAATGAGAGGAGAAATTCATGATCTTTCACCCGCAAAGTCTTGTAAAAAAAGAGGGGAGCTTCCTTTTTTCAGGCAAGGTGAGCGCCATCGCGCATCCTTGCTTGCAAAAAGATATTATCCGGGAATTTTGGCATAATTTCACTTGTCAATGCGCGCAACTGAGCACTTGTGCGTGCGATGAATACCTTTTTTGTGTGGGCGAGGCAGAAAAGCTGGTGCCGGATGATGATACGTACACCGTCAACGTCACGCCGCGTGGTATCTGTATTTGCGCAGGAAACGAAAAGGAACTGTTGCGCGGCTTTATGACGTTGCTTGACCGCATGAGAGCGGTCGATACCAAGGACGGTCTTGCTTGTGAGGTGGAATGCTGCCAGATCCGCGAGCAAGCGCCGGTCGCGATACGTATGGTGCATTTTTGCGTTTTCCCCGAGACAGAGCTTTGGGAGCTGCAACGCTTTTTGCGCTTTTGCGCGGCGTTGAAATACACGCACGTGGTATTGGAATTCTGGGGAATGCTAAAGTACGATTGCATGGCAGAGCTTGCTTGGCCACACGCTTTTGGCAAGGAGGAGATTCGCCCCCTCATTCGTGAGGCGCAGGATCTGGGACTGGAGATCGTTCCGATGTTCAACCATTGGGGGCACGCGTCCGCAGGGCGGATCGCTCACGGCAAGCACGTGGTGCTGGATCAGAATCCCGCATTGCAGACCTATTTCAGCGAAGACGGCTGGTGCTGGGACATTCGCAAGCCAAAGGTGAGACAGCTGCTGCGTGAGATCCGTACGGAGTTGCTTGCACTTTTTGGCGAGGGGAGCTATTTTCACATCGGCTGTGACGAGGCATTTACCTTTGAATTCACCAAGGAAAACGTGGATCATATCTGTGACTTTATCAATGAGGTCGCTGACGAAATTGCAGAAAAGGGGCGTCGGGCGATCGCGTGGGGAGATATGTTTTTGTATCGCCATCCACAGTATAACCCAAAAAATCCCTATACCTGCAACGCGCCAAGTCCCGAGATCGAGCAATATATGCTGGAGCGATTACACCGTAGCGTAGTTATGGCGGATTGGCAGTACGATGCTGTGCAAGCTCCCGTAGAGACTGCCGCTGTTTTTCGGCGTGCAGGCTTTGACTGTATGCTGTGCCCGTGGGATCGGGGACCCGAACAGATGCGAGCTGTGATCGAGACCGTGAAGGCAGAGTCTCTGATGGGGGTCTTGCATACCACCTGGCACACGCTTTCTAAGGGGATGCCCTACGTTGCTACCGCTGCCAGAGGGTGCTTTGAGAGTCTGGAGGATTTCAACAGACTTTCTGCCCGTACCAATACCGCCACGCTGTTACGCCGCGTGATGCCAAGCGGCGGAGAGTATGCGAAAAGCGGCTGGAGCCGCATACAAATACATGATCAATGGTGATATGATCGCAAAAAAACAGGCAATATCTCCACCCGTGAGGGGGGATATTGCCTGTTTTGTTATCTTACGGGAACGGGATCAAAGCCCCATTTCCTCCTTGACCTCACGGAAGGCGTTGACGATGTAGCGGATGTTCTCCTCGGTGAGGGCGGCGGACATCTGCGTTCTGATGCGCGCGCGGCCCTTGGGCACCACAGGGTAGGAAAACGCCACTACGTATACGCCTTTTTCCATCATGCGCTTGGCCATTTCCACGGCCTTGTGCTCGTCATACAGCATAATAGGCATGATGGGCGTGCCGCCGTCGATCACGTCAAGACCGATCTTTTTGATCTCCTCGGCAAACAGCTTGGTGTTGGCAAACAGCTTGTCGCGGCGGGAGGTGTCGTTTTCGATCAGCTCCAAAACCTTGAGCGATCCTGCCGCCACGGCGGGCGCCAGGGTGTTGGAGAACAGGTACGGACGGGAGCGCTGGCGAAGCAGGTCGATGATCTCCTTGCGACCCGAGGTAAAGCCGCCGGACGCACCGCCCAGTGCCTTGCCGAAGGTGCCCGTGATGATGTCCACGCGACCCATCACGCCGCAATGCTCGGCCGTGCCCCTGCCGGTGGCACCCATAAAGCCGGTGGAGTGGCTGTCGTCCACCATCACCAGGGCATCGTACTCGTCAGCGAGGTCGCAGATGCTTTTCAGATCGGCAGAGATGCCGTCCATCGAGAACACGCCGTCGGTGGCGATCAGCTTAATTCTGGCGCCCTTGGCTTCCTCCAGCTTGGCGCGCAGATCGGCCATATCGTTGTTCTTGTAGCGGTAGCGTGCCGCCTTGCAAAGGCGGATGCCGTCGATGATGCTGGCGTGGTTTAGCTCGTCGCTGATCACGGCGTCCTCGGCGGTGAGCAGGGTCTCAAAAAGACCGCCGTTGGCATCAAAGCAGGACGAGTACAGGATGGTATCGTCGGTGCCGAGAAATTCGCTCAGCTTCTTTTCCAGATTTTTGTGCAGCTCCTGCGTGCCGCAGATGAAGCGCACGGAGGAAAGACCGTAGCCGTAGGTATCGTAGCTGGCCTTTGCCGCCGCGATGACCTCGGGGTTGTTGGCAAGCCCCAGATAGTTGTTGGCGCACATATTGATGACCTTCTTGCCGTCGGAAAGTCCCACAACGCCGCCCTGGGGGGAGACGATGATCTTTTCGTTTTTCTTGAGGCCGTCGCGCTCGATCCCCTCACAGATCGCGGTGAAATACTGAAGAGCACTTTTTTTCATATTCGTATTCCTTTCTTAATTGAGCTTTGTCCAGTCCAGAATGACCTTGCCCGCCTTGCCGCTTGCCATAGCGGCGAAGCCCTGTTCAAAGTCGCGCACGTCCATTCTGTGGGTGATGATGTTTTCGATATTGAGGCCGCCCTGGATCATGGCGGACATTTTGTACCAGGTCTCGTGCATCTGTCTGCCGTAGATGCCCTTGATCATAAGCCCGTTGAAGATGATCTTGGACCAGTCCACCTTGGCATCGTTTTTGAGGATGCCGAGCAGCGCAATGCGGCCGCCGTGTACCATGTGGTCGATCATCGAGTTGAGCGCGATCTCGCTGCCCGACATCTCAAGACCCACGTCAAAGCCCTCCTTGATGAGGATCTTGCTCATCAGCGGTTCCAGACTTTCCTTGGCGGTGTTGACGGTCAGCGTAAGCCCCAGCTTGCGGGCCAGCTCCAGACGGTCGTCGTTGATGTCGGTAATGACCACGTTGCGCGCACCTGCGAATTTGCAGATGGCACCCGCCATAATGCCGATGGGGCCGGCACCCGTGATCAGCACGTCCTCGCCCAGCACGTTGAAGGAAAGGGCGGTATGTACGGCGTTGCCGAAGGGATCGAAAATGGCGTACATCTCCTCGTCCACGCCCTTCACGCACTTGCGCACGTTCTCCTGCGGGATGACAAGATATTCGGCAAACGCGCCGTCGCGGTTCACGCCGACGCCCACGGTGTCCTTGCACAGGTGGCCGTTGCCCGCCAGACAGTTGCGGCACTTGCCGCAGACGATGTGCCCCTCGCCCGAGACGATCTCGCCCACCTTGCAGTTGATCACGTTAGCGCCGACCTCCACGATCTCGCCCACGTACTCGTGACCGATGACAAGCGGCGTCTTGATGGTCTTTTGCGACCATTCATCCCAGTTGTAGATATGCAGGTCCGTGCCGCAGATGGCGGTCTTGCGGATCTTGATCTTGACGTCATTGGGACCGCACACGGGCTCCGGAACTTCCTCCATCCATAAGCCCTTCTGCGGAAATTTCTTAACAAGTGCCTTCATAAAAAGGTCTCCTTTGCGGTTGAGATTTTACAAAATTTGCTTCACTCTTTATTATAACAAAACAAATTGGAAAATTCAAGTATAAATTAGAAATCGGGAAAAGATTATTCGCGCGGGCGCCGCTTTTTTTATATTCCGTCATACTTTTTGAAAAAACGTCGCTTTTTGATGCGGCGCATGCGGGGATTTTGTGCTATAATGGTGGGGAAGAAGCTTCATTTTGAAAGGAGCGGTGATATGAAAGTCATTTCCACCAATATGATCTACGAAAATCCGTTGCCGCAGCTTTGCAGCAAGCAGGCATTTTTCCCTTGGCTTTGCGAAAAAAAGGACGGCGAGCTCCTCGCCGCGTTTGCCATCGGGCAGGCATTTGAAAGCGTGGACAGCGCAAGCGTTACTTGCACCAGCCGCGATGGCGGCAAAAGCTGGAGCGCACCCCGACGGATGTTTGATCTGCAGGGGAAGGAGGATCGGCTCACCGACTATTGCAAGGTGACGGCGCTCCCCGACGGGCGCTTGGTGGCACTTGGCTACACCTTTTTGCGCGACGATCCCACTCTGCCCATCGGCAACCCCGCAAACGGCGGACTTTTGGATGATTTCATCTTTTTCTCGATCTCCGAGGACGGCGGTAAGACCTGGGGCGAGATGCGGAAGATCGACTGCGCGTGGGGCCCGCATGCGGAGGCCTCCGCGCCCATTACCGTGCTGAAGGACGGCACGTGGATCACCCCCATTACGGGCTTCCCCGATTGGGAGGGGAAGATGCACGGCGAGATGTGCGGCCGCGCCCTGCGCTCGACGGACGGGGGAAAAACGTGGTGTGACGACGCCGTTTGCATGGATTTCGGCGGCAAGGTGACTTGCTTTGAGCAAAGGATGTGCCAACTGGAGTCCGGCACGCTGCTTTGCATCGGCTGGAATGAAAACGTGGAAACGGGAGAGCGGATGGAAAATCATTACACCGTCTCTTACGATAACGGCAAGACCTGGAGCGCGCCCGTGTCCACCGGCGTGCGCGGGCAGGCCTCCTCGCTTTGCGCCCTTGGCGGCGAGCGGTTTCTTGCCCTTCACGCGGTGCGCCGCGACACCGACCGTCCCGGAATTTACGCATACGTAGTGGACTTTTCCGCACAAAAGTGGCAGATCGTGGACGAATGTGTGATCTGGGAGCCCGCCGTGCCCGTCACCAAGGACAGTAAGATGGCAGAGATCTTTTCCTTCCTCAAATTCGGTCAGCCGGGGGCGATCCTGCTTGCCGACGGGGATGTTCTTGCGTCGCATTGGTACGCGCAGGACGGACAGTACAAAACGGTCGCCACGCGCATCCGTTTATAACAAAAAGCCCGAAAACGGATACCGTTTCCGGGCTTTTTCGCAAAAAAACGGCGGTGCCGCGCACCGCCGTTTTGATGTATCAACCCTTGAAGTAGCCGATGTTCTTTTCCTTGCTGGGATCGAAGGTCAGGTTGCAGATAGAGGCAACCAGAGCGTAGATACCGCAGGTGATGGAGCCAAGGAAGAGATAAGCCAGCGTTCTGGATTTATAGCCCTCGGGCTTCAGGGTGGTGTGGTTGATGATCAGGCTGCCGATCCATCCAAGGAAGAAGGTCAGCAAAAAGCGAACGAGGTTTTGGTTGTTGTCCATCTTGTTGATTCCTTTCAAAATGTAGATTTATATACTTTTTGGGAAAGTACAATATCATTATATACGATGGCTCGAAAAATGTCAATAGATTTTGCCGCAAAATGTGACAAAAATGTGAAAAAGATGTAACGGGGAGCTCTTGGCGCTTACAGTTTTTTGTTTTTGGCGTATTGGCGCGGCGTAAGCCCTGTGTACGTGCGGAAGAGCTTGCAGAAATAGGCTTCGTCATAAAAGCCGAGCCCTGCGGCGACCTCCTTGACGCTGAGGTCGGAGGCCTCCAGCAGGTATTTGGCGCGGTTGATCCGCTTTTGCAGGCGATACCGTACGGGCGAGGTGCCAAGCACGTCGTGAAAGAGCTTGCGCATGCCGCTTTCGCTCATACAGCAAGCGCGCGCCACCTCGCAGATCGGCAGCTCCTCCTCGCCGTCAAGCAGCTCCAACGCCTTTTGCAGCAGCTCTCTTTTCACCGTGTTATGGGGCGCTGTGCTGTTGCTGATCGCATCCAGCAGCAGGTGAAACACACCCGTCGTGCGCAAGGGGGAGACGTCGGGGGCGCTTTTTTCGCGGAGCAGACGCTCGAAAAGCTCGACACAGTCGGGCGAGGTGCCGCCGGCAATGCGCACGGGTGCGTCAAGCGCGGGGGCATTCTCCCAATCAAAATTCAGCAAAATATCGTCGGTATGGTCGGCACTTCCTTGAAATATGACCTTATAGCGGCTGCCTTTGGGCAGAAATACCATGCCGCCCTCCTTCACCAAAAGTGAGGTGTTGCCGCATTGAAACAGCGCCTCGCCGTGCAGCACAAGCAGTATGCCGTGATCGGGGCGCGGGGTGCGTCCGTAATCGTAGTAGGACGGATGCGGCCAATATTGACGCGAGATGCGACGAAAAACAAATCCTATGCCCGTGCGCAGGGCCTCGGAAAATTCAAGCGGCTCCATCGAGGGGGCACCTCCTTTCCTTCTTGCACCCATTATACCTCATTTTGGCGAAAAATACAATATTATTGCCAAAAAAGCTTTGTGTTGCGCCGTAAAATATGATATAATTAAGCTTGATCTCAACAGGGAGGAGCGTAGCAATGAAGGGCGTTCAGATCTTAACTGACAAAAATCATGACAAGGTGTGCTTTGAGGTGTTTCCCGCCGAGCAGGTGGCGCGCGCACAGACGCTGGTTTTGCAAAACGAGCAAACGGTAGAGGGCTTTTACGGCTTTGGCGTGGCGATCACGCCTGCCTCCTGCTATTTGCTTGCGCAAATGGAACAGACGGAGCGCACGGCACTGCTGAAGCACATTTACGGCAAAGAAGGGCTCGGGCTTTCCGTGGGACGGCTTTGCATCGGCTCCAGCGACTATTCCGCTGAGGTCTATTCCTATGACGACGTGCCCTTTGACACGGCGCTAATGCATTTTTCCGTCGAGCGTGACGAAAAATACGTGATACCCATGATCCGTGAGATCCTTGCGATCAACCCGGAGCTATATCTGTTTGCTTCGCCCTGGTCGCCGCCCGGGTGGATGAAAACGGGTGGGGAGCTGTGCGGCGGCTACATGCGCGCAGAGTTTGTGGATTGCTATGCCGACTACATCATCAAATTTGTGCAGGCGTATGCCGCACACGGCATCCGCGTGGCGGGCATCACCCCGCAAAACGAGCCGAACACCCAGCAAAAGGGATTGATGCCCGCGTGCATCTGGCACCCTGAGATCGAGGCGGACTTCGTGCAAAAATTGCGTGAAAAGTCGACCCGTTTGGGGCTTAATTTGAAAATTTGGTTGTTTGACCACAACTTTGCGGACGCAAAAAGAGTGCTTTGGTCCCTTGAAAACTGCAAGGGGCTTCGTGATGCGATCGACGGCGTGGCGTTCCACTACTACGAGGGCAGTATCGAGGAAACGCGCCCCGTGCGCGCGGCCTATCCCGATCTGGAGCTGCACTTTACCGAGGGCGGTCCGCGTCTTTACGATAACTACGCGACCGACTGGTGCAAGTGGGGGATGATGATCATCAAGGCGCTCTCGCACGGCTACAAGTCCTTTACCGGCTGGAATCTGATGCTTAACGAGATGGGCGGGCCGAACGTGGGGCCGTTCTTTTGCGGCGGGCTCGTCACGCGCGACAGCGTGAGCGGCGCGCTTTCCTACAGCGGGCAATATCGCGCGTTTTCTCATATCGCGCCTTACCTCACGCCCAAGTCGAGGATCATCCCCGTCACGGTGGATGAGACCTTCGGGGAGGATATGTTCGCGTATCCGCGGCAAAAGCGCGCGCCGCTTGGCGTTGCCGTGGACAACGGTGACGGCAAGACCGTGCTCCTTCTTTGCAATCCGGAGCCCGAGAAAAAGCGGCAGGTACAATTTTCGGTGGGGGGCACCCGCTTTTACGCGGAGCTGCCCGCAGACAGCATTTCGACCTTGATATTGGAGTAATTATGGGATATTTATTTTTGAGCTTGGCGCTGGCGGCGGGGCTTACCAAGGGCTTTTGCGGCAAGAAAATGGGCAACGTTGCCGCCAATATCAGCAGTGCCGCCCTGCTCAACGGCGTGCGGATGTTATTTTGCATTCTGTTCGGGTTTGTGATGGTATGGGCAGGCGGCGATCTTGGTGGGATGCGCCTTGACGGAACGGGGCTTTGGATCTCGGTCCTTTCCGGCGTGGGTACCTCGCTTTTCGTGGTCTCCTGGCTGATCGCCGTCAAAAAGAGCGCATATATGATGCTGGACGTGTTCCTCACGCTGGGGGCGTTGTTGCCGATGCTGCTTTCCTATTTTCTGTTCGGAGAGGAGATCACCCCGCGCCAATGGATCGGCTTTGCCATTTTGCTTGCGGCGGTGTTTTTGATGTGCTCGTACCACAATTCGATCAAAACAAAGCTGACCGTGCCCGGTGTTTTGTTGCTTATTTTGTGCGGCGTTGCCAACGGCGCGACCGATTTTTCGCAAAAGCTTTTTGTGCGCCGTGTCACGCAAACCCCTATCACGGTGTTCAATTTTTATACCTACGTGTTCGCGGCGGCGGTACTGTTGCTTTTTGTGGCGGTACTGGCTATTCGACAGAAGCCGCATTTCGAACGTGGGGGAAAGCCCGCCTGGCATATCCCGTTGTACGTGGGGGTCATGGCGCTGGCACTGATGCTGAATTCCTATTTCAAAACGCGTGCGGCGGTGCATCTGGACAGCGCCGTGCTCTACCCCTTGAACCAAGGGGCGGCGCTCATCCTTTCCACGGGGATGGCGGCGCTGTTCTTCGGGGAGCGTCCCAGTGCCAAGTCTGTCGCGGGCGTGGCGCTTTCCTTCGTGGGGCTTCTGGTGATGAATTTATAAGCTCCGTCACAAAGCTAAAAAGAACCGACTTGGGCTGTGCCGAAATTGGCAAGAGGAGGATCTATGAGAACTTTAACCTATCAGACAGACTTATGCGTGGTGGGCGGCGGCATGGCGGGGCTTTGCTGTGCCATTGCGGCGGCGCGCCACGGCATCAAGGTCGTGCTGGTGCAGGATCGCCCCGTGCTTGGGGGCAACGCCTCCAGCGAGATCCGCACGTGGATCGGCGGCGCACACGTCACGGGCAAGGGCCCCGTGAAAAATTTGCGCGAGGGCGGCATCATCGAGGAGATCTTTCTGGAAAACTTCTATCAGAACCCCGCGCTCAAATACCCGATCTGGGACAGTGTGCTTTATGAAAAGGCGATGGCGGAGGAAAACCTCACGCTCCTTCTGAACACCAGCTGCTTTGAGGCGAAGATGGAGGACAACCGCATCGCAAGCATCCGCGCGTGGCAATCCAACGCGGAGACCTTTCACGTGATTGCGGCCACGTGGTTCGCGGATTGCTCGGGTGACTCGATCTTGGCGCCCCTTTCCGGTGCAAAATTCATGTACGGCAGGGAAGCAAAAGCGGAGTTTGGCGAGCGGATCCCGCCCGACGTGGCCGATCGGAAAACCATGGGCATGAGCTGCCTTTTCCAGATCCGCGAAACCGACCATAAGGTGCCGTTTTCTCCACCCGTTTGGGCATATAAGTACGAAACGGACGCAGATCTCCCCTATAAGGACCACAACAAGGACAACAACTTCTGGTGGATCGAGATCGGGGGAGAATGGGATTGCATCCACGATACCGACCGCTGTCGGGAGGAGCTTTTGAAGATCTGCTACGGCGTATGGGATCACATGAAAAATCACGGTGATCACGGCGTGGATAACTGGGAGCTGGAGTGGATCGGCTTTCTGCCCGGCAAGCGCGAAAGCCGCCGCTACGTGGGCAAGTATATCGTCACGCAAAACGACGTGGAGGCGGGCGGCAATTTCCACGATATCGTGGCGTACGGCGGATGGTCGATGGACGATCATTTTCCCGCGGGCTTTTATTATACCGAGGGGCATCCCACCATTTATCACCCCGTTCCCGCGCCGTGGGGACTGCCCTTGCGTTGCATGATCTCGGAAAACATTGAAAACCTCACGTTTGCCGGGCGAAATATCAGCGTTACGCACACGGCACTTTCCTCCTCGCGCGTGATGGCGACCTGCGCCATTCTGGGGCAGGCGCTCGGCACGGCGCTCTCGATGGCCGTGCATAACGGCTGTCACGTGGAAAATGTGGACATCCCCACGTTGCAGCAAACGCTGATGGCGGACGATTGCTTTATTCCGAATTGCGCGCGCGAGGTGCCCACACTGACAAGGGAGGCCGTGTGCAGTGCCGACGTGGTGCGAAACGGCAGGGATCGCGGTGAGGAGAATTTGTGGATCGGTACCGCGGGCGACGTACTGGAATATCGGTTTGAACGGCCCACTTTCGTGCGCGAGATCCGCCTTGTTTTCGACAACGATATGAACCGTCGCTATCACAACATGCCCTGCAGTTATCCGCTGGTGCAGGATCGCTTTTATTTGCCGCGGACGCTGATCAAGGCCTACCGCATCGAGGGCGAAAATGAGGACGGGAGCGTGTGCCGCATCTGCGTGGAAAACAATCATCAGCGTCTTGTGCGCCACAAGGTCGCGTGGAACGTGAAGCGCATTCGCTTCATCCCGCTTGCCACAAACGGGTGCGAGGAGTACCGCGTATTCGACTTTGAGGTGCGTTGATTTCGGCAAATCGGGAAATTCTCTTGACATGACCCCTTAGAATAGTATATAATAATTATGAATTTGTGATTTTCCGAAAGGAGCCCGCTATCATGGTGAAAAACGTTCCCGAAATATTTGGCTGTATGGTCTTTAACGAAGAGGTAATGGCCGAGAGATTGCCCGAAGAGGTGTATCACTCCCTGCGCAAAAGCGTAGAGCAGGGCAAGGAGATCGACCCCTCGATCGCGGACATCGTGGCAGGTGCCATGAAGGATTGGGCCATTGAGAAGGGTGCCACCCACTATACCCACTGGTTCCAGCCCCTGACGGGTGTTACCGCCGAAAAGCACGAGGCATTCCTCACGCCCGTCGGCGGCGGCAAGGTCATCATGAAATTTTCCGGCAAGGCGCTCATCAAGGGCGAGGCGGATGCCTCCTCCTTCCCGTCGGGCGGCTTGCGCAATACCTTTGAGGCGCGCGGCTACACCGCATGGGACCCCGCCTCCTATGCCTTCGTGAAGGACGGCACGCTCTTTATCCCGACGGCGTTCTGCTCCTACACGGGTGACTCTCTTGACACCAAAACGCCGCTTTTGCGCTCTATGGACGCGCTCTCCAACGAGGGCGTGCGCTTGATGCGACTGTTCGGTGACACCGAAACCAAGCGTATCAACACCACCGTGGGCATCGAGCAGGAGTATTTCATCATCGACAAGGAGATGTACGAGCAGCGTAAGGACCTGATCTATACGGGTCGCACGCTCTTCGGCGCGCCTGCTCCCAAGGGGCAGGAGATGGAGGATCACTACTACGGTGAGCTGAAAACGCGCATTCAGGAATACATGGCGGATCTGGACGAGGCGCTTTGGCGCATGGGCGTGCCCGCCAAGACCAAGCACAATGAGGGTGCTCCCGCTCAGCACGAGCTGGCTCCCGTGTTCTCCACCACCAACATGGCCATTGACCAGAACATGCTGATCATGGCGTATATGAAAAAGATCGCCGAGCAGCACGGTCTTGTGTGCCTGTTGCACGAAAAGCCCTACGCGGGCGTGGCGGGCTCCGGTAAGCACAACAACTGGTCGATCGACACCGATACGGGCAAAAATCTGCTCAAGCCCGGCAAAACGCCGATGGAAAACAAGCAATTTTTGCTGATCTTGGCCGCCGTGGTCAAGGCCGTGGACGAGTATCAGGATCTGCTCCGCCTTTCCGTGGCGCATCCCGGTAACGATCACCGTCTGGGCGGTAACGAGGCACCGCCCGCCGTCATTTCGATGTTCATCGGTGACGATCTGCAGGCCATCGTGGACGCCATCGTCAGCGGCACCGCCTACAAGGATCATGCCAGAACCAAGATGAATCTCGGCATCCCCACGGTGCCCACCTTCACCAAGGATACCACCGACCGCAACCGTACCTCGCCCTTTGCCTTCACGGGCAACAAGTTTGAGTTCCGTATGCCCGGTTCCTCGCAGAACATGGCCCTGCCGAACATCATTCTCAACACCATCGTGGCCGAATCCTTCCGCCAGTTCTGTGACGTGCTGGAGGGGGCGGAGGACTTTAGTGCCGCTGTCGAGCAGCTGATCAAGGACACCCTCACGGCGCACAGCCGTATCATCTTCAACGGCAATGGCTATTCCGAGGAGTGGAAAAAGGAGGCACAGCGACGCGGTCTGCTCAACCTCAAGACCTCGGTGGACGCGTTCAAGACCTTCGCTGCCGAGAAGAATATCGCGCTGTTCTCCCGCCACGGGGTCATGAGCGAGACTGAGATCCACTCGCGCGTGGAGATCCTTTACGAAAACTATGCCAAGCTGATCAATATCGAGGCGCAGGCCATGGTGGAAATGGCCGCCCGCGACATTCTGCCCGCGGTGAATGCCTATACGGCCGAGGTGGCCGCAGGCGCCGCCGCAAAGACGGCCGTGGTTCCCACCGCAGACGTCTCGATGGAAACGGATCTGATCGAAACGCTCTCAGCGCTGGTAGGCAAGGCCTACGTGACCGTCAAGGAGCTGAAGGCCGCCGATGCCGCCGCCCTGAAGGCGGAAAAGGGGCAGGCCACGGCCACCGCCTTTGCCGAATCTGTCATTCCCTTGATGGACGCGCTGCGCCGTCAGGTGGACGAGATGGAGACGATGACCTCCTCCGAATTCTGGCCGATGCCGAATTATGGCGACATGATGTTCAGGATTTAATTTGGCTGCCATATTTGGCGCAGAACAAAAATGCACGAAAGCATTGCTTTCGTGCATTTTTTAGTTGTGAGCGAGGGGCTCGCAGTATGAAATACAGCTTCGCACCTCATTTACACCTTCTACATCCAAATCTGTTTGCCAAATGGCGCTGCGAGTCTGATTACCTCCGATTTTTTTGTTATAACATTTCAAACCCCGTGGGGGCGTTGCCCGTGTAGCGATAGAGGTGCACTCTTGCGCCGTGGCGCTTTTGCGGCTCGGTCTCGCGGTAGGGGTGCGCGATGTAAAAACGGCCGTCGCCAAAGGCGTGCACACCGTATTGACCGAGATCCATATCAAAGCCGCGCACACCGCACTCCTCGTGCAGGATGCCGTCCTCAGCGGGGCAAAGATGCAAGCCGATTTCACCATTTAGTCCCCTGACGGGTGCAGTTTTCGGCACTTTTGCGCCGTCAAACAGGTAAAGGGCGTGGTTGGGATACTGCGGCTTTTGGCCGCGGTAAACGAAGAGCAGCCAATGCCGCGTGGCAGGGTCGTAGCAAAGATTTTGCACGCCCCAGCGCGTGTTGCCCGTGAAGGCGAAATAGCGCGCGTCGGCGGCGGGGCCCTTGTGATGCGGCGCCTGCTGTAAAAGGGGAGCGGCGTACTTGTCAAACGTGCGCCAATCGTACTGCAAAATGACCTGGTTATCGTTGTCCGCGCGATCGATGTCGCCGTAAATGCCATAGGCCAGCATCAGCATGCGGGGGCTGTTTGCATCAGCACCAAACACAGGGCCGAAGGCAAGGCCGTCGCATCCGCTGCACGCGAGGCGATGGGGCTTGCCCTCCTCGCCTTCACCTTCAAAATCCGCCACCACGTCGGGCAGATATACCGTTTTCATCAATCCGTCGCGCTCGGCGTCCATATGGGGCGCCGCGATGCGCGAGACATCAAAGACGGCGATGTAAAAGGCGTTCTCGGCAGGGGCGCCGTTTTTGCCGAGCCGCGCAAAAATACCTTGCCCGATGGCATCGTTTTTATACTCCAACGAGCCGTATACACGGCCGTTCTCGGGGTTGAAATCAATGCACCCAAGGTGTCCGGTAAGCCCTTCCACCGAGCCGATCAGACGGCCCGCAAGGTCAGTTTTCACAAGGGACGTGGTGAAGGAATAGTATACAAAGCCGTTTTTCTCGTCCACGGCAATGCCTTGCACGTGCCCCTCGGGGTACGCGCCGCCGTCGATCAGTTTCGGAAAAGTGTGCATCTGCAAGCTCCTTTTTTCATTGATGATTTTATTTTAGCACCTTTCGGGCAAAAATACAAGATGAAAAAGAAAAAAGGGGCGCGCGCGGCGCCCCTTGCCCATCAGTGGGCAGATTCTTCCAGCTCGCGCTCGTCGGGGCGGAAGATCAGCGAGATGCACCAGACACCGGCCAAGGCCACTACGGTGTAGATGATGCGGGCCAGCAGCGTTCCCGCGCCACCGCAGATCCAAGCCACCGCATCAAAACGGAAAAGGCCGACCAGCCCCCAGTTCAACGCGCCGATGACGGTAAGAATCAAAGCGATCCTATCCAGAACCATCATGCTTGTATACCTCTCTTTCGGGAAACGAAAACGCTTCCTCGGCAATAGTTTGCACGGCTGCAAAAAAGATACGCGTGGAAATGAAAGCATCTTTCGAGAATGCTTTACAGAATTTGAAAAATATGGTACAATAATAAAAGAAAGTGAGGTGTGGCGCATGACCGCCTTTGATTTGCCGTCCTACGTGACGGTGGTGATGGATACGCTGGCCGCCGCGGGGCATCGGGGATACCTTGTCGGTGGCTCGTTGCGCGACCTTTTGCGCGGTGTGACGCCGCATGATTTTGATATGACCACGGACGCGCTGCCCGAAGAGATGCTGGAAATTTTCAAGGATTTCCGCGTGATCCCCACAGGGCTCAAGCACGGGACCGTGACCGTGATGTCGGACGGGAACCCCATCGAGCTGACCACGCACCGCGTGGATGGCGATTACCGCGACGCGCGCCACCCCGAAAGCGTCAGCTTTACAAGAAAGCTGGAGGGGGATCTTTCCCGCCGCGATTTCACCGTTAATGCGATGGCGTGGAACCCCGAAACGGGCCTTGTTGACCTTTTCGGCGGGCAGGCGGATCTGCAAGCGGGCATTTTGCGCGCCGTGGGAGACGCGCAAACGCGTTTTCGCGAGGACGCCCTTCGTATTTTGCGGTTGTGCCGTTTTTCGGCAAAGCTGAAATTTGATATTGAGCCGGACACCCTTGCGGGCGCCGCGCGCGCGGTCGAGGGGCTTTCTTTGATCTCGGTGGAGCGCATTTTCTCCGAGATCACGCGCCTTCTGGAAGCGCCCGACGCTGAAAGGGGACTTTCGGCGCTGTGTGCGGTGAAGTGCGAAAAATACGTGTTTTTCGATACCGTTTCGGGGGTAAATGCAAAAAAACTGAACGAATTGCCATCCGATGCCGCACTTCGCATGGCGTATTTGCTCCCGCATCTCTCGCGTGAGCAGGCGTTGCAGCTTGCACGCCGCTATCACGCGCCGAACAGCTTTGGTGAGGCGCTGGGCGCCTTTGTGGAGGGCGCGCGCGAGCGCCTGCCCGAGGACGCGTACGAGGCGAGAAAATTCACAACCCGCTATTGGCACCATTGGCGCGGTGTGCTGGCACTGCAGGCGGCGGGGGGCAAGAATATTGCCGTGGCCGAGCAGCTTTGCGCCAAGGTGTCGCGTGACGGCAGCGCCGTGGAGGTGCGCCGCCTTGCCGTGAACGGCAAGGAGCTGCAAGAAAAGCTGGGCGTGCTGCCGCGCCGTACATCCGAGCTACTTCTGCGCTTGCAGGATCTTGTTTGGCGGGATCCCGAGCTTAACAAGCGCGCGCCGCTTCTGGAGGCGGCGGCAAGGATCTGTGAAAAGGAGCGTGATTTTTGTGAGTGAGATCTTATTCAAGCAAGTGGAGTATTTGTCCGCCGACGGCAAAACGCCGGTGGCGGGGTATATCTGGTGGCAAAAGGACGTAAAGCCGCGCGCCATATTGCAGATCTCGCACGGGATGTGCGAGTACGTGCAACGCTACGACGCGTGGGCGCGTCGCTTTGTCGAGGCGGGCTTCGTCTTTTGCGGCAACGATCATCTGGGGCACGGTAACACCGCACCGGATGCCGCACATCTGGGCTATACGGCAAGGCGCGGCGGCGCGGATCTGCTGGTTGAGGACGTGCACGGCATGACGGAGCTTGTGAAAAGGGAATTCCCCGACGTGCCGGTGGTGCTTTACGGGCACAGCATGGGCTCCTTCGTGGCGCGACTGTATCTTGCACGCTACGGCGAGGAGCTGGCAGGGGCGCTGATCAGCGGCACGGCAGGGCCGGGACAACCCACGGGGATCGGGCAGAAGCTCGCGCAGGCCGTGGCCTCCGCAAAGGGAGAGAAGCACCGCAGTCGCTTCCTTACCGCCATGGCGTTTGGAAATTACAACAAGAAATTCCAAGCGGAAAACGATCCTTTTTCCTGGCTGACGCGCGACAGGACGGTGCGCGGCACCTACGGCGGCGACCCCTTCTGCACCTTCGTGTTCACCGCCGCGGGCTATGACACGCTTTTTTCACTGCTTGGGGCGGTTTCAGACAAAAAATGGGCATACGTATTGCCCAAAACGCTCCCCATTCTGCTTTTTTCGGGAGATATGGACCCCGTGGGCGGCTACGGCAAGGGCGTGAAAAAGGTATATGAGCGGATGCAAAACGCGGGATGTAACGTGCGCCTCAAGCTCTATGAGGGCGGGCGGCACGAGATGCACAATGAGACGAATAAGGACGAGGTCTTTGCGGACCTTATCCGCTATCTTGAGGAGATCTTGATATGAGCTTGGAAACAGTTAAGGCCACAACGGGGCGCGTATTGGGCGTGGATTACGGCGAGGCGCGCACGGGGCTTGCGATTTCGGATGCCACGCGCTTTCTTGCCAACGGCATCGGCAACGTGCAGGGCGGGGGATTGGAAAAGACCGCCGCACGCGTGCTGGAGGCGGCGGCCGAGCAGGGCGCCGTGGCCGTGGTGCTGGGGTTGCCCGTCAACATGAACGGCACGGAGGGGCCAAAGGCCGCGCGCGTGCGCGAGCTGGCGGCATTGATCGAGGAAAAATTGCCCGTATATCTAATGGACGAGCGGATGACCACCATGTCCGCCGCCCGCTATCTCAACGAGACCAACACGCGCGGGAAAAAGCGAAAGGGCGTGATCGACACCCTTTCGGCGCAGATCATTCTGCAAAACGCGCTGGACCGCTTGCGCTGATGCCGCGCTACAAGCCCGTGGAGGGCACGCTGACGGTGGATGGCTATACGTTTTCCTTTATCTGGGAGCGCAAGGCGGTCAAAAATTACAACCTGCGCGTGCGCAGGGA
Source organism: Oscillospiraceae bacterium (assembly GCA_015064415.1). GTDB lineage: Bacteria > Bacillota > Clostridia > Oscillospirales > CAG-272 > Firm-07. Next base: position 92,475 of record SVSG01000003.1, on the reverse strand, counting down.
CGGGAGCGTGCATCTGTCCTCTCCCACGCGTGTGACGCAGGAAATGGCGGAGAGGTTTCTTGCCGAAAAGGTGGATTTCGTGCGGGGAGCGCAGGAAAAAATGGCGCACCACCACCCGCAAAAAAAGCTTACGTTTGCCGAGGGCGAGCAGCTGCCGATCTTCGGCGTTTCTCATACCGTTCGGCTACTAAATGCCAAAAGATCCGCCGCTTATACGGAAAACGGCGTGCTGTATCTGGCGCTTTCGCACCCTTCTGACGCGGCGGCGCGCTTGCGCCTTTTCCGGCGCTTTGCCAAGGAAGAATGCGAAAAAGTGATGCGGCAGCTGACCGCGCAATACGCCCCTTACTTTTTAGAGGCAGGCGCGCCCGTACCGCAGATCGCCATGCAATGGATGAAAAGCCGTTGGGGCGCCTGCTTTTACACACAAAACCGCATCAAATACAGCACCAATCTGATCTTCGTGCCACAGGGGTGCGCGCACTACGTGGCCTGTCACGAGCTGGCGCACTTCAAGTATCACGATCATTCGGCGGCTTTTCACGCGTACGTGGCGCGCGTGATGCCACAGCACAAGGCGTGGCGCAAGCTGCTGCACGAGTTTCCCATCCCCTTACCGGAGCTATCTGACAAAGGCGATCCCGATTTTTAAAAAATCCCGACGTGAGGAGATTACTTATGAAAAACAGAGTTCTTTTGTGCCTGCTTGTGTTATTGCTTGCGCTGGGCGCGGTGCTTTTCGTCGCGTGCGACGAGCCGGCGCCGCAAACGCCTCCCGCGACGGGGACGGCGGACCCGTGCGAGGGCGGACACAGCTACGGCGAGCCCCTTGTTCTGACGTCGCCCACTTGCACCGAAACGGGCACCGAGCAACAGACCTGTACGGTCTGCGGTACGCAAAAAAGCAATACGGTGCCCGCTTTTGGTCACCAAATGCCTGCAGAATGGGTGGTTGACACCGCCCCGGGATGCGAAACGGACGGCGCACGTCACAAGGCGTGCTTGCGTTGTGAAAAAACGCTGGCAAGCGAGGTGATCGGAGCCACCGGCCATACCGCAGGCGAGTGGCAGACCGACACGCCCGCCACCTGCGCCCAGGCGGGCTCGCGCCATACCGCGTGCACGAGCTGTGACGCGGTGCTTTCCACCGAGAGCATTCCCATGACCTCGCACAAGCTGGCGGGCAGCTTTGAGACGTTGGAGGCGGCCACGTGCACCACGGACGGCACGCGTGTAAAACGGTGCAGCGTGTGCAAGGAGATCAGGATCACCCAGCCCATCCCCGCCACGGGGCACGTCAATACCTCCTGGATCGAGCAGACGAAGGACGGCGTGGCGACGGATCGCATGGAAAAGCATTGCGATGCCTGCAACCTGCTGCTGGAGACCAAGTGCAAGGAAGAGCTGGTGCAGACAAGCGGCGGCCTTACCGCAACGGATCTGAGCTATTACCGCCGCATCGTCTATCCCGCATCGGCCAGTGCCGCCTTTGCCGCACGCGTGGGCGCGTTTGCTACCGTATTGTATGAAATGACGGGCAATCCCATCACCGCAGTACCGGATACCGAGGCGCCCGTCGCGTACGAGATCCTCGTCGGGCGGGTGAACCGTGCCGAAACGGATACAGCACTTGCCGACGTCACGGGACACGGCTACACCGTGCAGTATCTCAACAACAAGATCGTGATCGTGGGCACGACAGACCTTGTGGCGCTGATGGGGCTTTGCTATTTTGAGGACACGTATATGCAGGGCACGCAGACCGCGCTGACCTTGCCGAAAAAGGCGATCTCGGACCGCTATCTTACCGTCACGGTCGCTAAGGGTAAGGAAATTTATTATACGCCCCTGCACCAAAAGGATCTGGATACCGATGCCACCTATAACAGCAACAAGGATCCCGAGACCGAGTACGGTGCTGTGGCCTATGGCTCAGGTAAGGACTGTGCCGTGGATGCGGCCTACCTCATCCGTGATGCGCTGTTGCAGATTACGGGGGCGTCCACGCTTTCCATCGGTACGGATGCCGATACCCAAAAGGCAGGAGAGCTTCAGATAGGATGTGTCAACCGCGCAAGCGCGCAAGGGTTGCTTGCCGCCATGGACGGCGGGGAATACGCCATCGCCGTGCGCGACGGACAGCTGGTGCTTACCGCACACAGCGTGGCGGCGTTGCGCCTGGCGGCCCCCTTGCTTGCGGGCTATCTTGCCGATGCCGTGTATACCGGCGGTGACGGCGTGAAAAGCATCCTTTTGCCGGTCAACCTCACCTTTGTGGAAAAGGCAAACAAAAATTGGCACACCGATTTTGAAAAGCCGGACGGGCTGACGCTCACCTCTGCGGAGGACGCGGGGGACAGCAGCCTGCAGTACTATTACGCGGGCGAGGGCGTGGATCGCACGGATTTTGAGGCCTACTGCCAAAAGCTTCTCGCGGCGGGCTATACGCTTGTGACGCAAAGCGAGGCCGAGGACAGCGTCTTTGCCACCTTCCTTGCCGCGGACGGCGTACATACGCTTCACGTTTCCTATCACGCCTACACGCACGCCGAAGGCAGCGGATTTTCCACGGCGGTGCCCTCGCTTCGCGTGGTCAGCGCCACCCTCCATGACGTGTACGGCTATATGCCCTTGCCGGGTGCCTATTACCGTACCGCTTACAGCGGCAGTGACACCACGCGCTATACCTTCTATAACCGCGTGGGGCAGAGCGTGGTAAGCAAAACTTTTTTTACCACCACCTATAAAAATCAACTGACCAAGGCCACGTATGGCTATCGCATCATTTTTGAAAGCAGCGTGGGTGAGCATCCCTTCTATATCGCGTACAACGAGACGACGGGCGCAAGCATCCGCGTGGAGTACGGTGCCAAGGACACCTTTACGTACAGTGTGAACGGCGAGAGTATTGAGGTGGAAAGCGAATACGTCGCGGCATATTACACCGCGCGCGGCGTGATCCATCTGCCCACGGAGAAGCTGTTGCAAAAGGAGCAATCCTATGTGAAAAAGACGGACGCCTCCATCACCTCCGTGGTGCTCAAGGACGTGGGAACGGGCTACATCATCACGCTGGAGGACGGTCGTTTCGTCATTCTGGACGGCGGCACCGCCAAGACCAACACTCCCGAGCGTCTGTGGGCGATCCTTTGCGACCTGCATGAAAAGATCCACGGCGAGATTCCGACAGAGGAGCATCCCGTGCAGATCGCCGCGTGGTACATCAGTCACTCGCACAGCGATCACATGAACGCCTTCTGGGATTTTGCCAACTTCTACGGCGGCGGAAACGGCGCACTCTCCAAGACGGGCGGCAAGGCGCTGGTCAAGGTCGAATATCTGCTTGCTAACGAGTCGGAAAGCGCGCCGCTTTATAATACGGGTGGCCCTTCTCTTGTTTTGCGGCAGGAGATGCGCAAGATCCATAACTACTTCAAGCATGGCTTTACCTTTATCAAGGTGCATACGGGGCAAAAGCTGTATTTTGCCAATCTGGAGCTGCAAATTATGTATACGCACGAGGATCTGTACCCTTGCCGTGTGGTGACCTTCAACGATATTTCCAACATTGTGCGCCTCACCTTTACCCCCACGGGGACGGACGGCGCCAAGGGTGAGCCCGTCAGCATGATCTTTACGGGTGACGCGTATCTGAACTCCGCGCGCTTCCTTTGCGCGACCTACGGTTCGGCACTCAAATCGGATATGGTGACGCTGTCGCACCACGGCGGTCCCGGCACCGAAAAACGGATGTACGATCTGATCGCCCCCGACGTGCTGTGGTGGCCGCACGTGAAAAATTCGGTCTATACAAGCTATCTGAAAAATTCCAGTAAGGGCGACTATATCAAGAATAATCAGCATTTTTATTACGAGGTGGACCAGCACGTGTTCTACGATATCCAATCGGTGGATTACGTGTATATCTCGGATGATTACAACATCACGCTGTATTTGCGCTATGACGGCCCGGACTATGACGATCTTTATGCCACGTCCTTCGTTTTTGAGAAGGACGCAAGCGGCACCGTGACGGACGTTACGGTAAAGGCGGCAACGGTCAGCTATTACACGCTTTCCCGCACGCCGAGCACCGTGCAAAAGCTGGCGATCCGCACAGCGAAGCCGATCGCCGTGAAAAAAGAAGGATAAACAAAAAAGCGTTTTCCCACGTGAAGTGGGAAAACGCTTTTTTCATCAGAAGAACAGCTCGACAAGAAAGACCGCCGCGCAGGCACAGGCGGCGACAAGCGGGAGCTTGCAGCCCTTGAGCGAGAGCAGCACCGCCACGGCAAAGCCCGCAAGCGCCGACCAGATCACGCCGGTGGCGGTGAAAATGGCGGGCACCGTCATCACCGAAAGCGTGACGTAGGGCACGTAGTGTAAAAAGGAGCGGACGGTGGTGTTTTTGATCTCGCGGCGGATCAGCACAAGGGGCAGGACGCGAATGAGATAGGTGACGCCTGCCATCAAAAGGATGGCAAGCAAAATGCTTTCAATTTTCATCCGACACCTCCGTTTCTTCCCTCACGGGGAACAGGACGGCCGCCGCGGCGGAGATCACCACAGTGAGCAGGATGATGCGGAACCCCTCCGTAAGAAAGGTCCAGCCGAAGTGCGTGCAGGCGAGCGTGAGAAGGGTGGAGGCGAGCATGGAAACAAGGATGATCCCCGCGATCACGCGGCTCTTGCGCGCGGGCGGGAGGATGACGGCAAGGAACATGGCGTAAAGCGCCACGCCAAGGGCGCTGACAAGATTTGCGGGCAGAATGTTGCCAAGCAGTGCGCCAAGCAGGGTACCAAGCGCCCAGCAGGGGGCGGCCACGGCGATCGCGCCGTAGCTGTAATAGGGGGAGAATTTATCCTGCACGCCCATCGAGATGCCGAAGATCTCGTCCGTCACGCCATAGCCGACAAGCAAGCGGTGCAGTACCGAGCTCTCGGGCGCGATCCTTTGCGAGAGGGCGCAGGACATCAGCAAATAGCGCAGATTGATGACAAGCTGGGTGAAGGCAAGCTCCACGTAGGTGGTGCCGACGCCAAGCAGCACGATGGCGGCGGCCTCGCCCGCCGAGGTGAGATTCAATAAGGACATCAAGGCCGCTTCAAGGGGAGAGATCCCCGCTCCGACCGCCTTGATGCCAAGCGCGAAGGAGACGGCAAAATAGCCAAGCCCGATGGGCACGCCATCCCGCACACCGCGCAAAAACCACGTTTTTCTGTTTGCCATTTTCCCGCTCTCCTTTCTGTGAAGCATACCACATTATTGTATCGCACCGCGCGCGGGAAGTCAAGAGCCAAACGGCAATTTCGGGCAAAGTATTGACAAATCACGAAAAAAATGATATTCTTGTATTAAGATGTTAGTACAAGGAGGTGGTGGCATGGAGTGGAGCTTCCACGGCAGGAGCCCCGTTTTTATGCAGATATGTGATCTTCTGCGCACAGAAATTCTGTGCGGGAGATATCCGCCGGGCGCGCAGTTTCCCACCGTGCGCCAGCTGGCAAGCGAGGCGGCGGTCAACCCCAACACCATGCAACGCGCGCTGAGCGCACTGGAGGAGGAGGGGCTGCTGCAGTCCGGTGGCACGCAAGGGCGCTTCGTCACAGACAATCCGGAGGTGCTGGCGTCGGCCAAGGACGCCTTGCAAAGAAAAACGGTGCAGAGCTTTCTTGCGGGGGCCGCAAGGCTTGGCATTTCCCCCGCAGACATCATTCGCATCATTGAAGAACAGGAGGAAAAAGGATGAGTGTTCCCGTATTAAGCTGTCAGAATTTATACAAAAGCTATCGGGCGGGGTATCCCGTGCTCAACGCCTTTCGGTGTGAGCTGGCGCCGGGTAAGATCGTAGGTCTTTTGGGCCCGAACGGGTGTGGAAAATCCACGCTGATGAAGCTGATCTGCGGACTGCTTTCACCGGATCACGGAGAGATCCTCATTTGCGGTGAGCCGCGCAGTGAAAAGACCAACGCGTGGGTCTCTTACCTGCCCGAGCGCACGTATTTTGACTCTGCCATGCGCGTTTGCGAGCTGCTTACGTACTTCGCGGATTTTTATGAGGATTTCGATGTGGCCATGGCGCGCGACCTTTTGCGCGACCTTGGGATCGACGAGGGGGCAAAGCTCCGCACGCTTTCCAAGGGCACGAAGGAAAAGGTGCAGCTGGTCATGGTGATGTCGCGCCGCGCGCGGCTGTACCTGCTTGACGAGCCGATCGCGGGCGTGGACCCCGCCGCAAGAGACTACATTTTGCGCACCATTATCACCAACTATAACAAGGAGGCCACGGTCGTGATCACCACGCATCTGATCCGTGATATCGAGCCCGTGCTGGATGAATTTGCCTTCATGTCCTACGGCGGGCAGATCCTGCTATCCGGCAACGCGGACGAGGTGCGCGAGCGAGAGGGCAAGTCCTTGGATGAGCTTTTCCGGGAGGTGTTCCGTTATGTTCCGTAAATTGTTGAAATATGATCTCGCCTACGTGTGGCGGTGGTGGTGGATCGTTGCCGTGGCGCTTGTGGGTGCCACGTTGCTCGGCGCGTTTTTGCTGCGCGGCACGCTTGCCGCGGCTGAGGAGCTGCAGGCCCTTTTGGCGATCGTTTGCGGGCTGTATTTTGTTCCTTACGTGCTTGCCATGGGTGCGGGCACCCTGGTGACGACCATCCTTTTGTACTGGCGGTTTTATTCGCACTTTTTCTCGGATCAGGGGTATCTGACCTTCACGTTGCCCGTCAAGCGCCGCACGCTGTTGCTTTCCAAAATTTGCAACGAGCTGATCTGGCACGTGGCACAGGGCATTTTGCTTGTGCTTTGTATCTTACTCTTTTTCCTGATCGCGCCCCCCGCCACCGCGGAGTATCCCGTGATCAATCCCATGCTTTTCCAAGCGCTTGGCAACGTTTTCTCCGCCTTGTGGGAGGGGTTCGGTGCAATGCTTTTGCTTTACGTGCCGGAGCTGATGCTTCTTCTGCTTTGCGCTACGCTTTTTCAGATCTGCCTTGTGCATTTTTGCATCACGGTCGGCGCCGTGATCGCCAAGAAATGGAAGCTGCTGGCGGGCATCGGCATTTATTACGGTGTCAACAGCGTGCTTTCCCTCGCGACCCAGCTTTTGTTCGGTCTTGCGGGCGGTTTGATGTTTCCCGGTCTTGTGGCAATTCTTGGCAAATGCACGCTGACCGAGGGCAAGGTGCTGTTCGCCATGCTCTTCTTGCTTGTGACGCTTGTTTTCCTGACGCTTTCCGTGTTCTTTTACTGCATCACGCAGGATAAGCTTGATCACAAGCTGAATTTGGCATAAGGGGGTAGACGGTATGAGAAATCTTTTGAAACACACACTTCTTTTGCTGCTTTGCGCCTTCTTTTTGCTGCCCTTTTTCTGCTTTGCTGCCGCCGCCGAGACCGAGCCGTACGTGCAATGGACGCTGTCAAAGGATTGCCAACGGATCGACGGCAACGGCAAGACCTACACGTTTTACTGGGACGATGAAAAGGGGGCGATCGCCATCAATCCCGCCACGCGTTACTACTTTGCCAATACCATCCCCTTCCGTCCGATCAACAGCGACGGGGAATACGTGGAGGCCACGCTGATATCCGACAATCAGCATGGGGAATGGCTGTGGGTGAAAAGCGAGAAATATGGAAACTATATTTACGCCACCAAAGAGGGGAAAAAGCTGCTCAACGGCCTTCTGGAGGGTGACGTTGCCACCTATCTGATCGTGGATGCGGACTGGAACCGCGCCCTGACCGGTGCCAAGACGCTGTCCACCCTGCAAGCGCACGTGGGGGCAAGCGACGTGAAGAAGCAAATGCTGAGCGGTAAATCGCTTGCCGACACTCCGTATTACTTTATCGCCGGCACGGACAGAACGAACAGCTTTCTGATGCGGTTCGGGATCGTTTTCAAGCTGACGGACGGTTATTATTACCTGGATCTTGAGGGCAGCAGATACGGAAATCAGGATGACGTGTTTGAGACGAGTGCCATGGTCACGCTGTATCAGCTGCGAGAGGACACAGCCGCCTCCTTTCAAAAGGATCTGAAGGGGCTTGCGCCGCTTAAAATAACGTTCCTTGATGAGAATGCGAACTGGGAAGATGACTACTATGGTGATGACGAGCCGATAGATTACGACGAGATGGAAAAAAACAGCGTCGTTGCCTTCAAGGTCCTGTTTGTGATCTTCGCCATCCTGCTGCCGATCCTGCCGCTTGTGTTTGGGCTGGTGCTGCCGCGTTCGGGGAAACTGAAGCGCCCCGTGCATTGGTACGCGCTGGCGCTGTCATCGGCGCTCTGGCTGCTGTGCGCGATCGCTACTTTCATCGCGATCATGTTGATCTGATAAAAAAACCGAGGCATATGCCTCGGGTGCTAAAGGACAGTAAAACAGCCGTTATGGATTTGATCCCATAACGGCTGTTTTCTGTTACACCGCTGCATTCGGCGGTGGGTAAGTGCGCATTTCCGGGTGAACTAAATATGCCTCCCTCCGGGAGGGAGGGGGACCACGAAGTGGTGGAAGGAGCCCGCGCAACCTAAAAATGCGCAAGAGCTTACGGTAACGCGCTCTCCTTCAGTCTCGCATTCGCTCGCCAGCTCCCTCCCGGAGGGAGCCTTCGGCGATAACTGCTTGCTTGGTTGCTATCCTATGGGCTAAAGCTATACTTAAAAAATACGGCTCATATGCCTCGGTTTTTTTATCCATGCCCCTTATGATGCTTGCCGGTGCCGATCTCGGGGTTTTCGTAAAGCCCCAGGGTGATACTGCCTTTGCCGTATTTGCGGTGGATCTCGGCAAGGGCGTCCTCCACGGCCTCCTGCTTGGAGGGCTCCTCGGGGGCGAGGTTGAAAATGTCAAGCTGTTCCTCGGTCTCGCCGGGGGGCACCAGTCCCGCGGCGGTGATGGTCAGCGTGCGGATCGCCGTGCCGTAGCCCACAGCGGCGCGGATGAGCGCCATGGCGTTGCTGATCAGGTCTGCGCGCAACCATGTGGCACGCTTCAGCGTGCATTGGCGTTGCACCACGCGGAAATCCGGCGTTTTGATCTGTACCTGCACCACGGTGGCTTTTCTGTCCTCCTGCCGCAATCTGGCGGCGACCGAGTCGCAAAGTGTCATCACGCCGGAGCGGATCTCGCTCTCGCCCGAAATGTCGCGGCGGAAGGTCATGCCGTTGCCCACCGATTTTGGTGCGGGACGGTCATAAAAGCTGTGCACCGGCTCGTTGTCAAGGCCGTTTGCATAGCGCCACAGCGTGTCGCCCATCTCGCCAAGGCGCGCGACAAGCAGGGCACGATCTGCCCCCGCCAGCTGGCCGATGGTAAGGATGCCGAGCGAGCGCAACGCCTCCGTTGTGCGGCGCCCCGCAAACAAAAGTGCCGAAACGGGTAGCGGAAACGCCACCTCCTTGTAGTTTTCGCGGTCGATGACCGTGGTGGCATCCGGCTTTTTATAGTCACTGCCAAGCTTGGCAAACACACGGCAAAAGCTGACCCCCACCGAAATGGTGATGCCGATCTCGCGTTTCACACGTGCGCGGATGCGGTCCGCCAGCTCTTTTGGCGTACAGCCGAACAGCTTCATGCTGCCCGTGACGTCCAGAAAGGATTCGTCAATGCCGAAGGGGTCGACAAGATCGGTGTAATCCAGATAGATCTGATTGACCTTTTGGGAGATCTCCTCGTATTTTCTGTGGTGGGAAAGCACGCAGACCAGCTGCGGGCATTTTTGCTTTGCGCTGTAAATGGTCTCGGCGGTCTGAATGCCAAAGGCCTTGGCCTTCTCGTTTTTGGCAAGAATGATGCCGTGGCGGCTGTTCGGGTCTCCCGTGACTGCCATCGGCACGTCTGCAAGGGTGGGGTCAAGCAGTGTTTCCACAGAGGCGAAAAAGCCGTTGCAGTCGCAGTGCAATATCACGCGGTCTGTCATATCAATCCATGGCCGCCAGGAAAACGGTATCCTGCGGGACGTTGATGCCCATGCCAAAGGGTGTGCCGTTTTTGTCACTTGTGCGCGCAAAAAAGCGCTTGGCGCCAAGAAACGCGGCCGCACGGGGGGCGAGATCGGGGTCTCCCCACCACTCCTTGAAAAACACGGTCTCCGCGTTTTTTTCATAGAGCGCGGCAAATTTCCCCTCCATGCCCACGGCACCCCCAATCGAGAAGGAAAGCGACAAAAACGCGGGGGTCATGCGGCAAAAGGGCGGTTGTAAAAAGCCGTCGCGCACGGTGAGATATTCCTCGGGGGAGAGGTGACGAAGGGCGCTTGTCTGTTCTGCCATCGCCTCGCCGCTCCACTCACGGTGGGGGGAGAAGGGGGTAAAGCCCGCGCTTTTGTAAAAATCGAAAAGTGAGGGGGACATCGGGCGCAAAAACACGGGCGTGCCGCGCGAGGCCACACCCTGCAACAGTCTTTTGGCATAGCCCTTGCCGCGGTGCGCCTTGGCGGTGGCAACGGCGTACAGATAATGCGCCGTGATGGGGCCGTCTGCACCCTGGATGGGATAGGGCACGGCAAACAGCATCGAGCAAAGCTCGCCCCCCTCGCTCATGGCAACAAGATGGTGGGGGAAGCAAAGGGCAAACAGCGCGTCGGTAAAGGCGGCATCCTCCATGGGAAACGCTTCCTCATACAAACGCCGTGCGGCCAGATACAGATCTTTCACTTGACGTCACCTCCTTTTTTCTTCACTTATTAGTATATCTCATTTTCCGCCGTCCGTCAAGGGAGCGGGGCAAAAAACGCGAAAAACTCATACCGTTTGGGGGCTTTTCCAACATTTACATTTGCAAGGGGCATGTGGGATATGGTAAAATAGAGGGGAAAGGAGACATTGCTATGAAAAAAAGGAACTTATTGCACGCCACCCGTTTTCTTGCAGCGTGCCTTATGCTTTGCGCGCTTCTTACCCCTTGCGCGGCGGCCATCACGCCAAGCTATACGGTGTCAAGCGCCTATCGGAAGTCTACATACTATCAAAACCTGTTACAGCTCCCCCACACGGGAAGCGGCGCCTTTGATACCTTGTCTGCGGCGCTTTCGCAGTACGGCTATCACGAGGGGAACGGTAGTGCGGACTACGGCGGCGGTGGCAGCGGAAACGGGAATTATACCGAATATAATTACGCGCTGGGCAAGGTCGGCGGCTCTTATTCTTACGCGTGGTGCGCGGCGTTTGTGAGCTGGTGCCTGGTGCAAGCGGGCGAGGGGGAGAGCGCGGGCGGCCTTTTCGCCAGCTGTACGCTCTGGGTCGAGGCCCTGCGCGAGCGGGGGCAGTATACCGCGCGTGCCGCGCACACTCCGAAAATGGGGGATCTGATCTTCTTCCGCTCGGCGGGGGTGACGCGTGCCTCGGATCACGTGGGGCTGGTGCGCTTTGTCAAGGGCGGGCGCGTTTATACTGTGGAGGGGAACTCCTCGGGGCAGGTCGCTTTGCGCAATTACGCCCTGACGGATAGCTACATTGTGGGATACGGCAGACCTGCATACGAAAAAACTGCAAGCGCGATCAGTCGCACCAAGCACGAGGACGTAACGGCGGGGTACTACGTTGTGACCTATGATTTTCTGAACGTGCGCGGTGCCGCCAACGCTTCCTCCACCAAAAAGGGGCAGCTTGACGAGGGCGAGCTGATCCGCGTGAGCGCGGTCAAAAACGGCTGGGGGCGCATCGAATATCAAGGAAAAGAGGCATACGTATCGCTGGAATACGCCGATTTCGTCGCGCCCGCCTCGCATACGGTGACCTACGTCAGCGAGGGGAAGACCCTGCTCAAGCGTGATTTTTTCACCACGGACGCGGCCACGGTGGCCCCCTTCACCCCTGAGCGCGAGGGATACAGCTTCGTCGCGTGGCAGGACGAGGCGGGGCGCACTTTTGCGGACGCGGAGCGCTTACCTGCCGCAGACCTTTTGCTCACGGCCGTTTGGGAAAAGCTGCCCGCCACAGAGGCGCCGTCGGCGCCTGAGGAAAATATCCCCCCGAACGGTATCGAAAATGAGGGGGAACATACGGAAAACGAGGGGGGCGCGGACGCGCCGCTGTTGCCCGAGGAGGGGCTTTTGCCCGTGTTGCCGCCCCCGCTTGTTGAGGTGCCGCCAAGAGACTATACCCTTGCAGCCCGCGTGGCGGGCGGGATCGTGGCGCTTTTCAGCGTCGCCCTTTTTGCCGTGTGGTATAAGCTGAGGAAAAAAACGTAACAAAAAGGCACCGTACGGTGCCTTTTTGTTACGTTACGTCGGCATTTCATCGGCGAGATTGATGAAATGCACGCCCTTTTTTAAGGCGTAGGAGGCGGTGTAAAGCGTGCCGCCGCGGTTGGTCGTTAAATAGGCGATGCAAAGGTCACTGCCGTCCACCAGCGCGCGGTTGCGCGCGTGCATGCAATCGGGGGTGTAATGCTCGCGCACGTAAGTGACGCTGTCGGCCGCGTCGCGGATCTCCTCAAAAACGGCGCGGTCATGCGCGCTCCAGCCCTTGTGATGATCGTGGCAGGGCAGATACAGGTGCAGGTGGCAGGAGGGGTGAGATCGACGGAAGGCAAGCACGCGCTCTGCGGCCAGCGTATCGAAGCCCAGCGCGCCGCCTGCGCGGAATTCGGTAAAGCCCACGTCAAAAAGGGCGGCGATGCGCTTATCCAGAATGGCGGCAAGCTCGGTGCGCTTCCCGTAAGGAATGACACGGTGCCCCGTGAAGCAACAGACAGTCATTTTCACCCTCCTTTTTCGTGATACCTACAGTATATCACAAAAAACGGCCGCAGAAAAGCCCTTTTTGAAAAAACTTTTATTCTATGCATAAGGTAGCACCCGTATGTCAACAACCGTGTCTCTTTTTTTGACGGGAAGCGTGCCCATTTGCCTTTTTTGCTGCCGATGGGTGCCGTTTTTGCAAAAAGAGTGCTTTTTCGGCGGCGGGATGCGCCACCTTTTTCCCGCGCGGCGCGCTACAATAAGAAAAAAAGGAGGGTTGCGGCATGCAAAGGAAAAAAAGAGAAGAAAAACGTGCGGCAAAAAAAGGGCGCGAGCAACTGATCGAAAAGGTGTGCTTTTATCTGCTTTTTGCGGCACTGGGGGCTCTGTTCGGCAGCGCGGAGCTGCTTTTTGGGGTGCGCCCGTTCGGGGTCGCGCTGGCGGCGGGGGTGAGCGAGCTTTTCCCCGCGGCGGCGCTGGGCACGGCGGTGTTTGCCACGGTTACGGGGGATTATCTGTCTGTGGTGGCGGTCGGCATTGTGGCGCTGTTTCGTCTTGGGTGCTCCTTTTTCCCGCAGGTGACGGGGGAGAAGGGAGGCGGCATTTTTTCACAGCGCGTGTCATTTCGCACGCTCGGGGCGGCGCTTGCCACCTTCATTACGGCCACGGTCGCGCTTTTTCGCGGCGAGTTCCGCTATTACGATCTGCTGGCGCTCCTGCTTGGCACGGCGGTGTCGGCGCTGTGCGCGTTTTTGATCGCGCGGATGTTTTCCCCGCACGAGCGAAGTCCCTTCACCTATTCGCGTGAGATCGGCGTTGCCGTGCTTGCGCTGATCGGCATTTTCGCGCTGCGCACGGTGTCGCTTGCGGGGATCTATCCTGCGGTTGTGTGCGGCACGCTGGCGGCGTTCTGGGTGGCGGCGCATTACGGGCCGCTTTTTGGCGGCGCGTGGGGACTTTTGGCGGGGCTTTGCTTCGACATCAGGATGGCACCCACCATCCTGCTTTGCGGCGTTGGGTTCGGGCTTTTGCAAAAAAGCAGTCGCGGCGGCGGCATCCTTGCGGGGTGCGGCACGGCCGCCGTATACGCGTTCCTCGCGGTCGGCTCTGCGGGGATCACGCGTATGCTTCCCTCACTTCTGACGGCGGGCGCGTTTTTCTTAGCGGGGGATAGCGCGGGGCTGGTAGAGGGCTCGCCGATCCGCCGTCTGGCCACACAGCGCCGCCGCAACGGCGTGCAGGCGGTCAAGGAGCTGGAGGCGGCACACAACGCGGCGCGCCTGCGCGGGATATCCGACGCTTTTTCCGAGCTTTCCGGCATTTTATACGAGCTTGGCGGCAGGCAAAGGCGACCGGGGCAGTTGGATCTGCGCCATCTTTGCGACCGCGAATTTGACAAGGTATGCCCCGCTTGCCCCAAGCGCGAGATCTGTTGGGGGAGCGAGTATACCGCCACGGCGGAGAACGTAGCGGCGCTGGGTGCCCGTCTGTATCAGGCGGGGCGGGCAGGGAAGGAGCAGCTCTCCCCCGACCTTGTCGCAAGGTGCGGTGCGCTCCCGCAGATCTTGCAACGCATCAACGGCGGCGCGCAAAGAATGTTTGAGGAAGCCATGCGCGGGGATAAGACCTCGGTGGTGGCAACGGATTACGCCGCGATGGGGCGATTGCTGAGCGACACGCTGGAGTTCGGTGAGCGCAATTTTCGGCCGAACGAGGAGCAAAGCGAACGCATTTTTGCACGTCTGCAGCGCATGGGCTACACGGCGGAAAGCGTTTCGGTGTGCGGCGAGCGACGGCGGCAGATCCTGTTGCGCGCGCTCAAGCTCCCGGGGCGGCGTATCAAGCAACGCGAGCTGCGCGCCACGCTGGAGCAAATATGCAAGTTCACCTTGGGGGAGGCGGAGATCACCGAGCGCGAGGGTGTTTGCGACTATCTGTTTCGGGAAAGTATCGCATATCAGGCCTTCACCGTGAAGCAAAGCCGTGCCAAGGGGGGCAAGGAGGGCGGCTATTGCGGGGATAGCTCTGCGGTGTTCGGGGATGATGCGGGGACGTATTACGTCCTGCTTTGCGACGGGATGGGAAGCGGAAACCGCGCGGCGGTGACCTCCGCACTTTCCTCCACGGTGCTTTCCAGACTTTTGCGGGCGGGAAATCGCCCCGAGACCGCGTTGCGGATGCTCAACGGCGTGCTGTCGGCACGCGGACAGCGGGAAAACGAGTCCAGCAGCACGGTGGATCTTCTGGAGGTCAACTGTGTGAGCGGCGCGGCCACGCTGTATAAATGCGGCGCGGCGCCCACGTATCTGTTGCGCAGGGGGCAGATCACGCGCTTTTTCTCGCGCACGGCGCCGGTCGGGATCCTGGAGGCGTTGGATGCGGAAAAGCTCTCCTTTGAGGTGGAGGCGGGTGACGTGCTGGTGCAGATCAGCGACGGCGTCAGCGGCGGGGAGGAGGAGTGTCCCTTCCTTGCAGACATGCTGATGACGAAGTGGGACGGCGATGCCGAGCGCTTCGCACGCCTTTTGCTCAACCGCGCCGACGAGGAGGGCAGAGACGATCTTTCGGTGCTGATCACCGGCATTGAAAAATCCCCTGTGCCCCACACGCAGGATATCCCGCGCGCGGGATAAAAAAAGAAGCCGCCAAGCGGCTTCTTTTTTTACAGATGCAGTTCGGTCAGCTTACGGCCGAGGTGCGCTTGCGCGAGGGTGTTCAGCTTGTAGACGGGAAGGCCCACGACGTTGAAATAGTCGCCGTCAAGCCCCTTGATCCACATCGAGGCAAGCCCCTGCACGGCATAGGCGCCCGCCTTGTCGCTCGGCTCGCCGCTTTGCACGTACCAGTCGATCTCTTGCGCGTCCATGTCGGCAAAACGCACACCCGTTGTGTCGAAATCCGCACATTCGCGCTCCCCCCAAAGCAGAGCCACGCCGCTGATGACCTGATGCTCCTTGCCCGAAAGCAAGCGCAGCATCGCCTTGGCATCCTGTGCGTCGCGGGGCTTGCCGAGGATCTGACCGCCTACGGCCACCACGGTGTCCGAGGCGATGATCAGCGTGTCTGCATTCCACTCGCCGCGCGCTTGCAGCAATTCGCGGGTGGCGCGCCCCTTGCGCAATGCCAGCTCGCGCACCAGGGCGGCGGGCTCTCTGATATCCGAGCTTTCGTCGGCATCCGCGCTCAGAATTTCAAATTTCACCCCCAGCATCGAAAGGATCTCGCGGCGACGGGGGGATTTGGAGGCCAGAATGACGCGCATTACTTGACCCCCGTAGAGCCGAAGCCGCCCGCACCGCGCGCGGTCTCGTCCAGCGTTTCGGCCTCGATCAGATTGGCAGTATACACGGGCATAAACATCAGTTGGGCAATGCGGTCACCGCGGTTGACGGTGAAGGGCACATTGGAGCTGTTGTAAAGCCCCACGCAGATCTCGCCGCGATAGTCGGAGTCGATGACACCGATGCCGTTGGCAAGATTGATGCCGCTTTTCACGGCAAGGCCGCTGCGTGCGGCCAGAATGGCGACCACGTTCGCGTTTTCCAGGGCAATGGCCATACCCGTGGGGATCATCGCGCGGCAACCGGGCTCGATGGTCACGGTCGTACCCTCGTCAATGGCGGCGCGCATATCTACGGCGGCGGCACCCTCGGTGGCGTAGGCGGGCATCGTCATCCCGCGGGACAAAAGAATTTTTACGTCGGTTTTCATGTCATTCCTCCACATTTCTCAGAATAAAGACGTGGTGATAGTACAGATTTTGGGTCTTATGCAGGGTGATGGGACAAGCTTGGGTCGCACTGTGATGGTCAAAGCGCAGCCGTCCCTGCTCGGGCAGGATGAAGACGTAGCGGTTGAGCCCCTGATGCTCGGGGCGGAAGCGCGTTCCCTTCTTGGCGCAGATCGCGCGCCCTTCCTCGTCCAAAGCCAGATATTGCTCGCCGATCTTGATAAGGCAGGTGTCGTTTTTCCAGTCGACAAGCGTGGCGATCACGATCTCGCCGTGCTCAGCGCCCGCGGTGACAACGCCGTCCACAACCGAAAGCGGGCGGATGTAATCCTTGATCGCGTTGAGGGAGGAGGTGCCTGTCAGGGCGGCCTCGTATATGATGAAGGGCTGGGTGATGTCAACGATGCCGTAGCGGCGCGTGGGCATCCACGCGCTGACAAGCGAGCGGTTGTCCCAAGTGTGCCCTGCGGAGGCATAGTCTACCGTTTCCAGCCACGTGCCGTCGCTTTGCTTCACGCGGAAGGCGTGGAAATATTTAAAGGGAACGGTGTCAAGCGGCTCGACCGTGGCGTAGCCCTCGGCATCCGTTTCGATGCAAACGGGGTCGTGAATGTTGCCCTGCAGGCGGGAATCGCGTGCCAGCGTCAAGGGGCCGCGGCGCAGTGCCACGTGATAGGGCGAATCCTCGTCGGGCAGCTCCCCTTCGGGGGAAAGGACCTCGGTGCGCATGTCGAAAAACAGCTCGATGCGGTCATCGCAATGCCAAACGCGCGTCAGTTCTACGTAAGTGCCGGGGGTGGCGTCGATCAGCTCGCCGTTGAGGGCCAGCGTGGTGTTGCGGCTCCATGCGGGGATGCGGAGTGCCACGGTGAAGGGGGCCTCGTCCGTGGTATCCAACGTCATGGAGATCGCACCGTCTGCGGGGTAATCGGTTTTTACGGCAATCTCCAGCGGCGCGCCCGTGGGCGTGCGCGTGGCGATCGTACCGGGAATATACAGGTTCAGGGAAACGCCGTCCTCGCGCAAAAGAGCGGAGGCAAGCGGGATCAGCCCCGTGCCCGCCGAGCCGATGCAGGCGCAGCAGCCGTAGTGCGATCCATCGGGAAAATATTGCTTTCCGCCCGTGGAACGTGCGCGGGTGGAGATGATGAGGGGGCTGTAGCTGTCGAAGGGCATGCAGCCGTGATGCGTGCTCTTTTCGTGATTGATCGCGCCAAGCAGCGCGTTATATACGCTTTTTTCGATCTCATCGGCAAAGCGGCTGTCCCCCGTCAGACACAGGAGCTGCAGGCAGAATTTCATCCACGTGACGGTCACGCAGGTCTCCTGCTGCACACCCGTGTAGGTGGTGGAAAGCTGACGGGTCTTGGTGTGGTCGAACAGCTCGTGCCAGCAACCGCCCGTACCGATAATCGAGACCTCGCTCTCGCAGATGCGATAGCCGAGATTCAGGGCGGCGGTGCGCCATTTTTCCACACCCGTTACGCGGTAATATTCCAAAAGCCCTTCAAAGCAGGAGATCGTCTCATACGCCTTGGTGATGCGATACTCGTGCGGTTTTTTCTTGTTTTCAAAGGCGGTCTCAAAGATGTTTTCCACCTCTCCGCCGCCGCGCTGTACGATATAGGTGGCAAAATCCAGATATTTCTGCTCGCCCGTGAGCGAGTAAAGGCGCACGATCGGCTCCAATACCGAGGAGGAGTTGACGCCCTCCCAGTTCGAGGTGGTCTTGGTGATGTCGATCTTGCCCTCACCCAGCGTGGCAAGCATGTAGTCGGCGTGCGCGCACGCGGCGGTAAGCACGCGTGCCTTCAACGCCTCGTCGGGGCAGATCTCGTAAAAATGCTCCAGCCCCAGCAGCACGTATTTGCGCGACCACACGTCCCAGCCCCTGTATTCCATCTCGCGGGGGTAGGAGGAGATGCGTCCGTCCTCGTCTGCGGTGGTGAGCAAGCCCTCCACGGCGCCGGTGAGGGAGGCAAGCAGCTCGGGGCTTTGCGTATAGTTGTAGGTAATGCACCCACCGCGCATCATTTTGCCCCAGTATTCGCCGCGCCAGCCGCGATTCTCGCCGTCGTGGCGATCCACGAATACCTGCACGAACTTGCTCCACAGGGGGCGGTCGTTCAGCTGAAAATCTTCGATAAAGCGGATGGCGTCATCCAGATAGCCACGGTAATCATAGCTGCCTGCGGCAAGCGGGAATAGCTTGTCGGTGTTCATACGCGGTGCCAGCATACGGTTGGAGGAAAGCACCTCATTGATTACAATATTTTTCATAAAAAACTCCGTTTTCAAGACCCGTTTTGGGGTTAATCAAAATCTCTGCGCCCTTCCAGTGCGCGGGAAAGGGTGATTTCGTCGGCATATTCCAGGGCACCGCCGAAGGGAATGCCGTGTGCCAGACGCGTGACGCGGAGCCCCAAGGGGCGCAATAAGCGCGAGAGGTACATGGCGGTGGCCTCCCCTTCCGTGGTGGCACCCGTGGCCACGATCACTTCCTTGACCGTTTCGTCTTCCAGTCGGGCAAGCAGCTCGCGCAGGGTCAGCGCGTCGGGGGTGATGCCGGACATGGGGGAAATGAGACCGTGCAGCACGTGATAGGTGCCCTGATAGGTGCGCACCTTTTCCATCGCCATCACGGCGCGCGCATCCTCCACCACGCAGATCTGCGACTTGTCGCGGTTCTGATCGGTGCAGATGGGGCAAATATCGCGGTCGGTGAGATTCTGACAGACGGGGCAACGGTGGATCTTCGCCTTTGCCTCGCTCATGGCGCGTGTGAATTTGGCAATATCCTCGGGGGAGTATTCCAATACGGCAAAAGCCAGGCGCTCGGCCGATTTACGGCCGATGCCCGGCAAGCGCGCGAATTGCTCCGCAAGGATATCCAGTGCCTCGATACCCGACATCAGAACAGGCCAAGGCCGCCCATGCCGGGCAGATTCATTGCGCTGGTGATCTGGTCCATCTCGGCGGCGGCGGTGTCCTCCACGCGCTTGATGGCCTCGTTCACGGCGGCGACCAGAATGTCGGAAAGCGTTTCGATGTCGTCGGGGTCGACGATCTCGGGGGCGATATCAATGGCAAGCAGCTGCTTTTTGCCGCTGATCTTCACGGTCACGGCGCCGCCGCCTGCGGAAACCTCGTACTCGCGGGCCTCCAGCTCCTCTTGCTTGGCGGCCATGTCGGCCTGCATTTTCTGTACCTGCTGCAGCATTGCGGCCTGGTTGCCGCCCATACCGCCCATCTTGGGTGCTTTATAGTTTGCTTTCATCGTTGTGTTCTCCTTTATTGTTGTTCGGCGGCCTCAAGCAGGTCGTCCAAAATCGTGTCGGTTGCGGTGGCTTCGGCGCTCGGCACCTCGAAAACCAGGGTTTGTGCATCCACGGGGCGCTTCATCTCCGCAGAGAGTGCGCGGGCAAGCAAGGCGCGCGCGTCTTGCGTGTCAAACATGCCAAGTGCCCAATCGTTGGAAAATTGGAAAACGATGCGCTCCTTTTCATCGGTGTAGGCCTTCACACCGTCAAGGAAGGGGGCCAGCATCGCGTTCTCGCGGCGCACGCGCTCCACGCAGTTCATAAAGCCGCGGATGCGGTGCAGGACCCGACCCGTTCCGGGGGATCTTTCCACAGCGGGCGTCGGCGCGCTTGCGGTAACGGGGGGCGCTTTTTTGGGCGCGGGCGCAGGGGCGTCTTCTTTTTTTGCAGAGGGCTCTTTTTTCAGGGCCTCGGCGATGATGGAGGGCACACCCGAGGGGATGGCCGCCACCTTATCCTCCAGCTGCGAAAGGCGCGCCAGCATCCCTTCGGGCGAGGTGTCCAGTGCGGGATCGCACATCCGCACCAGTGTCAGCTCCGCCACCATACGCTTGACGGCGTTGGCCTTTTGCATGGCGAAAAGCGCATCCTCCAGAAGGCGGCAGTGCGAAAGGAGCGTTGCCTTGGAAATGCCACCTGCAAGCTCGGTCAGCTGTGCCGTTTCCGCATCTGTTAGATCCAGATACTTGGTGGCCGCAGACGTGGTCTTAAGCACCAGCATGTCGCGGTAGATCGAGATCAGATCCTGCCAGAACACGGCAAGGTCGCGCGAGGAGGAAACTGCCTCGTCTATCGAAGAGAAGATCGTGTCATAGTCAGCGGAAAGGACGGCACGTACCAGCGGAAACATGACGTCACGCCCGCCGGAGCCCATCATTTCGTTGACGGTCTCCACGTCGATCTTGCGGCGGGTGCTGCCGCAAAGCTCCAGTAAGCTGATGGCGTCGCGCATGCCGCCCTGCGCGGATTTGGCAATGCGTTCGGCGGCCTCAGGGGTGAGGTCAAAGCCCTCCTCCTTTGCAATGTAAGAGATGCGCGCGGCAAGCACCGGTACGGCGATGCGGCGGAAGTCAAAGCGCTGACAGCGCGAGATGATGGTGTTGGGGAGCTTGTGCAGCTCGGTCGTGGCAAGAATGAAGATCACGTGCGCGGGCGGCTCCTCCAGGGTCTTGAGGAGCGCATTGAAGGCGCTGATCGAAAGCATGTGCACCTCGTCCACGATGTAAACGCGGTATTTGAGGGCCGAGGGCGTGTAGACCACCTCGTCACGGATGTCGCGGATGCTTTCCACGCCGTTGTTGGAGGCAGCGTCCATCTCCAGCACGTCGGTGGCGGAGCCGTTGTCGATCGACACGCACGCGGCGCATTTGCCGCAGGGGGAGCCGTCCACGGGATGCTCGCAGTTGGCGGCCTTGGCCAAGATCTTGGCACACGTGGTCTTGCCCGTTCCGCGCGAGCCGCAGAACAAATACGCATGGGAAAGGGCGCTGTGCTCGACCTCGTAACGCAAAACGGAGGTGATATGCTCCTGTCCGCACACGTCCGAAAAGGTCTTGGGGCGCCATTTACGATAAAGTGCCTGATGCATAAAATTCACCTCCGAGATATTTGAAGTTTGTTCGTGTTGGGGGGGGAAGATAGTGGCTATGTTGTTTGCAAGATGCTACCCCACCAACAACTCCGTTGGTCCCCCGCCCCTCGCAAGGGGCGGACAAGCGAGCATGAACAGCGCGGACCGCGTTTTGAAAATGGTTATAGCGATTGGTGCGGCTACATGGTCCGCCCCTTGCGAGGGGCGGGGGACCGCTTGCGGTGGTGGGGTAGTAAAATAAATCACCCCAAGATACAAAATAAGCTGCAAAATAAGACCATACACCCTCAAATCGAACTTCGGCTTTGCGCGGAAATCGCCTTTCCTGCTCGGAGCAGGCACCCTCGCGGCACATCGACGGGACCGCTTAATGCTGCTTGGTTCCCCATCTGACATGGTTCACGGCGGCCGATTGCGCAAGACCCACTCGTCATCACAGCAAAGAGCGCTCCATGACCGCATCGCTTCTGTCCTCAAGGAGGGGATCAACCCCTGCTATAGCGGATTTCAGGTGCAGGGCTCCGCTACTTCCCCGGCTGGTATGGCCTTATTTTACAGCTTACCTATATAGTATAACAGATTTTCTGTAAAATTGCAAGGGGGTACGAAATTTTTTCACAAATGCTTTATTTCTCGCACTAAAATAAAAAGTCGGGAACTCTGTTGTAACAGAGTTCCCGGCTTGGGTTTAGAACACCATCAAGATGATCTTCGCGGCCAGCACCACCATCACCAGCGCGATGGGGTAGGTGGCGGCGTAAGCGGAGGAGACGTCGTCCGTCTTGGCAGTGCTGATCAGCGCGCCAAGAGCGGGGGTGGAGGTCATGCCGCCCGTGATGGAGCCGAGGTTGTTGAAAATGGAAAGCTTGAACACGAACTTGCCAAGGATGAAGCCGAGGATCATCGGTACCAGCGTCATGATCGCACCGTAGATGAAGTAGGAGACCTTGACGTTGGAAACGAAGTTCACGCCGCCGGGCACGCCCGCGCCGATGAGGAACAGCACAAGGCCGAGCTCACGGAAGAAGTTCAGCGTTTCCTTTTTGATGCGGCAATCGATCGGGCCGATGTGGCCAAAGTGGCCGAGGATCAGACCTGCCACCAGCGTGCCGCCCGAGGTGCCGAGCGAGAAGTTGATGCCGGGGATCTTGATCGCGCCGATCACGCAACCGAAGGCGATGGTGAGGAAGAAGGGGAAGAAGCCGAAGGGATCCAGCTGCTTGTACTCTTTTTCGCTCTTTTTGATCTCCACAGCGGCGGCGGCCACGAAGGATTCACGCTCCTTGTCGATGTCCACCTTCAGGATTTTGGGCATGATCTGCACGAACAGCACCACGCCAAGCACGCCGAAGAGGTAAGCAATGCCGTAGCCGGCGGTCAGCTGGCTGAGTGCATCAGCATTCTCCGATACCACGTCCTGACCCGCGGAAAGACCGGGAGTGGAGGTGAGACCACCCGTAAGAAGGCCGACGGCCATCGCGGGGGAGAGACCGGAATCGATCAGCGTGATCACAACGGCGGTGAGTGCACCCACGGTGATGACGACTACACCCATCACGATATAGGAAAGAGATTTGCGATTGAAGGTGCGGAAGAACTTGGGACCTGCGATCAGACCGACAGCGGTCACAAAAAGCGACGTGCCGATGCTGGAGATCAGCTTGAAATTGCCAGCATTGAACAGCGAGATCGTTTTTGCGCCGATCTCAAAGCTGGGCACGTAGTTGCAAAGCACGCCGTAGCCGAGAGCCACAAGCAGCACGCCTGCCGTGCCAAGCGAAATGCCCTTGATCTCGATCGCGCCCACAAGATAGCCGAGCGCGGCGATAAGAAAGGCGATGAAAATGGTGGAAAGGAGCGATCCTGTCACACCGCCAAGGTAGTTGATCATAATAAAATGCCTCCGAAAAAACAGTTGTGTGGGAGAGCGTATTTCACGCAAAACTCGACCCGTTTGGGGGTATTTTGCGCAAAAGGCGTTCTCCCGCGGCGGGTTCTTAACCCGCGATGAAAATAAATTCCTTGCGGAATTTGTGAAATGCGCGCTTGCGCGTGAGAAATAGCGGAACGGGGCGTTTGTATGCGCTATGGGACGACCTCACCCGTCTCGCTTCGCGATCCACCCTCCCCCACCGGGGAGGGACTTGCAGACCCCTTGCTTTTTCAACAGACGGTGAAGCATCCTGCGCTTTTGCGAAAAGCGGCACTTTGTTTGCACTCCATTCCTTTTGTGTGAAAGCTTTTGAAGGGGTCAAGGGGAAACTTTTGCAAAAGTTTCCCCTTGCGCGTCCCTTTCCTTAGATCGGCTTTGCGCCGCGTGCGTAGTTGGGCAGCAGGATGGGGGAGCACTTGTCGGTCTTGATGCCGGCGGCCTTCTGCTCGGCGGCAAAGTCCTTCACGTGCTTGAGGGTGGGCTTGCCCAGCTTGTCGATCTTCTTCGCGGCAGCGGCGGCGTTGACGCCCGCGTTGCGGCCAAAGACGATGATATCAAGCAGAGAGTTGCCCATCAGACGGTTCTCACCGTGGATACCGCCCACGGCCTCACCTGCGACAAACAGGTTCTCGACGTCGGACATGCCGTTTGCGCCGATCTTGATGCCGCCGTTCTGGTAGTGGAGGGTGGGGTAGATGAGAATGGGCTGCTTGCGCATATCGATGCCGTACTTGAGGTACATGCGCATCATAGCGGGGATACGCTTTTCAATGGTGCCCTCGCCGTGGAGCATATCGATCATGGGAGAGTCAAGCCATACGCCCTGACCGCCGTTGAAGGTGTCCACGCCGCCGCCGCGCTTGCACTCACGGATAACGCCGGAGGCGCAGATGTCACGGGTCTCCAGCGAGTAGATGAAGGGCTCGCCGTCCTTGTTGACGAGCTGTGCGCCGATGGAGCGCACCTTCTCGGTCACCAGTGCACCGAAGATCTGAGAGGGGTAAGCCACGCCCGTGGGATGGTACTGCAGCGTATGCGCGTACAAGAGGGGCGCGCCTGCACGGTAAGCAAGCACCAGACCGTCAGCGGTGGCACCGTAGTGGTTGGAGGTGGGGAAGCCCTGGTAGTGCATACGGCCGGCACCGCCCGTAGCGATGACCACGGTCTTGGCACGCGCGATCAGGATCTCCTTGGTCTCCATATTCATCAGTACCGCACCGCTGGCACGGCCCTTATCGTCCTTGATGATCTCAATGGCGGCGCAGAAGTCCACCACGGGAATCTGACGGTTCTGTACCTCGTCACGAAGCACGCGCATGATCTCAGCACCGGAGTAGTCCTTGCAGGCGTGCATACGCTTGCGGGAGGTACCGCCGCCGTGGGTGGTCACCATCGTGCCGTCGGCCTCCTTGTCGAACATCACGCCAAGGTCATTGAGCCACTTGATGCAAACGGGAGCATCGTTGACCAGCTTGTAAACAAGCTCGGGAACGTTGGTGAAGTGACCACCGCCCATCACGTCCAGATAGTGCTGTGCGGGGGAGTCGTTGGGCTTATCAGCGGCCTGAATGCCGCCCTCTGCCATCATCGTGTTGGCGTCGCCGTGGCGAAGCTTGGTCACGATCATGACGTCAGCACCGTTCTCGTGTGCCATAATGGCAGCTGCCGAGCCGGCACCGCCGCCACCGATGATCAGCACGTCGGTCTCATAATCGGTGCGGGAAAGATCGATCTTCGCGGGGTTCACGCGGCTGTTTGCCTGCAGGATCTCAGCAAGCTCCAGCGGCACCTTGTCGCCCTTGTTCGGGCCGATCTTCAGCTCTGCGAACTGGGTAACGATATAGTCGGGATGGTTCTCCATCTTGACCTGCTCTTTTTCCTCAGCCGTCATACGGCGGGGATGAATGCCTGCTCTTACGTTAGCAAGACGCTCGGCGCGGGTTGCTTCCACCTTTTTGATGGACTCTAACATTTCCTTTGTATACATAAAGCGCGCCCTCCTTATTTCTCAAAGTCACGGTTGTTGTACATATCCTTGAGCTCGTCAACCGTCTTGCTCATGATATCCTTGAGCGCCGCCTCGCAGTCGCCGCGCAGGATCTCATCCACGCGATCCAGCACGTGTTTTGTCTTGGGGGCAAGATACTTGCCGGTGAGACGTCTTGCAAGCAGACCCACCTGAGGATGGGTGATGCCGGCAGGGCAACGGGAGGAGCATACGCCGCACATCACGCAGTCAAAGCTTTCCTCCGCGCACTTTTCGTACTCGCCGCGCTGTGCGTAGGCGATGTACTGCATCACGTTCAGCCCCTGCGTGCACGCCTTGGTGCAGGCATTACAGCCCACACACGCGTAGATCTCGGGGTAAAGCTGCATCATGATCTGCTCGGTGGGAGCGACCTTTTCGATCTCGTACGGCTGTTTGACCAGCGGGAAGAAGGGGAGCGTTGCGATGTACATATTGTCCTGTACCTGCGTCTGGCAGGCAAGGCAGGTTTTCAGCTCAGTCTCGCCCTTGATGCGGTAGATGGTGGCACAAGCGCCGCAGAAGCCGCAACGGCAGCCGACGCCGCGCACGAGCTGATAGCCCGCGTACTCCATCGCACCCATAATGGTGAGCGAGGAGGGAACCTCATACTTTTTACCGTAGAGGTAAATGTTGATCATATTTTCCATTTTGTTGTGTACTCCTTATCAATATTCGTCGGGCAGCTCGTCAAGCTGGTCAAAGCGGAAGACGGGACCGTCCTTGCACACGTACTTGTTGCCGATGTTGCAACGGCCGCATTTGCCGATGCCGCACTTCATACGAAGCTCCATCGTGGTGAAGATCTGCGTTTTATCAAAGCCTGCGTTGATCAGGTTGGGAAGCGAGAACTTGATCATGATGGGGGGACCGCACACCAGCGCGCAGGTGTTCACGGCGGAAAGCTCCAGCTCGGCGATGTAGTTGGGCACGAAGCCGACGTGACCGTCCCAGCCCTCTTGCTCGCGGTCGATGGTGAGATGCACGTGGAAATCGGGGGTGTTCATCCACTCGGAAACGATCTCGTCATAGTAAACAAGGTCGTCCTTGGAGCGGGAGCCGTAGATGATGTCCACGCGACCGTACTTGTCGCGGTTGTCGCGCACGTAGTTGATGACCGAGCGCAAGGGCGCAAGACCGATACCGCCCGCCACGAACACAAGGTTCTTGCCGGCAAGCTCATCCTCCACGGGGAAGTGACGGCCGTAAGGACCGCGCACGGTGATCATCTGACCCTCTTCCATTGCGTGGAGCCAGTCGGTCAGGCATCCGCACTTTTTGATGCTGAACTCCATAAAGTCCTTGTTTGTGGGGGAGGAGGTGATCGAGATCATGGCCTCGCTGATGCCGGGAACGGAGAGCATGGCGCACTGGCCCGGCAGATGCTCGAAGAGCTTGCCGCCCTCGGGCGCCTCCACACGGAAGGTCTTGACGTCGGGGGTCTGTCCCGTGATCTTGGTGACAACGCCCGCGTAAGGAATCAAAGTTTCATTCATTACTTATTACCTCCCTTGGACATGGTTTTCATCACCTTGACGATGTTCATCGAGATGGGGCACTTGGCAAGGCATCTGCCACAGCCAACGCACCCGAAGATGCCGTCGTTGTTATCGGGGAAATACACCAGCTTGTGCATAAAGCGCTGACGGAAGCGCTCCAGCTGACTGACGCGGGGGTTGCCGTGCGCCATCTTGGTGAAATCGGAGTACATACAGCTGTCCCAGCAGCGGAAGCGCTTTATGCCGTGACCCGTGTCAAAGTCACGGATGTCATAGCACTGACAGGTGGGGCACACGAAGGTGCAGGTGCCGCAGCCAAGGCAGCTCTCGGAAAGCGACGCCCACTCGGGACGGTCGAACAGCTCCTTGGTGAGGCCCTTGCCAAGTCCTTCGGTGGTAAGACCTGCGAGAGGGAGCTTTTGCAGGATGCTGCGGATCTGTGTCTTGGCAGTTTCCACAGCCGCATCGTCGGTGTCGGTGAGGAACTCGGCAACAGAGGCGAGAAGCGCCTCGCCCTTTGCGGTGTTGGCGCGGAAGGCGTAGCCGTTCTCCAACTCCCACACGGTGAGGTCACCCTTGGGGTCGGCGGCGTCGATGCCGAACGTCTGGCAGAAGCAGGTGTCGGTGGGTCTGCCGCACGCCAGCGTCACGACGGTGCCGTGTTCGCGGCGGTTTTTGTAGTAGCTGTCCACGGGATCGACCAGATACACGCGGTCCAGAATGTCAAAGCTGGCGGCATCGCAGGCGCGCACGCCGAACAGCACGAAATCCTCGCATTCCTCGCGGGTGTCGATCACGTCGATCTTCTTGCCCTCCATTTTGAACTCCATCAGGTTTTCGGTCTGGGGGAAGAAGAAATCCTTTGCGGAGCGCACCGTGTTGGTGGCGCGGGAAAGCTCCACGCCCTCACGGTAACGGCCCCAGGTCGCGCCGCCCTTTGTGTTGACGGGCACGTAAAGCGACTGCTTGGCAGAGATGGCAAGCAGCAGATCGTAAAATTTGCTCAGATCACAATATTTCATCGGTTGCTTACCTCCTTTTTACGCCTCACGGTCGCCCGTGGTAAAGGTGCCAAGCGGGGGCTTGGCGTTCGGATCCTCGCCTGCCTGGTAGGTGCCGTAGAAGCTGTTGATGTCCTTGATGAACTTGCGGTTCAGAAGGTGCAGCGGGATATTCTGCGGGCACACGCGCGAGCATTCGCCGCAGTCGGTGCAGCGACCCACCACGTGGAAGGCGCGGATGATATGGAACATATTTTCCTCAAAGGAGGAGGCGGCTGCCTTTTGTGCCACACCCGAATTCGGGTTGTCGAACACGCACTGCTCACAGGTGCAGGCGGGGCAGACGTTGCGGCAGGCGTTGCAACGGATGCAACGGGAAAGCTCGCCGCGCCAGAACGCGAAGCGCTCCTCGGGGGTCATTTGCTCCAGCTTCTCTACCATATCGAAGCGGTTGCAATCCTCCACGACCTCGCCGTCCTCGCCGATCAGCTCGTCATAGACGACGTGGCGTTTGCTCTTGCAGGCAAGGCAACGCTCAGCCATGGCGTCGGCCTGCTTGACGGTCTTTTCACCGTAGATGGTCTCGACCACAAAGTCGCCGTCTGCCTTGCGGATGCCGGTGATGCCGGAAAGCCCCATCTCGCGCAGCTTTTCCACGTCCACCTTGCCATAGCACTCGATACCGATCACGTAGACGTTTTCACGGATGATGCGGTGCTCGGCAAGAAGCTGGTTGAAGCTGTAAGTATCACAGGGCTTGAGGAAGACAAGGATCTTGCCCTCCTTGCGGCTTTCCTTTACCAGATATTTGGAAAGGTTGGCACCGCAGAAATCATTGTAAAGGAAGCCGTTTTGCACTTCCTCTGCCGTTTCAAACACGGCGGGGGTCACGTCATAGATGAATTCGCCTGCCGTCCAGCCAAGCACACGGTTGACGGTGCCGTCGGCCAGCAGCTCAAGCGCTCTTTTTTCCATTACTGCTTGCATCGTAAATCCTCCAATCTCTTGTTCTCGCCAAGCGCCGCCACGGTGGCGGTGAACTCGGTCATGGTTTTGGAGAACTTCGCGCCCTCAGCGGCGGAGATCCATTCCACGCGCACTCTCTCCTTTTCCACGCCGAGATATTCAAGCATGGAGAAGAGCAGTGCCATACGGCGGCGGGTGAAGTAGTTGCCGCTGGTGTAGTGGCAGTCACCGGGGTGACAGCCCGCGATGATGACACCGTCGGCGCCGCGCTGGAAGGCGCGGAGAATGAACATCGGGTTCACACGGCAGGAGCAGGGGACGCGGATGATCTTCACGTCCTCGGGGTAACCGAGACGCGCAGAGCCCGCACCGTCAGCGCCCGCGTAGGAGCACCAGTTGCAGCAGAAGGCAACGATTTTCGG
Organism: Oscillospiraceae bacterium; assembly: GCA_015064415.1. Lineage (GTDB taxonomy): Bacteria > Bacillota > Clostridia > Oscillospirales > CAG-272 > Firm-07. The sequence continues at coordinate 63,287 of SVSG01000003.1, read as the reverse complement.
CTTGTATTCAGTTACTTGCATATTGCGTCAACCTCCGCCATGATTTGTTTGTTGGTAAAGCCCTTGAGGTCCATCGCGCCGGAGGGACAAGCCACGGTGCACGCACCGCATCCCTGGCAAACGGCGGGATTGACCGAAGCCACGCGACGAATGAGCGTGGTGCGGTTCGGGCCGCGGAACTCCTTGTCGCTGTAGCTGATCGCGCCGTAGGGGCAGACCTTCTCGCAAGAGGAGCAGCCGTTACAAAGCATCTCGTCAGAGCTTGCCACGCAGGGGTTGCAGGTGAGCTTATCCTTGGCAAGCACACCGATGACCTTGGCGGCGCAGGCGGATGCCTGAGAAACCGTTTCGGGGATGTCCTTGGGGCCCTGGCACACACCGGAAAGGAAGATGCCCGCCGTGGGGGATTCCACGGGACGGAGCTTGGGATGTGCCTCGGTAAAGAAGTCGTTGGTGTCCATGCTGGCGGTCAGCATCGTGGCGATCGATCGAGCGCTCTTATCGGGCTCGATGGCGGTGGCCAGCACCACAAGGTCGGCGTCGATGTGCATCTGCTCGCCCGCAAGCAGGTCGCTTGCCTGTACGCGCAGCTGCTTTCCGTTTTGCGTGACCTTGCCAACCATACCTTTAATATAATGTACGCCGTATTGCTCGACCGCGCGACGGTAGAACTCGTCAAAGTTCTTGCCGGGGGTACGGACGTCGATGTAGAAGACGTACACCTCGGTATCCGGATACTTTTCGCGGATCAGCATGGCGTGCTTGGCGGTATACATGCAGCAGATCTTGGAGCAGTACTGCTTGCCGCGTTCCTCCTCGCAACGCGAGCCCACGCACTGTACGAAGACGATCTTGTGGGGGTGCTCGTTATCCGAGGGGCGCAGAAGCGTGCCGTTCGTGGGGCCTGCGGCGTTCATCAGTCTCTCCAATTCCAGAGAGGTGACCACGTCGGGGTAGGTGGCATAGCCGTACTCGTTGTACGCCTTGGCATCAATGGGGTTGAAGCCGGTGGCGGCGACGATGGCGCCGTACTCGCGCTCGATGATCTGATCCTGCTGCTTATAGTCGATCGCACCCGTGCCGCAGATCTTGGCACAAAGACCGCACTTGCCGCTTTTCAGCATCGTGCAGTAGTTGGGGTCGATGGTGGCAACCTTCGGCACGGCCTGTGCGAAGGGGATGTAGATGGCGCGGCGGTTATCAAGTCCCATATTGAATTCGTTGGGGACCTTCTTCTGGGGGCATTTTTCGGTGCAAAGGCCGCAACCCGTGCACTTGTCCTCATCCACGAAGCGTGCCTTGCGGCGGATCTTCGCGCGGAAGTTGCCCACGTAGCCCTGCACGGCCTCGACCTCACTGAAGGAGAAGATCTTGATCTTTTCGTGCTGGGCGGCATCCACCATCTTGGGCGTGAGGATACAAGCGGCACAGTCCAGCGTGGGGAAGGTCTTATCCAGCTGAGCCATCTTGCCGCCGATGGTGGGGGATTTTTCGACGATGTCGACCTCAAAGCCCGCCTCGGCAATGTCAAGGGCGGTCTGGATGCCCGCGATGCCGCCGCCGATCACAAGCGCGCGCTTGGTGACGGGGCTCTCGCCTGCCTGCAAGGGCTGGTTGAGGTGTACCTTCGCGATCGCGGCACGGCCGAGGATGATCGCCTTCTCGGTGGCTTCCTTCATATCCTTGTGGATCCAGGAAACGTGCTCGCGGATGTTGGCGATCTCGACCATGTAGGGGTTCAGCCCCTCCAGCTCTGCCGCCTTGCGGAAGGTGTTTTCGTGCATACGGGGCGAGCAGGAGCAAACGACCACGCCCGTGAGCTTATGCTCGCGGATGGCGCCGCGCATCAGCTGCTGACCGGACTCCGAGCACATGTACTGATAATCGGTGGAAAACACCACGCCAGCTTCACGGCCGAGCGCTTCTGCCACGGCCTTTACGTCAACGGTGCCTGCAATGTTGGTACCGCAATGACAGACAAATACGCCTATTCTTTGCATTGTGTTCTCCCTCCTTACTTACTGTATTTGCGGAATGCGCTGGCGAAGAGCTGTTGGGGCATATCTTCCTCCAGCATAGCGGGGATCTGTTCCGGCTTGAAGTGGTTCTTGCCCTGCTCGCGCACCACGGCCACGCGCACGGCCTCGATCACCTTGGCGGGCTCAACGCCGCGGGGGCAGCGATCCACGCAGGCAAAGCAGGAAAGGCACTTGAAGATCGATTTGCTTGCAGCCAGCTTTTCGACCTCGCCCTTTTCTACCATGTATACGAATTGGTGGGGATGGTACTCCATCTCCTCAAAGGCAGGACAGGTCGCGGTGCATTTGCCGCAGCGCATACACTTGCGCACGTCCACGCCCGCAGAGCGCAAAACCTGCTCGGTCTTGTTGTTGCTATGGCTCATAACCCTCCTCCTTTCACTTCACGCCAAGCGCTTCGGCAAGCAGCTCGGTGAAGTAGACGACGGGCAGCGTCGAGCCGCCGTTTTTGGCAAGATTGTAAAGACACAGGGGGCACGCGGTGATGACGGTGTCCGCACCGTTTTGGGCGGCGTCCTGCATCACGATATTACTGCGCTTTTTTGCCTGTGCGCGATCCTCGGCGGCGATGTAGCCACCGCAGCACTCGTTGCGCATCCCCCACGTGACGGGCTCAGCGCCGATGGCGCGGATAAAGTCCTCGATGATGGTGGGGTTTTCGGGATCGTCAAACTGCATCACCTTACCGGGGCGGAGCAAAAGGCACCCGTAGTAAGCGGCGATCTTGCGACCCGTGAGGGGGTTCTTGACGGCGGCCTTGATCTTGTCAAAGCCCACGCGGTCACGCAGTACCTCAAGGAAGTGGAGCACGTTGGTCTCGCCGTAATAGGGCGTTTCCAATGCCATATAGTTGTTGACGCGAAGCGCGATGTCGGCATCCGTCTTCATGTCGTGGTTGACCTGCTTGATGACGTTGTGGCAGGCGGAGCAAAGCGTTACCAGCTCCTGCCCCTCATCGCGCGCGCCAACGAGCGCGCGTACGGAGGAGAGCTTGGTTGCGATCTCGTCCTTTGCCATCGGATAAACGGCACCGCAGCATTGCCAGTCTGCAAGCTCGCAAAGCTCAAAGCCAAGTGCCTCGGCGCTCTTGCGCGCATAAATGTCGAGGTCCTTGCCCTTCGTTTTGAGCGTACAGCCGGGGAAATAACTGAATTTCATAGTATACGTCCCTTTCGTGTATTGTGGGAATTACGGTAGTCAAGGGCGCATTTCTGCGCCCTTGTATGGTTTCAAGCTTTGGTGATCATATCAACGGAATGAAACGTTTTTGCAAAGGCTCCCTTGTGTAAAGGGAGCTCCCGCGAAGCGGGTGAGGGATTGTTCTGCTTTTACAATCCCTCCGTCTGCCTTCGGCATCCACCTCCCTTTGCACAAGGGAGGCGAGGATGCGGATGGCCAAGCTGTCCCGCTCGATTTTCAAAGCACGATCAGACCATCTTTTCGGGATGGAATACCTCGTCAAACTTCTCAGCGGAGAGGAACCCGAGTGCCACGCATGCCTCCTTCAGGGAGATGTTCTCCTTGAAGGCCTTCTTGACGGTCTTGGCGGCGTTCTCGTAGCCGATGTAGGGGTTCAGCGCGGTCACCAGCATCAGCGAGTTGTGCAGGTTGTCGTGCATCTTCTGCTTGTTGGCCTGGATGCCCACAGCACAGTTGTTGTTGAAGGAAACGATCGCCTCAGCAAGCAGGCGTGCGGACTGCAGGAAGTTGTAGATGCAAACGGGCATGAACACGTTCAGCTCGAAGTTGCCCTGAGAAGCAGCCATACCGACAGCGACGTCGTTGCCCATGACCTGAACGGCCACCATGGTCACGGCCTCACACTGGGTGGGGTTGACCTTACCGGGCATGATAGAGGAGCCGGGCTCGTTCTCGGGAATGGTGATCTCACCAAGACCCAAGCGAGGACCGGAGGCAAGCCAACGCACGTCGTTGGCGATCTTCATCATATCGGCGGCAAGAGCCTTGATGGCGCCGTGTGCAAACACGATCTCATCCTTGGAGGTGAGGGCGTGGAACTTGTTCTGTGCGGTCACGAACTTCTTGCCCGTGATGGCGGAAACGGCCTCGGCCACCTTGGTGTCAAAGCCCTTGGGGGCGTTCAGACCGGTACCGACGGCGGTGCCGCCGAGTGCCAGCTCCTTGAGGGTGGGGAGCGATGCCTTGAGCAGCTGCTTGTCGCGCTCAAGAGAGGAGCGCCAGCCGGAGATCTCCTGAGAGAAGGTGATGGGGGTAGCGTCCTGCAGGTGGGTACGGCCGCTCTTCACGATGCCGCGGTTCTTGCGCTCCAGCTTCTTGAAGGTGGCGATCAGCATATCCACGGCGGGGAACAGCTTATCCTCGATGGCTTCCACAGCGGCAATGTGCATAGCGGTGGGGAAGGTGTCGTTGGAGGACTGGCTCATGTTGATGTCATCGTTGGGGTGGCAAAGCTTCGCGCCGGCGATCTCGTTGGCGCGGTTTGCAATGACCTCGTTGGCGTTCATGTTGGACTGGGTACCGGAGCCGGTCTGCCAGACAACAAGGGGGAAGTGATCGTTGAGCTCACCGGAAATGACCTCGTCACATGCCTTGGAGATGGCGGTAAGCTTTGCCTCGGTCATCTTCTCGGGCTTGAGGGCGTTGTTGGCGATAGCGGCGGCCTTCTTCAGCACGCCAAATGCCTTGGTGATCTCGCGGGGCATGGTCTCGATGCCGACGCCGATCGGGAAGTTCTGATGGGAGCGCTCGGTCTGTGCGGCCCAGTAGCGGTCGGCAGGTACCTTGACCTCGCCCATAGAGTCGTGTTCGATGCGGTATTCCATTTGTCTTTCCTCCTGAAATATGTGTATTTTTTTACTTTCTGTCAAGCGGGCATAGATCTGCCCTAAACATTAATTATAATTATAACATTTTTATTTTTTCGTGTCAATATGCGTGTGCGTGGCGTAAGCGACAAATCTCAAACAATTTTTGCCGAAAATAATGTTATTTTTTTGTCAAAGATGTATGTTTTTGTCGCCGCGCACCACAAATATGCACTTTTGGCTTGAATTTTTCGCGCGAATGTGCTATACTACCAGTGATTGATTTTGAGTTTTTCAAAGGGAGTTTTAAACATGCTGGAACTGCAACACGTCGGGTTTGTCGTGCCCGCCGAGGACGGCGGCAAATCCGAGATCTTAAAGGACGTCAATCTGAAGGTCTCAGAGCGCTTTGTGGCGATCACGGGCCCCAACGGCAGCGGCAAATCCACCGTTGCCAAGATCATCGCGGGCATTGAAAAGCCCACGTCGGGGCGGGTGCTGTTCGACGGGGTGGATATCACCGATCTGTCGATCACCGAGCGCGCCAAAATGGGCATCAGCTTTGCCTTCCAACAGCCCGTGCGCTTCAAGGGCATTACCGTCAAGGATCTGATCTCGCTGGCGGCGGGCTCTAATATTTCGGTCGCCACCGCGTGCGAGTATCTTTCCGAGGTCGGCCTTTGCGCCAAGGAATATATCAACCGTGAGGTGAATGCCTCGCTTTCCGGCGGTGAGCTCAAGCGCATCGAGATCGCCATGATCAACGCCCGCGGCACCAAGCTGTCGGTTTTCGACGAGCCGGAGGCGGGTATTGACCTTTGGAGCTTCAACAACCTCATCCGTGTGTTTGAAAAGATGCACGAGCGCACCAAGGGCAGCATCCTGATCATTTCGCATCAGGAGCGCATCCTGGATATTGCGGACAAGATCGTGGTGATCGCGGATGGCCGCGTGGCGGCAGAGGGCTCGAAATCCGAGATTTTGCCCGAGCTGCTTAATGCAAGAAGCAATTGCCGCGTGATCGAGGAGGTGAGCAAGTAATGGCAGGATTGGATAGCATTCAAAAGACGCTGCTGGAACAGGTCGCTGACCTGCACGAGATGCCGGAGGGCGCATATTCCCTGCGCGTGGACGGCGAGATGTTCGGCAAAAACTCGACCGAGCACATCGAAATTGTGAAAAAGACGGATAAGCCCGGCATTGACATCTACATCAAGCCCGGCACCAAAAAAGAGAGCTTGCACATCCCCGTACTGCTTGCCAAAAGCGGTCTGCGCGAGCTGGTCTACAACGATTTCCACGTGGGCGCGGATTGCGACGTCACCATCGTCGCGGGCTGCGGCATCCACAACGGCGGTGCCGAGGACAGCGAGCACAGCGGCATCCACAGCTTTTACGTGGGTGAGAACGCGCATGTCAAATACGTGGAAAAGCACTACGGCGCGGGGGACGGCAACGGCAAAAATCTGATGAACCCCACCACCGAGGTGTTCTTGGAAAAGAACAGCTATATGGAGATGGAGACCGCACAGATCAAGGGTGTGGACTCCACCAAGCGCGTGACGCGTGCCAAGCTGGCCGAGGGCGCGACCCTCATCACGCACGAAAAGATCATGACCCACGGCGATCAGGTTGCCGAGACCTATTTTGAGATCGACCTTGACGGCGAGAACTGCGGCGCACACGTGGTCTCCCGCTCGGTGGCGAAGGATCGCTCGCGTCAGCATTTCGTCTCGCATGTCAACGGCAACAACGTGTGCTCCGGGCACACCGAATGCGATGCGATCATCATGGACGAGGCATCTGTCAGCGCCGTGCCCGAGATCATCGCCAACCACCCCGGTGCCTCTCTCATTCACGAGGCGGCGATCGGCAAGATCGCGGGCGAGCAGTTGATTAAGCTGATGACCCTTGGACTCACGGAAAAGGAAGCTGAGGAGCAGATCATAAACGGCTTTTTGAAGTAAGACCGGCATCTTTGGCGCAGGGCGCGCGCTCACAAGACTCGACGTAGATGACTACGCCTTCGCCTTGCGATCACGCACCCTGCATCCAAACCTGACGGTCTTTTGTTATTTTGCGAAGCGCGGAGTAGATTTCTACACCGTCGCCCCGCGTTTCGGCACTCTGCATCCAAAATCATCCGCCTTGGGGACGTTTGCGAGCGCCGCCGGTGGCGGGAGAAGCGAGCAAAAAGGAGTGGCAGCGACCGACGATTGGCAAGTTTGCTTTGCAAACGCTGACAGAGTCGAGTGTCGCAACAGGGTGACGTTAGCGGAGTGGGAAGCTCGACATAGGTGACTGTGCCGTCGCCTTGCGATCACGCACCCTGCATCCAAACCTGACGGTCTTTTGTTATTTTGCGAAGCGCGGAGTAGATTTCTGCACCGTCGCACCAATATTCAATTTTATGGAGGAACCCGATATGTTCAAGCAAGCGATCCCCGTGTTTGCCACGGGCAAGGAAAACGAGATGAACTACACGCTTTTGCTGCGTGCCACTTGTGCCGAGCTTCGCGGCTGCAAGCTTTACATCACCGCGGCAAGCTTTTATCGCCTTTTTGTGAACGGGCGCTTTGTGGCGTTTGGCCCTGCGCGCACGGCGGGCGGCTACGCCCGCGTGGATGAGCTTGCGCTCGGGCGCTATGGCAAAAAAATGGGAGAAAATGAAATTGTGATCGAGGTCGCGGGCTACGGCTGCAAATCACTTTCCACCGTGAAGCAGCCCTCCTTTGCCGTGGCAGAGCTGCGCCGCGGTGAGGAGGTTTTGCTGTGCACCGGCAGGGATTTTGAGGGCTACGTATCTGCACATCGCGTACAATGTGTGGATCGCTATTCGCATCAGCGCCATTTCGGTGAGGTGTGGGACCTGCACGAGCAGAGCCCCTTTGATGCGCAATACCGCGTGACGCTTTCCCCGATCGCACCTCCCTCTTTTTTGCCCCGTGTGGTGCCTTACCCCACCTACGAGGTTGAAAAATGCACGGAATTTTCCTCGCAGGGGCATTTCCGCTATCACGCACCCAAGGTTTTTTACCCTTATCGTTACTCTGCCTCCAACGCCGGCGGATGGGGGCATTTTGCGGAGGAGGAGGTGCAAACACACCCCTATCGCTGGGTGCAAAATCAGAAAATGACCCATAACGGGTGCGGAAAACTGCCGATCTCGCTCTCGGCGGGGGAGTTTGTGCTCTTCGATATGAAAAGGATCCACGTCGGCTTTTTTGAATGGGTCGGCAAGGTGATCGAGGACTGCGAGCTGGTGCTTGCCTTCACCGAGTTCTGCTCTCCCCGCGCATTTTCCTTTACCAATATGAACGTGCAAAACGTGATCGAATACCGCCTTTCGGCGGGCAGCGAGGCGAAGGCGCAAAGCTTCGAGCCGTATTCCGCGCGTCTCGTTTGCTTGATGGTGAGAAAGGGAACGCTGCGCCTTTCCTCCTTCGCGATGCGCCTTTTCGAGCACGATCGCGCCCGCATCCTGACGGCGAAGGTCAAGGATCCTGCATTGCGCCGCATCCGCGCGGCGGCGGAGACCACCTTTGCGCATAACGCCGTGGACATTTATTCCGATTGCCCCTCGCGTGAGCGTGCGGGATGGCTGTGCGACTCCTTTTTCACGGGGCGCGCCGAGTATTTCCTGACGGGCAAGAGCACCGTAGAGGATGCATTCCTTGAAAATTACCGCTTGTATCGGTACAACGGGGATCTGCCGAAGGGCGCATTGCCGATGTGCTATCCCGCCGACATCCGCTGGACAGAAGAGGGCGGCAAGTGGATCCCGCAATGGAATATGTGGTACGTGCTGGAGGTGTGCGAATACCTCACACGGCGCCGCCCCGACGTGGATAAGGAGATCTTCCGCGACAGCGTTTACGGCGTTCTGAATTTGCTTGCAAAATATGAAAATACGGACGGACTTTTGCAGAATCTGCCGAGCTGGAATTTCGTGGAATGGTCCACGGCGAACGAGTGGGTGCAGGACGTCAATTACCCTACCAATTTCCTTTATGCAGGCATTCTGAAGGCGGCGGGCGCGCTTTACAAAGACGAGGAAATGTTGCAAAAAGCGGCACACGTACGCACCAAAACCGCACAAATGTCCTTTGACGGCGAGGTTTTCATCGACAACGCCGTGAAGGGCGCGGACGGTGTACTGCACAACACGCGCAACGCCTCGGAGGCGGGGCAGTATTACGCGATGCTCTTCGGTGAGCTTGATCTTAGTGATGCGCGCTACCAAAAGCTGATGCAATACGTGGAGGACAGCTTTGCAAGCTTTGAGAAGGCGGACAGGGAGTTTGTTCCCGTCAATGCCTTTATCGGACTTTATCTGAGACTGTGGCTGCTGATGCGCCTTGGCAAGCGGGAGCTGCTGGGACAAGATCTGAAGGACTTTTTCGGCGGTATGGTTGCCGCCACGGGCACGCTGTGGGAATATAAGCAGCACAAGGGCAGCTATGACCACGGCTTTGCCTCCTTCGCCGCCCTTGCCATCGCCTTTGCGGAGGGCGCGGAGATAGAAGTATAAGAAAGGAGCGCGAAATGGAGCGCGACGAGAAAAAAATACAACTGCCCGATATGACGCCGCTTCTTTCGTGGTATGAAAAGAATAAGCGCAATCTGCCCTGGCGGCACACGCGCGATCCGTACCGTATCTGGGTGTCGGAGATCATGCTGCAGCAAACGCGCGTGGAGGCGGTGATCCCGTATTACGAGCGTTTTCTTGCCCGCCTGCCCGACGTGGCGGCGCTGGCAAATTGCCCCGAGGAGGAGCTGATGAAGCTCTGGGAGGGGCTTGGATATTACAGCCGCGTGCGCAATATGCAAAAGGCAGCGAAGTGCGTTATGCAGGATCACGGTGGTGAATTTCCGCATACGTATGAGGAAATTCGCGCACTTTGCGGTATAGGCGACTATACCGCAGGGGCAATTTCTTCCTTTGCCTTCGACGTTCCCGCACCCGCCGTGGACGGCAACGTGATGCGCGTGGTCGCGCGTCTTTGCGCGTACGGCGAGGACGTTTTGTCCCCCGCCGCCCGCCGTACCGTCACCGAGGCGGTGCGCGCCGCACAACCGAAGGACCGCGCGGCGGACTTCAACCAAGCCATGATCGAGCTTGGCGCCATCGTGTGCCTGCCGAACGGCGTGCCCAAATGCGGGGAATGCCCCTTGCGGGATGCTTGTCTTGCGCATGCCGAGGGGTGCGAAGCCCTCCTTCCCGTGCGCAAAAAAGCCGCGCCGCGCAAAATTACCCCCAAAACGGTATTGATTTTACGCGAGGGCGAGCGCGTGGCGCTGCGCCGCCGCCCCGACACGGGGCTTCTGGCGGGGCTCTTTGAGCCGCTTTCGCTGGAGGGGCATCTGCGCGTGGAGGACGTGCGCGCTTGGCTTGGAGAGTGCGGCATTGAGCCGTTGTATCTCACCCCTTTGGAAAGTGCAAAGCACATCTTCACTCATCTGGAGTGGCACATGGTGGGCTTCGAGGTGATCCTGCGCGAGGGGGATGGCGAAAAAATTGCCAATATCCCCCCAAACGGTGCGGAAAATCCGCTGTTTTTCGCCCCGCGCGAGGAGATCGACAAGCATTATGCAATTCCCGGTGCCTATCGCGCCTACCGCCCCTATATGTAACAAAAAACACGGCTTGCCGCGCGGCAAGCCGTGTTTTTTTATCTTTTCTCTAACGGGATATATTCCTTTGCGGGGGTGATGCACTTGTACGCGGGGCGGATGATCCGCTTGGCGGTGAGATATTCCTCGATGCGGTGCGAGCACCAGCCCGCCACGCGCGCGATGGCAAAGAGGGGGGTATACATCGAAACGGGGATGCGAAGCATGCGGTAGATAAGCCCCGAATAAAGGTCGACGTTGGCGCAAATGGCGCGGTCAATGCCCTTTTGCTGACGGAAGACCTGGGGCGTCAGGCGCTCGATGGACTCCAGAAGGGCGAAATCCTCACCAAAGCCCTTCTCATTGGCAAGGCCGCGGGCATACTGCTTGAGCATGACGGCGCGGGGGTCTGTTTTGGTGTAAATGGCATGCCCCATGCCGTAAACAAGGCCGCTGTGGTCAAAGGCCTCGCCGCGCAGGATCTTGGAAAGGAAGGCGGCGACCTCGTCATCGTCGCGGGTGTCGTGCACGTTTTCCTTGATGCAATCAAACATTTCCTGCGCCTTGATGTTGGCACCGCCGTGGCGGGGACCCTTCAAGGAGCCGATGGCCGCGCTGATGGCGGAGTAGGTGTCGGTGCCCGAAGAGGAAAGCACGCGGCAGGCGAATGCGGAGTTGTTACCGCCGCCGTGCTCGGCGTGGATGACAAGGCAAAGGTCAAGCAGCTTTGCCTCCTCGTCGGTGTAGGCCTTGTCCGAGCGGAGCATGCGCAAGAAATTCTGTGCGGTGGTCAGCTCCGGCTTGGGGTTGTTGATGTGTAAGCTGTGCCCGCCGAAAATGTTGCGGTTGACCGCATAGGAGTGCGCGGCGATCACGGGCACACGCGCCAGCAGCTGCATGCATTGGCGCAGCATGTTGGAAAGCGTGGTCTCGTCCGGGTTTTCGTCATAGGCGTAAAGCGCCAGCACGCCGGTTGCCATCTTATTCATAATGGAGGGCGCGGGGGCCTTCATCAGAATATCCTCGTCAAAGCGGGCGGGCAAGCGCTCGTAACGGCTGATCAGCTCGCAAAAGCGCTTCAGCTGCTCGGGGGTGGGGAGGTGGCCGAAGAAAAGCAGGTAGCAGGTCTCGGCAAAGCCAAAGCGATCCTCCTTGGCGAAGTTGTTGACCAGATCGCGCATGCGATAGCCGCGATAGTAAAGCTCGCCGTCCTGCGGGATGCGCTCCCCCTCGTTGAGGATGTAGCCATGCGCGTTGCCGATGCGCGTGACACCTGCCATCACGCCCGTGCCGTCCGGCTCGCGCAGTCCGCGCTTCACACGGTAGTTGTCAAAGGCGGCGTTCGGGATATCGTATTCGCTGTGCGATTCCGCAAGCAGCTCCTCAAAAAGCTCTGTGCACTCGGCGTCGTACATACTGTTTTTGTCATAAATATTCACGTGTGGGGACCTCGCTTTCGTGAAAATATAAGGTTAAAGAATATTATAACATTTTTGCGGCCGCAATGCAATAGAGTGAGAAAAACTTTTTGCATTTTTGCAAGTTTTTCGACATAAAAATTCAGGTAAGAACAAAAAAACAGAAAAAAAGGCCGCTTTTTCGAGGTGGATGATACATTTTAAAAATTTTTATGCAAAACGGAACGCGGCACAGCAGTGTTATTTTTTGCCTTTTCGGCATATACTATCCCATATGACCAGGAGGTGATGTATATGGAAAACGACGTGGCACTGCCGCTGTATTTATTTCATCAGGGGACAAACTATCGCGCGGGAGATTTTCTCGGCGTGCACAAAAGCGGCGAGGGGTATGTGTTCCGCGTGTGGGCACCGCACGCACTGCGCGTGTTCGCGGTGGGGGATTTTAACGCGTGGGGAGAGGATCACTCGATGGCGCGCGTGAGCGAGAAGGGCGTTTTCGAATGCTACGTGCCCGCCGCCTCCTTTGGGGAGGGGTCGCTTTACAAATTCAAGATCTGCCATGAGGGCGGGGTGAGCTTCAAGGCAGACCCGTATGCGCGCGGCGCGGAGCATGCGCCGGGCACGGCATCCGTGTATCGGGAGCTCGGCACCTACGCGTGGCGGGATGCGGGGTGGCTTGGCGAGCGTGCGCGCAAAATGGGAAAGGACCCTTACGCGCAACCGATCAACATTTACGAACTGCACGCGGGCTCCTGGCGGCGGCACGCGGACGGCAGGTGCCTTTCCTTCGGGGAGCTTGCCGCAGAGCTTGCACCTTATCTCAAGCAGATGGGCTACACGCACGTAGAGCTGCTCCCCGTGATGGAGCACCCCTTCGAGGGCTCGTGGGGGTATCAGATCACGGGCTTTTTCGCGCCCGCCGCGCGCTACGGCACGCCGCACGAGCTGATGGCCTTCGTGGATGCGATGCACGGTGCGGGGATCGGGGTGATCCTTGACTGGGTGCCCGCGCATTTCCCGAAGGACGCGCACGGGCTTTTCGAGTTTGACGGCGCGCCGCTTTACGAGTATCAGGGTGCTGATCGCATCGAGCACCGCGGCTGGGGCACGCGCTTTTTTGACGTGGGGCGGGAGGAGGTGCAATCCTTCCTCATTTCCAATGCGCTGTACTGGGCGCGGGAGTACCACGTGGACGGCCTGCGGGTGGACGCCGTGGCCTCGATGCTGTATCTGGATTATGACCGCCTGCCGCACGAGTGGGTGCCGAACGTGTACGGGGACAATCGGAATTTAGAGGCGATCGCCTTCTTCCAAAAGCTGAACGCCGCCATGCGAAAAGAGCACCCCGACGTGCTGATGATCGCAGAGGAGTCGACCGCGTGGGGAAACCTGACAAGCAGGGAAAACGGGGGGCTCGGCTTCTCCCTCAAATGGAATATGGGGTGGATGAACGACACGCTCTCATACGCCGCGCTGGATCCCATTTATCGCAAATATCACCATACGTATGTGAATTTTTCGCTCACGTATGCCTTTGGCGAGCGCTACGTACTGCCCATTTCGCACGATGAGGTGGTGCACGGCAAGCGCTCTCTGCTTGACCGCATGCCGGGGGATTATGCGCAAAAATTTGCGGGGGTGCGCGTTTTTTTGGCGTATATGATGACCCACCCCGGCAAGAAACTGCTTTTTATGGGTAGTGAGATCGGGCAGTTTTGCGAGTGGGATCACGCAAAAGAGGTCGAGTGGTTTTTGCTCGGGTATGAAAAGCACGCGGCACTCCAGCATTACGTGGCCGCGCTCAATCACTTTTACTTGCAAAATCCCCCGCTTTATGAGCGGGATGCCGACTGGGGCGGCTTTTCCTGGGTGGATGCCGATAACAACGAGCAAAGTATTGTGAGCTACCGCCGCATCGATCGGCGCGGGCGCGAGATCCTGGTAATTCTGAATTTCACCCCCGTGCGCCGCGAGAATTTTCGTGTGGGGGTGCCCTTTGCGGGGGAGTGGCGGGAGGTCTTTAATTCGGATCTTGCCGAGTTCGGGGGAGATGGCGCTTGCGATCCGTCGGCACAAAAAAGCGAGCGCGTGCCCTTTCACGGGATGGAAAATTCAGTGACGCTGACGCTGCCCGCGATGGGGGCAATTTTCTTAAAAGGCCGTAAACGGTATGAGAAAAAGGCAAAAATCGACACAAAAAAGCAAAAGGAGGACTTGGTATGAAGAAGGTATTGTTCGTGGGGGCGGAGGCCGTTCCCTTTGCCGCCACCGGTGGACTTGGTGACGTGATGGCATCCCTGCCCGCGGCGCTTTGCGCGGTGGGGGAGGATGCGCGCGTGATCCTGCCGCTTTACCGCGCGGTGGGAGCAGAGTGGCGCGCGCAGATGCAGGAGGTCGCGGTGTTTGAGGTCACGCTTGCCTGGCGGCGGCAGTATTGCGGCATCCGATCCCTGCAAAAGGACGGCGTGACCTATTATTTTGTGGATAACGAGTATTATTTTGGGCGCGAGGGGCTTTACGGGCACTTTGACGATGCCGAGCGCTATGCCTTTTTCTGCATGGCGGTGCTCACGGCACTGCCCCGCATCGGTTTTATTCCCGACGTGCTGCATGCCCACGATTGGCAGGCGGCGCTTGCGGTGGTGTATCTGCGCACGCTTTTTGCAAAAAATGTAGCGCTTTCGGGCATACGTAGCGTCTTTACCATCCATAATATTGCTTATCAGGGACGTTTTTCGGGGGACATTTTAGGGGATGTGCTGGGGCTTGATGGCAGCGAGCGAAGCCGCATGGATTTCGGCGGGGTGATCAATCTGATGAAGGCGGCGATCGTGACGGCCGACCGCGTGACCACCGTCAGCCCCCGCTATGCCGAGGAGATCTGCACACCCGCCTTTGGTGAGGGGCTGGATGCCATTTTGCGCGAGAACGCCTACAAGCTGGAGGGAATCGTGAACGGCATCGACTACGTGCGCTACGATCCTGCGAAGGACCCCGCGCTCTCACGCAACTTCACGGCGCGCTCCAAGGGGCGCAAAGCGGAAAATAAGACCGCGCTGCAGCGCGAGCTGGGGTTGCCCGTTGATCACGAGGTGCCGCTGCTTTGCGTGATCTCCCGTCTTGCCGCGCACAAGGGGTTGGATCTGGTGGCAGAGGCGGCGAAGGCGCTGTTGGAGGAGAACGTACAGCTGGTGGTGCTTGGATGCGGCGAGCCGCGCTTTGAGAGCTTTTTCAGACACCTGGAGGCAGAGCATCCGCAACGCGTGCGCTCCTGCATTTGCTATGACCGCGCGCTTGCCTCTCGCATGTACGCCGCGTGCGATCTGTTTTTGATGCCCTCCGCCAGCGAGCCGTGTGGGCTTTCGCAGATGATTGCCTCGCGCTACGGCGCCATCCCCGTGGTGCACGCCGTCGGCGGGCTTTTTGATACCATCAAGCCCTATGCCGAGGGGACGGACGGCATCACGGGTGGCGGCTTTTTGTTTGAGGAGTACAGTGCCGCGGCCCTTTTGGATGCCGTGCGCGCGGCGCTGGCGCTTTGGCGGGATCCCGAAAAGCGGGAAACGCTACGTTCCAAAATTATGCGCACCGATTTTTCATGGGGGAGGTCAGCCGCGATCTACCATCGCCTTTACGCCCTTGTGTGATCGTGCGCCGCAAGGAGGATTTTATGAGCGAATATTTCGACGTATCCGCCGTACAAGCGGGTCTTGAGGGAAAGCTGTTGCGCCAGTTCGGGTGCGGCCTTGCAGATGCCACGCGCGAGCAGATGTATAAGGCGGTGGCGCTTTGCGTGAAGGAGCTTTTGACCGAACGGCGCGCCGCCTTCAAGAAAAAGGTCAGCCGCGCGGGCGCGAAGCAGGTCTACTACCTTTGCATGGAGTTTTTGCTGGGGCGATCTCTCAAAAACCATCTGTGCAATCTGGGGCTGGAGGACACCTATCGCAGGGCGCTTTCCGCGCTTGGGTTCTCGCTTGATGAGCTTTACGAGTGCGAGCCGGACGCGGGACTTGGCAACGGGGGTCTGGGGCGTCTTGCCGCGTGCTTTATGGATGCACTGGCCACAGGGGATTACCCTGCCACGGGCTTTTCGATCTGCTATGATTACGGGCTTTTTCGCCAGATGATCGTGGACGGGGTACAAGTGGAGCTGCCCGACGTGTGGCTGCCCGGCGGCGAGGTCTTTTTACAGCCCCGCACCGACCGCATCCAGCGCGTGCATCTGGGCGGGCACATCCGTGAGGAGTGGCGCGAGGGGCACTTGGAGATCTTGTACGAGGGCGGTGAGGAGATCGAGGCGGTGCCCTACGATATGATGATCTCGGGCGCGGGGACCGAGACGGTGGCAGGGTTGCGGCTTTGGCGCGCGAGAAATATTCAGAATTTCAACATGGGGCTTTTTTCGCAGGGCGAGTATATGAAGGCGCTGGAGAAAAGCAACAGCGCGGAGATCCTTTCCAAGGTGCTCTATCCCACCGACAACCACGCGGAGGGGAAGCTGCTGCGCCTTTCACAGCAATACTTTTTGGTGTCGGCCTCCTGTCAAAGCATCCTGCGCGATCACATGAGCGTGTACGGGATGCTGGATAACCTGCCCGAAAAAGTAGCGATCCACATCAATGATACCCACCCTGCGCTGGTGATCCCCGAGCTGATGCGCATCTTCCTTGACGAGTATCATTTCACGTGGGAGAAGGCGTGGGACATCGTGACGCGCACCGTTTCCTATACCAATCATACCGTCATGCCCGAGGCGCTGGAATGCTGGAGCGAGGATCTGTTCGCGCTGCGCTTGCCGCGCATCCACAGCATCGTGAAGGAGATCAACGAACGGTTTTGCCGCGCGTGCTGGGCGCATTTTCCGGGTGAATGGGAGAAGATATCGGGAATGAGCATTCTGTCGGGCGGGCAGGTGCGTATGGCAAATTTATCGGTCGTGGGGTCGCACGCCGTGAACGGCGTGTCGGCACTGCACTCGGATATTCTGAAAAAGACGGTCTTTCGCGACTTTTACCGCATGTACCCCGAGCGCTTTTGCAACGTGACCAACGGCGTGGCGCACCGCAGATTTTTGAACTATCACAACCCGCGCCTTGCGGCATTGCTGGACGAGTGCATCGGCGAGGGGTATCGCAAAGATCCGCAGGAGTTGGCGCGGCTCGCGGATTTTGCTAAGGATCGCGCGGTGCTGGATAAGCTTGGTGAGATCAAGCGGGCCAACAAGGAGGAGTTCTGCGCGTGGCTTTCGCAAAAGCGGGGGAAGGTGATCGATCCCGCGGCGCTTTTTGACGTGCAGATCAAGCGATTGCACGAGTACAAGCGACAGCTGCTCAACGCGTTGCACATCATCGGGCTGTATCTGGATCTGCGCGAAAACCCTGCACTTGATATGCAGCCGCGCGTGTTTTTGTTCGGTGCCAAGGCGGCGCCGGGGTATGAGATGGCGAAGCGGATCATCAAGCTGATCTGCATGCTGGAAAAGGAGATCGACGCGCACCCCGCCATCAAGGAAAAGCTGCGCGTGGTGTTTTTGGAGGACTACAACGTGACGCTTGCCGAGCGGCTGATCCCCGCAACGGAATTGAGCGAGCAGATCTCAACGGCGGGCAAGGAGGCGAGCGGCACGGGGTGCATGAAGCTGATGATGAACGGCGCCCTCACCATCGGCACCGCGGACGGGGCAAACGTGGAGATCGGCGCGGCCGTGGGCGAGGAAAATATCTTTTTGTTCGGTCACAGCGCGACCGAGGTGGAGGAGCTGTGGGCGCGCGGCTATCAGGCGGCGGCCTTCTATACGGGCAACGAGAGATTGATGCGCATCGTGAGCGCGCTTGGCGCGGGCTTTGGCGGCGAGAGCTTTGCGGATATTGCCACCTATCTGCTGGCGGGCAACGGCGTGGCAGATCCGTATCTTTGCCTTGCGGATTTTGAGGCGTATCGCCATGCGCAAAGTGCGGCGGCGCACGCGTACCGCGACCCCGTCCGCTGGAACAGAATGTCGCTTTGCAACATTGCCGCTTCCGGCTATTTTTCCGCCGATCGCAGTATTGCGGAATATGCCGCGCGCATCTGGCACATCGCGCCGCTGCAGGAGGAAAAATGCTGATCGCGCGGCCGCTTGGCTGTCCGTTACCCGTGCTGCAAAAATACGCGAAAAGGAAGAACGTAAGCGACAAAAATGCGTTTTCGCGGGATACGGTACTGACTTTTCTTGTCCGTGTGCCGCGCGCACTGGGGGCGTGCGGGGTCAGTCTTTGCCTCCTTTCTGACGAAGCACCCGCGCGCGATCTTCCATTTCACTTTGAAAAAAGCGAGAAAGGGTGGGACACGTACCGTCTCACCCTCAAGCTTTTTGCATTTACCCCCGAAACGGGTGGAGTTTTTCACTATAAATTACTCTTTTTGCGTGGCGCGGACACGCTCTGTACGCACAGCGCGGACAACGTCACCTTTACGCTTGCGGCGGGGGAGGGCGCGCCCTTTTCGCTTTTGGCGTACCAAACAGAGCTTAAAACGCCGCGCGGCGCGTGGGGCGGGGTGATCTATCACGCGTTTGTGGATCGCTTTGCACCCGGTGGGGGCGCGAAGCGCCGTGACGCGGTGTACCACAAAGGATGGAACGAGGAGATCATGCAATATCCCGCTTATCCCGGGGCGCACGTGGAGAACAACGAGTTCTTCGGCGGCACGCTGTGGGGGATTGCGGAAAAGCTTCCTTACCTGCGCACGCTTGGCGTCACGATGCTGTATCTCAGCCCGATCTTTCGCGCGTATTCCAACCACAAATACGATACCGCAGACTACGAGGAGGTGGATCTTCAGTTCGGTGGGGAGAGTGCCCTTCGACATCTGCTTGACGAATGCAAAAAATATGGTATAATAATAGTGTTAGACGGTGTATTCAATCATACGGGGGATCACAGCCGCTATTTCGGGCGGCGCGGCGCGTACGGTGTCAAGGGGGCGTATCACGGCGAGAGCTCTCCTTATTTCACGTGGTACCGCTTTCTGGAGTTTCCCACGCGCTACGAGGCGTGGTGGGGGATCCCGATCCTGCCCCGCCTGCAGCTGCACAACCCCGACGTACACGACTATTTCGTGGGTGAGCGCGGCATCCTTGCCCGCTATTGCGAGATGGGCGTCGGCGGGTGGCGGTTGGACGTGGCCGACGAGCTGCCCGATGAGTTTCTTAGCGC
This sequence comes from Oscillospiraceae bacterium, assembly GCA_015064415.1. Lineage (GTDB taxonomy): Bacteria > Bacillota > Clostridia > Oscillospirales > CAG-272 > Firm-07. Next base: position 44,232 of record SVSG01000003.1, on the reverse strand, counting down.
CCTTCGTGCCCGCGTCAAACAGAAAACGGGCGGGAACGGGGTGATTTTTGGTGAGGTCTGGGAGAATGCCGCCACCAAGATCGCCTACGGCGTGCGCCGCCGCTATCTGCTTGGTGACCAGCTGGACGGTGTGATGAATTACCCCTTGCGCGAGGGGCTGATCGCTTTCGCGCGCGACGGCGACGCGCACGCGCTTTGCCGCGTATTGCGCGAGCTGTGGAGCAGCTATCCCACGCCCGTGTGTCACATGCTGATGAATTTACTTTCCACGCACGATACCGCAAGAATTCTGACGGTGCTTGGCGGTGAGGAGCCCGCAGGGCACAGCATGCGCGAGCTTTCGGTGATGCGCCTTTCGCCCGCACAAAAAAAGATTGCCATTGTGCGGCTTTTTGTGGCAGCGGCATTGCAGTACACCGCGTTCGGCATCCCCTCGCTTTACTATGGGGACGAGGCGGGGCTGGAGGGGTATGGCGATCCCTTTTGCCGCAGGCCCTTTCCGTGGGGGCGCGAGGACACGCAGATTTTGCGCCATTATCGCAAATTAGGTGCCATACGGTGCGAGAATTCTGCGTTTTGCGACGGTGAATTCCGCATCCTGCGCGAGGGCGCGCACGCGCTTTGCTTTTCGCGAAAAAATAAGGAAAACCATGTCATCGTGGCCGCCAATCGCGGCACGGAGACGTTTGAGGTGTGTTTGCCGCAAGGGGGCGTGGAGCTGTTGCGCGGCACGCGCGCAAAAAAAGGAAAGATCGGTGTGCCACCCGACACCGTGAGGATCTGGAGGATCGAGGATGTTCAAAAGAATATGGGAAAAATGGACGAAAAGCAAAAATCCCGAAAGTAAGCGATACCGCTATGATATGGCAAAGCGCATTTGCGGTCACCACGTCAAATACGTGACCGAGCGCATCGACAACGTGGATGAGGTCATCGGCCGCTCGGGCGGCCTGAACATAAAGGATGACGAGCTTTTGGTGTTCGCCTCGGCGGATATTCTGATGCGCTGTAAGATCGCGGATATGCAGGCCTCCGAGCTGCTTTCCAAGGACGGCGTGGTCATCACCGCCCCCGACCTTGCGCACGGCGGCAAGGTGCGCACCGTGATCGTGTATTACGTGTATTACAGATGATCGGAGAGGCGCTATGGGAATGTTTTCATTTTTACTGTTGCCGTTTGCGGTGCCGATCGCGATCTATTTGTTTTTTATCCTGCGCCGCTTTTGTGTGACCGTGGGGCTTGCCGTGGCGGGATGGCGCAAAAAACTCTTGCTGTGGGTGATCGCGGCCGCGCTCGCGCTTGCGGGCATGATGCTCAGCTGGATGGGTGCCATCTTTTTGCTGCATCTGGTGGTTTTTGCGGGCATCGTGCAGCTTGTTAATTTCATCCTGAAAAAAAGTGCGCGCGGACGCTACGAAAGCGGCTTTGCCCTTTGGCGGCGGGTGTACGGACTGTTCCTTGTTCCGCTTGTGCTCTCGCTTGCCGTGATGGTGGGCGGTTATATCAATCTGCACACCGTGCGCGAGACCGCATATACCCTGCACACCGACAAGCAGATCCGCACCGAGGGGTACCGCGTGGCGTTGATCGCGGACGTGCACTTCGGGGTGTCGCTGGACGCGGAGGAGCTTGCCGAAAAGTGTGCTGAGATCAGCGCCAAGAAGCCCGATCTGGTCATTCTTTGCGGAGATATCGTGGACAATTCTACCACGCGCGAGGGAATGTATGCCGTTTTTTGCGAGCTTGGGAAAATTGAGAGCACGTACGGCGTGTTTTACGTCCACGGCAACCATGACAGGCCCATGCGTATCGTGGCAAGCGCGTTTACCGAGGCGGAGCTTGTCGCCGCCATCGAGCAAAACGGCATCACCGTTTTGCAGGATGAAGTGGTGCAGATCACCGAGGATCTGGTGCTGGTGGGACGCGAGGACCGCAGTGCCGCGCGCGGCGAAAAGGGAAGAGCGAGTATTGCCGAGCTGCTTTCGGCGGTGGAGCTTTCGGATTTTGTGTTGACGCTGGATCATCAGCCCAATCAGTATGCCGAGAACGGCGCAGCGGGTACCGATCTGCTTTTGTCGGGGCATACGCACGGCGGACAGATCTTTCCGTTGGATATTTTGCAGGAGATCGTGCCCTTCAACGACGCGGTGTACGGACTTTATGACATAGATGACGATAGCAAGGCCATCGTGACCTCCGGTTTTGCGGGCTGGGCGTTCCCCATCAAGACCGCCGCCCCCGCCGAGTACGTGATCATCGATATTTTGCCGAAGAAGTAAATGCAAACACCCCCAAGCGGCATTTGCCGCTTGGGGGTGTTTGTAATGTAGCTAAGGAGAGGGTTGCTTGCTGCCAACTTCGCTAATGACGGTATAGCCTGCGCTATATTCCAAGCCGTCCGTTGCTTTCCATTGAACCGTTATTTTGGAACAAATGACATAGGTGCCATTCGGTGTCAATGCTAAAAAACGATCCTTCAAGTTATGGGCGGCCAAAGTAACCTTGGAGCTTTGCGCTATTTGATTCAAGAGCGTTTCGGTATCGGCATCAATCGTTTCCTTGTTACAGTCGGGATGGGAAAAGCCGTCAAAGGCGCCGATATCCGCCGCCAGAAACGAGGCGAAACGCCCCTTGGCTGTGATGCGTATCGTGACACAATCCATCGTTTCCCAGCCGTTTATGTATTTCACAAAGGTTACGTAATACCAATCCACAGCGTGCTCGTCTTGCGCAAGGTGATCGTCGTAGAACGTGACCCGGCACGTATAGGATGATAAGTCAATAAAGGTGGATGCGATTTCAGTGGCGTATGCGGTGGCATATTCTTCGGCATTTTCAAGCACGGAAAAATTGGATTCGGTTTCATAAAAGAATTTGTTCATAACATTGAGTTCTACCAAAGCACCCGTTTGGCAATGTACACCAAAGATGATATCATCGATTGTTTGATAATAGTCGGTTGCATAGGAGGTGTAAAAATTATGGGCCGAATGTGTGTAAGTGCCCGTGTATTCTTTGCCACATAGGTGAACGGTTTTCTCTTTTTCAGCTTGAGAATTTTCGAAACCGTTCACTGTCCAAGGACAACTTAAGGAGGTGGAGACGGGAATGTCATTATTTGTGGCGTCTGCAACATAGGTGTTTGTTTTGAACGTGGCAGTTGGTTCGTCGGATTGCTTACAGGAGAGCGTACCGAAGCAAAGGAGGAGTGCTGCCATGAATAAAATAAAGGGTTTGATTTTCATAATTTACAACCTCCTTGTCAGATGAATTGATAGGCGGTATTCCCGCCGACCACAGCAAGATATGCGATTTCGCCATATGTTGCATTGAGCGATAGCGTGCGAATGGCTTGGCAAATTGTGGTGTCTGTTTCTAACATTAAACGAGTGAAGTTTTCGGCAAACCAGTTACAGTCCACTACATAGGTAGAAGCCGAAAAACCAATAACCGTTTCTACACCACAGCAAACAAGGCGTTCTACCATATTTTGTGGAGTTTTTGCATTTACATTGGCTTGATTATAACCACCTTCTCCAGTGTTGCAAGTTAGAAGCAATGCGAACTCCATATGCGAGAGATCGATATTGGCCAAGTCATTTGTTGTGATACTTATAGGAGAATTGGAGATTTTAAACGAAGTACGGCTACCGTGTGTATGGATGTAAAAAATGGAACTGCGTTGCATACATTGTATCATGTTTTGCACAGTATAGGAGGAATAGGTTTCTGTATAAATACTGCTGCTAACCCAATTTGTGAAATACCGTGAAGTTGGGGTGAAGTATGGATCTCTGCTCCATCCATCGGAATCGTTAATAGCAAGCAACGTAGTAATGTAAGTGTTGTATAAATACCATTCATCTTTCAATGAAGAATCGTTAGAATATTCTTTTTGCTCTACATCCAAACCATCCGTAATGCCAAAAAAAGAGGTTCCTGCACACATGCACCAATCTGTGGAATAAGATTCGCTTGAACGTGGGCGAATGACATATGTACCGCGAGTCGTTTTTGTTATTGTCCATTGTTGACGATGTGAATTGACATAGGGCTCTTGAATCAGTGAATCTCCGGAATCATCTAAACAATCCTCTTGAACGGAAAGGGCTAACCCGCTTTTTTCACAAATGATTTGATAATACGGACCACTTAACTTATTAATGCGCCATCTTTGTTGATCTTCGCCGTCATATCCCCATAATTCGGTTATAGCACCACTGGCAGAATATGAGGGTTCCTCATCATTGTCAATTTGCATATATTTTAATGAATCTGCATTTTGAATATAGAAGGAACCACCTGTGATTGAAGTCTCGTTTGTAGGAGGCATATAAGATGCCGAAACGCTTATCGTGAGTGCGGAGAGAGCACTAAAAAGAATTAGAATCGCTAAAATAAGTGCAATGTGTTTCTTTGCTTTTTTCATAAGTAAGTTCTCCTTTTTAAAATGATTTTTGTTGATCTTTGCTGTGGTCGCACAAGCAGGTGCTTGTCGCCATTTTTTACCTCCTCACTATAAATAACCCCAAAAACTCAAGAAATTCTTCGAATTTTTAATTTTTTTGAAAACCGAAAGTGTTTTTAGGCAAAAGGGAAAAATCAATTTAAAAAGGAGAAAGATGAAAAAGGAATCCTGATTTTTGTTTATAGTGCCATTTTCTCAAAGCGGCGCACGATAAACTTGGGATAAAATCCGACTTGATGTACACGCTGCTCCCGTTGCGAAATCTTTTGAAAGGGGTGCGGGGAAAACTTTCGAAAAAGTTTCCCCTGTACTCATTCCATATTCACGCATTTTGCAATATCCGCAGATAAAACTCCACGGTTTTTTCGATGGTCTCCACGGGGATCTTTTCGTCGTTGCCGTGGATGGTGGCACGCTCCTCTTTGGACAGCGCCATTGCGGAGAAGCGGTACACCTTGTCAGAGATGCGCCCGTAATGGCGCGAGTCAGAGCAGGCAAGCATCAGATAGGGGGAGACGATCGCGCCCTGCCAGGTGTCCGCGATCGCGCGCTTGAGATTTTCCCACCCCGCGCCCTCAGTGCGCGAGATGCGGGAGGGGTTCATACCGTACACAGCACGAAGCTCGATCTGATCGTCTCCTATGGTCTTGCGGATATATTCGATCGCGTCATCCACCGTTTCCCCTTGCATCAAGCGCAGATTGGCAAGCATGGTGGCGTGCGGCGGGATGACGTTCATGCCCTTACTGCCCTGCATTTGCGTGAAGGCCACGGTGGTGCGGACAAGGGCGTTGAGCTCACCGCCCGATCTTTTGCAGATCGTGTTGAGCACGGGGCGGAAGAACCACAGATTGGCGAAAATGAGGCGGTAAAGGAAGGTGGAGTGCCGCCCGAATGTATCGAACATCTCCCGCGCGGGCCCCGAAAGGCGGAAGGGGAAGGGCGTGTTTTCCACTTTTGCACACGCGCGGGCGAGAACACCAACGGGCGTGTGCGGCGGGGGCGCGGAGGCGTGACCGCCGTTCGATTTTACCGAAAACTCCAGATTGAGCATTCCTTTTTCCGCAATGCCGACCACGGCACAGGGGGATTTCACACCGGGGAATACGTTTTCGACCACGGCGCCGCCCTCGTCAAGCACAAGCCCCGGTCGGATGCCCTTTTTCTCAAACCAATCCACAATGGCGGGCGCGCCGCCGCCGGCGATCTCCTCGTTGCCCGAAAAGGCGAAAAACACATCCCGTTTGGGGGTATATCCGCTTTGAAGCAGCTGCTCGGCGGCCTGCAGAATGCCGTTGAGGGTACCCTTGGTGTCCAAGGTGCCGCGCCCCCACAAAAAGCCGTCCTCAAGCACGCCTGCAAAGGCGGGGCGGGACCAGTTTTCCTCCACTACGCTGACCACGTCATAGTGCGCCATCAAGACAAGCGGCTCTTCGGCGCTCTTGCCGCACAGGTGCAAAAATACGGCGCGCTCGCCCACGTCAATTTGCTCGCACGCGGCAAAGGTGGCGGGGAAGAGCGTGGGGAGCAACCGATGGAATTTTTCAAATTCCGCCGCGTCCTCCTTTTGGGTATCGGTGTCGGAAACGGTCTTACAGCGGATCATTGCGGCAAGGTCACTTACCGCCTTTTCGCGGTCAACGGTCAGCTTTTCGGGGGTACGTACCCCCTCTTTTTTTGGCTTGAAGGCCAGCGCGCGGCAGATAAGGACGGCAAGCAGCAGCAAAAGCGCGCCCGCAATGCCGCAGGCAATATACAAAGCGATCATCACAAACCTCCTTGGAAAGTGGCATAGCTTGTTCTGCTTTCAGTATAGCACAAATGCCGCGAAAAATCAAGTCGCCCGTATTTGTAAAAAGGGGGTTGACAAGCGGCGCGCGGTGTGTTATACTTTTTTCATAAACCGTTGAAGCGGAGATAACGGCGGCACGTACTGTACAGAGAACCCACGGGGCTGAGAGTTGGGGGAGAGAACGACCGTCAAATGGACCGCGGAGGGCGCAGTCAAAGGCATTGGCCGAGTATTCTGCGACGTGTGACACGCGTCAGTGGTCGGGGATATGACCGTATCCCGCAAAGTGCGCGACATCCGTCGCGAACCAAGGTGGCACCGCGGAGCTTCCGTCCTTGGCACAGAGTATCACTCTGTCCGGGGGCGTTTTTTGTTTCCCAGGACAACAGGAGGGGCATATGTTTATTTTGGCAGAACGATGGCGACAATGAAAAAACACGAGAAAACGAAATAAAGGAGAGAAAAAATGAAATTTCAAGACATTGATTTTAATACGTATTTTCAACAATACCCCGATGAAAAGGGATACTTCGGCCCCTTTGGCGGCGCGTATATCGCGGATGAGCTGAAGAGTGCGATGCAGGAGATCACCGATGCCTATTTCTCGATCTGCCAGTCGCGCAGATTCATCGCGGAGCTGCGCCGCGTGCGCAAGGAGTTTCAGGGGCGCCCCACGCCGATCTCGCACTTGGAGCGTCTTTCCAACGCGCTTGGAAACGTGCAGCTTTACGTCAAGCGTGAGGATCTGAACCACTCGGGCGCGCATAAGCTCAATCACTGTATGGGTGAGGCGTTGCTCGCCAAGTATATGGGCAAGAAAAAGGTGATCGCGGAGACGGGCGCGGGGCAGCACGGTGTGGCGCTTGCCACCGCCGCCGCTTACTTTGGCTTGGAATGTGACATCTATATGGGCAGTGTGGACATCAAAAAGCAGGCACCCAACGTGGCAAGAATGAGGATCCTCGGTGCGAACGTGATCGAGGTCAAGCACGGCCTTGCAACTCTCAAGGAGGCGGTGGACGCCGCCTTTGAGGCGTATGCGAGAGAGTATAAGGATTGTATTTACTGCATCGGTTCGGTGCTGGGACCGCATCCTTTCCCGATGATGGTGCGCGATTTCCAGTACGTTGTGGGCGAGGAGGCGCGCGCGCAGTTTTTGGAGATGACGGGGCATCTGCCGAACGCCATCACCGCGTGTGTGGGCGGCGGCTCGAATGCGGCGGGCTTCTTCGCGGGTTTTCTGAACGATCCCGTTGAGATCTTTGGTGTTGAGCCCTTGGGTCGCGGTGCTAAGCTCGGTGACCACGCCGCCAGCCTGCAGTATGGCGAGGAGGGCGTGATGCACGGCTTTAACAGTATCATGCTCAAGGACGAGGCGGGCGAGCCCGCGCCCGTTTACTCGGTGGCAAGCGGTCTGGACTACCCCTCCAGCGGCCCCGAGCACGCCTTCTGGCAGAAGATCGGCCGCGTCAAGTATGACGTGATCGACGACGAGGAGGCAGTGGACGCCTTCTTTACCCTTGCGCGTATGGAGGGCATCATCCCCGCCATCGAGAGCGCGCACGCCGTGGCACACGGCATCAAGTTGGCCAAACAGATGAAGCACGGATCGGTGCTGATCAACCTCTCGGGTCGCGGCGACAAGGATATGGACTACGTGATCGAGCACTTCGGCGAAAAATACGGGTTGAAATAACAGAAACAGAAAAACACCCCAAAACGGTATGCGTTTTGGGGTGTTTTGCGCTTATGGAAACGTTGGCACACAATGGAATGGGTGACTACCCCACCACCGCAAGCGGTCCTCCGCCCCTCACAAGGGGCGGACAAGGGAGCGCGAACATAGCAAATAAAAGGTTAAAAATTACAGAAGTCGATGCGGCTATTATATCGTCCGCCCCTTGTGAGGGGCGGGGGACCAACGAAGTTGGTGGTGGGGTAGTAATGGTTTTTTTGAGGGAGATCCTTTGTAAAAAATATATTATTTTTCCTTTGTGCAAAATCTTTTGGAGGGGTCATAGGGGGACCTTTCGAAAAAGGTCCCCCTATATCATTCTTATTTTACCACGTCGATCTCCTCGATGCCGTAGGCCTCGAAAAGTGCCACGTGCTCGCGCGTGATGCGCTCGCCGCTGACGGCAATCGGGATCGCGGGCGGACAGGAAACGGTGGGGGCGGCGCAGATGCGCCCCACGGCGTTCTTCACGGAGATCTTCTCGTGTGCCGCGAGCATTGCCTCGCGGACGGTGAGTACCTTTTCGGTAGTATATGCCATAACGGTATGAGTTTTTTTCACTTTTGCGCGTTCGGGAAGGGAAACAAGTGCCACGCCTACGCGGGAAAGCTCCTCTTCCGTGGTCTGCGGTGTGCACATCAGCACCACGCAGTCGCAGTCGGCAAATTCCGGCTCAACGCCGCCCTCGCGAAGGGCGCTTGCCAATGCTTCGCCATCCCAACCGCGTGCGCGACCGTCCACGGTCAGCTTCAACGGCTCGTCGCCAAGCATCACGTAGCCCACGGAGGTGAGCAGCTCCTTCAAGCCCGCCACGCGTGCCGCGCAGAGCGCAAGGGCTTCGGGAAACTCCGTTGCCAGATAGCGGTTGCACAGATCAAGCGATTGGAGCAAGAGGTAGGAAGGGCTGCTGGAGGCAAACATCGCCATTGCCGCGCGCGCGCCCTCGAAAAAGGCCTTGGGGGCGTCCTTGGCAATATGCAGGTACGCCGTGCCCGTCAGCGCGGGCAAGGTCTTGTGCGCGGAGTCCGCGCACATGGTGGCTCCCAGCGCAATTGGGTGGCAAACGGGGTGAGAAAACGCCAGATAGGCGCCGTGCGCGTTATCCGTGAGAAGCGGCACGCCATGGGCGCGACAGACGGCGGAAAGCGCCGCAATATCCAGCATATTTCCGAGATAATCGGGCGAGGTGACGAATACCGCGCAATAAGGGGCTTCGGCGGCACGAAGGGCACGCTCCAGCGCGTCGGCACTCACCGTGCACGCGCAAAGATGTGCGTCCTCACCGCACAGCCAATCCACGTCAATATCCAACAGCGCACAGCCGTAAAGAAAGGACTTGTGCGCGTTCCTTGTCGCCAAAATGCGGGGACGTATGCCGTTTTTCGGTGCATTTTGCACCGCAAGCGCCAGCATCGCCTTGATGGGAAGCGTCGCGCCCTCGGTGGAATAGAAGGTCGCACAAGCGCCAAACAGCGCGGCGGCGTTTTGCTCGCTTTCGGCGATCACGCCCTCGGCGTGAAAGAGATCGTCCGCGCCCGCAATTTCGGTGATGTCAAAGGGCTCGCATCCAAGAAAGGACACGCCCTTGTGCCCCGGCATGTGCAGGCGCGCGGTGCCGCTTTGGGCGTAAGCACGCACGAAATCTACGATTGGTGTGTTCATTGCTCCTCGGCCTCGGCGACCTTCATCATCACCGCGCACTCAATGCGCTTTTTGAAGAGCTCACAGCCGTACTCGTATACGCCGCCGATGCTGCCCGTCGCGTGATAGGCGTTGGCGGCACACCCGCCCGAGCAGTACATTCTTGCCCAGCAGTCGCGGCAAGCGGGGCGCGCGTAGGCGTTGCAGGCGCGGAATTCATCCTGCACGGGGGTGTTCGTGACACCGTCCCACACGTTGCCCAGCAGATATTTTTCGTCGCCGACAAACTGGTGGCAGGGGTAAAGGTCGCCCCACGGGGTCACGGCCATATACTCGGTGCCCGAGCCGCAGCCCGTGATGCGCTTGTAGATGCAAGGACCGTTCTTGAGGTCGATCATATAGTGATAGAAGGTGAAGGGGCGCCCCTCCTTTTTGCGCTTGAGCATTTCTTTGGCAAGAATTTCATACTGTTCAAACAGCTTCGGCATATCCTCTTCGGTAAGGGCGTACGGGTCGCCGGGCGGGCAGACCACGGGCTCCATCGAAAGCTCGGTAAATCCAAGATCCGCCATATGGAACAGATCGTTCGTGAAATCCACGTTGTTGTGGGTGAAGGTGCCGCGCACGTAATAATTTTTGCCGCCGCGCTTTTCCACAAGGCGTTGGAAGTGGGGCACGATGGTATCGTAGCTGCCCTTGCCCGTATAGTCGCGGCGGAAATGGTCGTTGACCTCCTTGCGGCCGTCCAGGGAGAGCACCACGTTGCTCATCTCACGGTTCAGCCAGTCGATGAGGTCATCGTCCATGATCATGCCGTTGGTGGTGAAGGTGAAGCGGAAGTTTTTGCCGTGCTCCTTTTCGATGCTGCGCGCATACTCGACCAGCTGTTTGACCACGTCAAGGTTGAGCGTCGGCTCACCGCCGAAAAAGTCCACCTCAAGGTTGCGGCGCGTGCCGGAGTTCTTGATCAGAAAGTCAAACGCCTGCTTGCCGACCTCAAAGGTCATCAGCGCGCGCTCGCCGTGATATTTGCCTTGACTTGCAAAGCAATAGGAGCAGTTGAGGTTGCAGCTGTGCGCCACATGCAGGCACAGTGCCTTCACGACCTTGGAATTGTTCTTATAGTCGATCGCCAGATTTTCGTACACGTCGGCAGAGTAGAGCTTGCCCGCCGCCTCAAGGGCCCTCACGTCCCCGATGCATTCGAGCAGCTCCTCGCGCGTGACGTCGGGCTTGTCCGCGTGCTTTGCAAGCAGTGCCTCCACGATCTGCTCGGCGGTATGGGTCTTGTACATTTCGATGACGTCATAGGCGACCTCGTCCACCGTGTGCACGGAGCCCGAGCAGGTGTCCAGCACGATGTTGTATCCGTTCAGTTTGTATTGATGTACCATAATTTACCTCACAAAGAAAAACGCCGCTTTCGTCGGAAAGCGGCGTTTTCCTAAATTATTTGTTCTCGCAGGACTGGTTGATAACACCGCAAGAGGTCTTGCAAGCGGACTGGCAGGAGGTCTGGCACTCGCCGCAACCGCCGGTCTTTACGGTATTCTGCATATCCTTGGTTTCAATGGTCTTGATTCTGCTCATCGGAAGAATCCTCCTTCTTTTGTTTACTGAGTAATATTTTAGCACAACAGCGCGTGCTTGTCAAGCAAGAATTGCAATTTTTCGCACTTATTTTCGCACAGCCCCCTCACCGTACACGCGATATTTGACGGTGGTAAGGGCTTCGGGGCCCATCGGACCCCTTGCGTGGAGCTTTTGCGTGGAGATGCCGATCTCCGCGCCGAAGCCGAAGATCTCGCCGTCCGTGAAGCGGGTGGAGGCGTTGTGGTACACGGCGGCGGCGTCCACCAGATCGCAGAATTTGTGGGCGGTCACCTCGTCCTCCGTGAGGATCGCCTCGCTGTGGCGGGTGCCGTACTTTTCAATGTGGGTGATGGCCTCGTCCACGCCGTTTACCACCTTGACGGTGAGGATATAGTCGTTATATTCGGTGGCGAAATCCTCCTCGGTGGCGGGCTTGGCCTCGGGCAGGATGGCGCAGGTCGCGGGGCAGCCGCGGAACTCCAAATTCCACTCACGGGTAGCGGAAAACAGGGCAGGGAGAAACCTTTGCGCCACGTCGCGGTGCACAAGCAGCGTTTCCGCCGCGTTGCATACGGAGGGACGTTGGCACTTGGCGTTCACCGTGACGGTGAGCGCCTTTTCAAGATCGGCCTCTTTATCCACGTACACGTGGCAGTTGCCCGCACCCGTTTCGATCACGGGCACGCGGGAGTTGTTCACGCAATTCTGGATCAACCCCTTGCCGCCGCGCGGGATAAGGACGTCCACAAGGCCGCGCATCTGCATCAGTGCGTTGGCGCTTTCACGGTCGGTGATCTCGACAAGCCCCACCACGTCGGGGGAGATGTCAACGGTACGGAGCGCTTGCTTGATGGCATTTACAATGGCACGGTTGGTCTCGATCGCCTCCTTGCCGCCGCGCAGGATCACGGCGTTGCCGGATTTGATGCAGAGCGCCGCCGCATCGGCGGTCACGTTGGGGCGCGCCTCATAGATGATGGCAACAAGCCCGAGCGGCACCTTGGCGCGCGTGATGGTGATGCCCGTGGGGCGGGACCAACTTTCGGTGCCCTCCAGCGGGTCGGGAAGCGTTTTGAGGTTTTTCACCGCGTCGGCAATGGCCGCAAGGCGGGCGGTGTTCAGCGCAAGGCGGTCCAGCATCACGCGGGGTACACCGTTTTCGGCGGCCGCGGCAAGATCGCGCGCGTTTGCGGCAAGGATCTCGCCCTCGGATGCCCGCAGGGCCTCGCTGATGGCGACAAGGGCCTTACAGCGCTTGGCGTGCGAGGCAAGCGAAAGGGTGGGGGCACCAAGGCGCGTGCGCTCGCAAAGCGCCTGCACGTCGGCGAAGATCTGTTCTTTGGACAATGTATTCATGCACGTTCCTTTCTTAATCGCGGACAAAAATGCCCTCTACCTCACAGGTGTATACGCGGTGGAAGTCACCCGCCTCGTAGTAGCGCAGCGGCTCTTTGTCCACGAAGCATTCCTTTTTCAGGTCATCCACGTAGATCTTGCGACAGAACACGACAAGGCGGGATTCTGCCACGTAGGGCACGCCCTCACGGAAGGCGGGGGTAAGTCCCGCGGCGGCGAATTTATCCATATCGCGCCCGCTTTCCTTGCCGCAAAGCTGCAGGGCCTCGCGGTACCCGTCGGGCAGGAAGCAAAGCGAGAGGCGATCGTTTTCCTCCACGATGTGATAGGTATGGCGTTGGGGACGGATCATACAGCTGATCACGGGCTTTTTCCACATATAGCCGGCATAGCCCCAGCCGCCCACCATGGTGTTGACGGTCTGCTCGTTGCCTGCGGTGATCAGGGCCCAGTCCTTCGAAAACAGACGGCAGATATTTTCCAGCTCGTCGGGGTGGATCTGATGAAATCCTTGCATAACGGCTCTCCTTTTCTGAGATGTACGGTTAGTATACCACATTTTCGGCGGAATTGCAACAGTAAGTTTGTTTTGGAGCCCGCGCGGGCCCGTCACGGCGACATTTTATGCGGGCAAAGGCGGCTTTGTGAAAATGGCTTGACTTTTCGGGGCTTTCGTGATAAACTGAAGGCATCAAAATAAGGAGAGTGCTTTATGAATTATACGATTTCCAATGACAAATTGCGCGTGCAGATCTCGGATCTGGGCGCGGAGCTGCAATCCGTGGTCAATCTGGCGGACGGATGCGAGTACATCTGGCAGGGTGATGCCAAATACTGGGGTGACCGCGCTCCCACGCTGTTTCCGATCTGCGGCCGCTTCTTCGGCGGGAAATATACCTATCGCGGCAAGACTTATGAGATGGGCTCGCACGGCTTTGCCGCAAAGCAGGTGTTTGCCGTAAGTGCCAAGAAGGAGGACAGCATCACCTTCGCACTGACGGACAATGACGCCACGCGTGCGCAATATCCCTTTGCGTTTGCGTTGGAGCTGACCTTTACGCTGTGCGACGCCACGCTGCACGTGGATGCCGCTATTCGGAACAAGGGCGAGGAAATTCTGCCCGCCGCCTTCGGCGCGCACCCCGGCTTCAACGTACCCTTCACCGCAGGACACGATTTCAAGGAGTATTCGCTGACCTTCGGCGAGGTCTGCACCCCCAACCAGATGGGCATCACGCCCGAGGGCTTTTACACGGGCCGGTGCCGCGCGCTGTCGCTTGTGAACGGCACCACGCTGCCGCTTGACCACGAGCAGTTTGTGATCGACGGCATTTTCATGAGCCGCATCGCCAACCGCGTGACGCTTTCTGCCGAGAGCGATCCCCACAGCGTAACGCTGGATTTTGCGGACTTCCCCTACCTTGGCGTGTGGCAGGAATACGGTGCGGATACGCCCTTCCTTTGCCTGGAGCCCTGGTGCGGTCTGCCCTCCTACCCGGACGTTTCCGACGATCTGGAGTACAGGCACGACACCTTCCATATTGCCTCCGGTGACGAGAAGAAGCTGCGCTACTCGCTCTCCTTCCGTTAAATGTAATGCCCGCAGACGTGAAAATGTGAATAAAGTATAAAATAATATATTTTTAGGGCAAAAAAACGGATTTGGCATTGACAAATTTTACGCTTTGTGGTAAAATTACATACATCGACGGCCTGATCCGGCCGTTCAAAAAGAAAAAAGGAGGGAGTTTCCACTTCGGTGGAGACAAACGCAACATGAAACACATTGCCAGATTGCTTGCATTGCTGCTTGCGTGCCTGACCCTTGTGACCATGGTGGTCGCTTGCGATCAGACGTCGAACAACGGCGGCGCTAACAACGGCGGCGGTTCTACCGGCCTTAAGGATGATTCTCTGGACATCAACGGCCGTGTCAAGGACGATCTGCCCGACAATCTGAACTTTGGCGGCGAAGAGGTCGTACTGATGTACTGGGCCGAGGTCGAGCGTCCCGAGTTCGAGCAGGAGGAGATCACCGGTGACAACGTGCGTGACGCGATCTATGACCGCAACATGCAGGTGGAGGACCGTTTGAACATCGATTTGCAGTTCGTGGGCGTGCCCGCTGCTTACTACGGCGCACGCGAGCCGTTCCTCAAGCAGATCGACGCGATCTATGCCGCAGGTACGCAGGATTACGATATCATCGCAACCTACGCCCGTACCGAGGGTACGCTTGCCGTACAGGGTTACCTTGAAAACCTTGCCAAGATCGAGAACTCCTACATGAATCTGGAGAAGCCCTGGTGGCCCCAACAGCTGGTTGAGACCGTCAGCTTCGGCAACGGCGCTTACTACTTCATCTCCGGCGATATGTCCACCAACGTGCTGCAGATGATGCACCTGATGTTCATCAACAAGGATATGTTCTCTCAGCTGCAGATCGACATCCCTTACCAGACCGTTCGTGACGGCAAGTGGACTATCGATAAGCTGATCGAGATCACCTCCGACGTTTACCGCGACCTGGACAACGACAATCAGGTCTCCACCGGTGACCGTTACGGCTTCTGCGCACTTCACTACGTGTGCGACAGCTTCTACCCCGGCTCCAACATGCGCTACATCGACGAGAGCGAGACCGACATGCTGATCGTTTCTCCCGACTATACCTCCAAGAAGATGGTTAAGCTGATCCGTAAGCTCGGCGCTTGGGCTTCCACGGAAAGCATCTGGATCACCTCCGGTAACCACAGCACCGAGGAAGAGCAGAACGCAACCAGAAAGATCTTCCCCAAGGGACAGGTCCTTGTCTGGATGGAGCATGCTTGTTTCGCAGAAAGCTCTCTTTTGAACGTTGACTTCGAGTACGGTCTTCTTCCCAACCCCAAGTATGATGAGAAGCAGGTGAACTACTACACCGGTATGGGTAACCCCTTCTCTCTGTACGGCATCTTCCGTGACTTTGACGATCGCGGTGACCGTGCTGCCACCCTTTCCCTGTTCTCTGCTATCTTTGAGTGCTACGCTTCCGAGGCATACCGTCTCACCACCCCCGAGATCTTCGAGGTGAACATGCAGCTCAAGTACTCCGCAGGTCAGGACGAGACCGATATGTTCGAGTACGTCCGTTCCGGTATCGTGTTCGACCTTGGTAAGATCTTCTCTACCGAGCTTGACAACATGCCCGAGCTTGCTTCCAGATCTATCGTAGGTAACACCTCCTGGTCTTCTTCCTTCAAGTCCTACAAGAACTCGATCAACAAGAAGCTGGAGAATCTTGTCGAAAACTTCAGAATTTACCAGAACCGCTGATTTTTACAAGATGCGGTCAAACGCCCGCCCCGATCTTGGGGCGGGCGTTATCTTTTGCGAAGTGAATTTTTCTTGAAAACGTCGAAAAAAGCGCGTGAAGACGCAGAAAGCAATTGACAAAAAAAGGGTATTATGTTATAATATAAACGGTTAAATGATCCCATCAAAAAAACAAAAAAGGAGGGAGTTTCCACTTTGGTGGAAACAAACGCAACATGAAACATTTTGCCAGAATTTTTGCGCTTTTGCTGGCGTGCCTCACGCTTGTGACCATGGTGGTCGCATGCGATCAAACGTCCGGTGGCGGTAACGGCGGCGGTGGCGGCGGTTCCAACGGCCTTAAGGACGATACCCTGGATATCAACGGCCGTGTCAAGGACGATCTGCCCGACAATCTGAACTTTGGCGGCGAAGAGGTCGTACTGATGTACTGGGCCGAGGTCGAGCGTCCTGAGTTCGAGCAGGAGGAGATCACCGGTGACAACGTGCGTGACGCGATCTATGACCGCAACATGCAGGTGGAGGACCGTCTGAACGTTGACCTTCAATTCGTTGGCGTGCCTGCAGCATACAACGGCGCACGTGAGCCGTTCCTCAAGCAGATTGACGCCATTTACGCCGCAGGCACGCAGGATTACGATATCATCGCGACCTACGCCCGTACCGAGGGTACCCTTGCCGTGCAGGGCTACCTTGAAAACCTTTCCAAGATCGAGAACTCTTACATGAACCTGCAGAAGCCCTGGTGGCCCCAGCAGCTGGTGGAGACGGTGAGCTTCGGTAACGGCGCTTACTATTTCATCTCCGGCGATATGTCCACCAACGTGCTGTATATGATGCATCTGATGTACATCAACAAGGATATGTTCTCTCAGCTGCAGATCGAGCTGCCCTATAAGACCGTTCGCGACGGCAAGTGGACCATCGACAAGCTGATCGAGATCACCACCGATACCTACCGCGATCTGGACAATGACAATCAGGTCTCCACGGGTGACCGTTACGGCTTTGTGTCCTTGCATTACGTAAGTGACTCCTTTTATGCCGGCTCCAATATGCACTATATCGAGGAGGACGAGGGCACGATGCTGAAGGTCTCGCCCGACTACACCTCCCGTAAGATGGTGAAGATGATCAATAAGCTTGGCGCGTGGGCCTCCACCGAAAGCGTTTGGATCACGGACGGCACGCACAGCACCTCTGATGAGCAGTCTGCCACTTGGTCGTTGTTCAAGACCGGGCAGGCATTGATCCATATGGCGCACGCCTGCTACGCTGATGGCTTCCTTTTGAACGCTGACTTTGAGTACGGCCTTGTTCCCAACCCCAAGTATGACGAGAAGCAGGTGAACTACTACACCGGTATGGGTAACCCCTGGACGCTGTACGGCGTGTTCCGCGACTTTGACGATCGCGGCGACCGCGCCGCCACCCTTTCGATGTTTACCGCGATCTTCGAGTGCTATGCCTCCGAGGCGTACCGTCTCACCACCCCCGAGATCTTTGAGGTGAACATGCAGCTCAAGTATTCCGCAGGTCAGGACGAGACCGATATGTTCGAGTACGTCCGTTCCGGCATCGTGTTCGATCTGGGTAAGATCTTTTCGCTGGAGCTGAATAATATGTCCGAGCTGGCTTCCATGTCCGTCGTCGGCAACTCCTCCTGGTCCGCATCTTACAAATCTTACGTGAAATCTATCAACACGAAGCTGGAAGATCTTGTCGAGAACTTCCGTGTTTATCAGAACCGCTGACCTTTGTAACAGCAGCTCAAAGCCGCCCCGATTTCGGGGCGGCTTTTTGCTTCAATTGGTGAAAAAGCCCATTTTGTCGCAAGAGCTTTGAAAAATGTGCATTTCTTTTCACGCGGCGGTCAAAAATGTGTATTTTCCTCCAAAGTTGTAAAGACTTGATTAAAAACATTGACAAAAAAAGCAAAATATGTTACAATAACCATAGCAATTTTATCTATTTGCACAAATTCAAAAAGGAGGAGTTTCCGCTTTGGTGGAAACGGATGCAACATGAAACATTTTGCCAGAATTCTTGCACTTTTGTTGGCATGTCTCACGCTTGTGACCATGGTGGTTGCCTGCGATCAGACGTCGAATGGCGGCAACAATAACAACGATGGCAACAGCTCCGGCGGACTGAAGGATGACACCCTGGATATCAACGGTCGTCTGAAGGACGATCTGCCCAACAATCTGAACTACGGTGGCGAGGAGATCGTCATCATGCACTGGATCGACGGTGGCCTGCCCGAGTTCGAGCAGGAGGAGATCACCGGCGATAACGTGCGCGACGCCATTTACGACCGTAATGCGCAGATCGAAGACCGCTTGAACGTGGACCTGAAGTTTATCGGTATGAACGCAGCTTACTACGGCGCACGCGAGCAGTTCCTCAAGCAGATCGACGCGATCTATGACGCAGGTACGCAGGATTACGACATTCTTGCCAACTACACCCGTACCGAGGGTGCTCTTGCCGTGCGCGGTTATCTTGAAAACCTTGCCAAGATCGAGAACTCTTATATCGATCTGGAAAAGCCCTGGTGGCCGCAGCAGCTGGTGGAGACCGTCAGCTTCGGCAACGGCGCTTACTACTTCATCTCGGGTGATATGGCAACCTCCGTGCTGTATATGATGCACTTGATGTACATCAACAAGGATATGTTCTCTCAGCTGCAGATCGAGCTGCCCTACAAGGCCGTTCGTGACGGCAAGTGGACCATCGACAAGCTGATCGAGATCACCACCGATACCTACCGTGACTTGGACAACGACAATCAGGTCTCCGTCAATGACCGCTACGGCTTTGTTGCGCTGCACTACGTGGCTGACTCCTTCTATGCCGGCTCCAATATGCGCTACATCGACGAGAGTGACACGGATATGCTGGTCGTTTCTCCCGACTACACCTCCAAGAAGGTGGTTAAGATGATCAATAAGCTGGGTGCTTGGGCTTCGAATGACAGCGTTTGGATCACACAGCAGTCCCGCGCCACCGATGAGGAGCATGACGCTACTTGGAAGCTGTTCCAGAAGGGCCGCGCGCTGATCCATATGGCACACGCCAACTATGCGGAGGCCAGACTTCTGAACGCAGACTTTGAGTACGGCCTTGTGCCCAACCCCAAGTATGACGAGAAGCAGGTGAACTACTACACCGGTATGGGTAACCCCTGGACGCTGTACGGCGTGTTCCGTGACTTTGACGATCGCGGCGACCGCAAAGCGACCCTTTCCATGTTTTCCGCTGTGTTGGAATGCTACGCCTCCGAAGCATACCGTCTCACCACCCCCGAGATCTTTGAGGTGAACATGCAGCTCAAGTACTCCGCAGGTCAGGATGAGACCGATATGTTCGAGTACGTCCGTTCCGGTATCGTGTTTGACCTTGGCAAGATCTTCTCCACCGAGCTTGGTACCATGTCTGAGATGCCTTCCGGCTGTATCGTCGGTAACTCCTCTTGGTCCTCTTGCTACAAGTCCTACAAGAATTCCATTGACAAAAAGCTGGAGACTATTGTAGAGAACTTCCGCATTTATCAGAATCGCTGATCTTCGTTTTCGAAGAACGCCACCCGTGTACGGGTGGCGTTCTTTTTTGCAGTTGTCGGCGGAAAATGAAAATATGTTGCGCGAAGATTGACAAAGAAAGGGAAGTGTGCTATAATGTATAAGACGGCTCAACCATATTTAATAAAAAGGAAGAGTTTCCCCACGGGAAACCAAGCACAAGCCGCTTGGTGACATTGTAGGGAATTTCCGTACCGCGCTATTCAAAATAATCATTTCAAAACAACGCGCAAAGCGCAGATTTCGTTGTTTTTTGTATAAGCAATGAACAATAGTGATAATTTTGCGAACGATTTTATATCGACAATCCCTTAATTAGTGTGCTAAAATATGATTGTTATCAAATTTATCAAGAAGGAGGAGTTTCCCAAAAGGGAAACGAACACAAGTATGAAGCTGATGACCAGAATGCTTGCATTGTTGTTGGTCTGCCTTTCCATTGTGACCATGGTGGTTGCCTGCGATAGCGGCTCTACCAACAACGGTGGTACCGCGAACGGCGGTGGCGGCAACAGCGGCTTGAAGGACGACAAGCTGGACGTGAACGGCCGTCTGAAGGATGACCTGCCCGATACCCTCAACTATCAGGGCGAGGAGGTCACCATCCTGCACTGGAGCAATCCCGAGAACCCCGAGTTCGAGCAGGAGGAGATCACCGGCGACAACGTGCGCGATGCGATCTATGACCGTAATATGCAGGTGGAGGACCGCCTCAACATCGACCTGCAGTTCGTCGGCATCCCCGGACACGGCGGCGACCGTCCCAATTTTGTCAAGCACGTGGACAGCGTGTATTCTGCCGGCACGCAGGATTATGACTTTGTTTCCGTGTACGCCCGTACCTCCGGTACGCTTGCTGTGCAGGGTTACTATCTGAACCTTTCCACGATTGAAAACTCTTATATGGATCTGGAAAAGCCCTGGTGGCCCCAGCAGCTGGTTGAGACCGTCAGCTTTGGTAACGGTGACTACTACTTCTGCTCCGGTGATATGTCCACCAACGTGCTTTACATGATGCACATGATGTATATCAATAAGGATATGTTCTCTCAGCTGCAGCTTGAGCTGCCTTATGAGCTTGTTCGTGAGGGTAAATGGACAATCGACAAGCTGATCGAGTACACCTCCGACGTTTACCGCGATCTGGACAACGATAACACCACCTCCAAGCATGACCGTTACGGCTTCGGTGCTGTGCACTGGGTTTTGGATAGCTTCTTTGCTGGCTCCAATCTGCGCTACGTGGATGAGGATGACAACGATATGTTGGTTCTGTCTCCTGACTTCACCTCCAAGAAGGCAGTACGCCTTGTCAACAAGCTGGGTCAGTGGGCTGTCACCGATAACGTGTGGGTCTACAACTCTGCCATCACCAACGATGCCGTAGAGCTGCAGCGCGACCACATGGATGTGTTTGATGATGGTCGTATGCTGGTCATTATGCAGCATTCTCAGTATGCAGGCAAGCATCTGCTCAACGCAGACTTTGAGTACGGTCTTGTGCCGAACCCCAAGTATGACGAAAAGCAGGTGAACTACTACACCGGCATGGGTAACCCCTGGTCGCTGTACGCCATCTTCCTTGATTTTGACGAGCGCGACGACAGACAGGAAACGCTTACGATGCTTTCCGCCGTGCTGGAGTGCTGGGCCTCCGAGGGCTACCGCCTGACCACCCCCGAGATCTTCGAGGTGAACATGCAGCTGAAGTACTCCGCAGGTCAGAATGAGACGGATATGTTCGAGTACATCCGTTCCGGCATCACCTTCGACATCGGTAAGATCTTTGCCGCAGACCTCAATAACATCTGCGAGCTGCCCTCCTATGCGATCTCCGCAAACGCTTCCTGGTCCTCCTCTTATAAGTCCTATAAGACTGCAATCGAAAAGAAGCTTGCCGATATCGTAGAGAATTTCCGCACTTACCACGCCATTCAGAAATAATGATTTCAGGGAAAAGCCGCCTTCGGGCGGCTTTTCTTTATTTTGTCTGTTTTGTACAAATTTGTTTTTTCACAACTAATTTCATTGACAAATACGGCGCGGCATGTTATAATATAATTATCTATAATGCAAAAAGGAGGCGTTTTCGCTTGTCGAAAACCACGAACAACATGAAAATGATTGCCAGATTACTTGCCTTGTTGTTGGCTTGCCTGACCCTTACGGGACTGGTAGTGGCCTGCGATCAGGGCGGCGACAATCCTTCCGGCGGCGGCTCCGGTAGCGGCGGTGGCTCCGGTCTGATCAATGATCAGCTGGACGTGAACGGCCGTTTGAAGGATTCTCTTCCTTCCGACCTGAATTACGGTGGGGAACAGATCACCATCCTGCACTGGAGCGATACGGAAAACCCTGAGTTTGAGCAGGAGGAGATCACGGGCGACAACGTGCGCGACGCGATCTATGACCGTAACATGCAGATTGAGGACCGCCTGAACGTGGATCTTGTCTTCCATGGCATCCCCGGCAACGGCGACACGGCCAACCGTCAGAACTTCCTCAAGCACGTGGACAACGTATACACCGCAGGCACGCATGATTATGACATTATCTCCGCGTACTCCCGTAACGGCGGCACCCTTGCCGTGCAGGGATATTTCGTGAACATTTCCACCATCAAGGATTCCTACATGGACTTGGATAAGCCCTGGTGGCCCCAGCAGTTGGTTGAGACCGTGAGCTTTGGTAACGGTACTTACTATTTCGTATCCGGCGACATGTCCACCAACGTGCTTTACATGATGCACATGATGTATATCAATAAGGATATGTTCTCTCAGCTGCAGATCCCGATCCCCTATAACTCCGTTCGTGAAGGCAAGTGGACCATCGACAAGCTGCTTGAGATCACCTCCGACGTGTATCGCGATATGGACAATGACAACCAGCGCTCCAAGGGCGACCGCTACGGCTTTGGTGCGGTAATTTGGGAGCTGGACAGCTTTTACATTGGCTCTAACATGCATTACGTGGATGAAAGTGACCACGATCTGCTGGTCGTTTCCCCCGACTATTCCTCCAAGAAGGCCGTTAAGCTGATCAACAAGATCGGCCGCTGGGCCGTTACCGACAACGTGTGGATCTACGCACATGACAATCTCGAGTACGAGGTGCAAAGTGACCATATGACCGTGTTTGACGAGGGCCGTATGCTTGTGATCATGCAGCACTCGCAGTATGCGGGCAAGCGTCTTCTCAATGCGGACTTCGAGTACGGCTTGCTTCCCATGCCCAAGTATGACGAGAAGCAGGTGAACTACTATACCGGTATGGGCAACCCCTGGTCGCTTTACGGTATTTTCCTTGGCTTTGACGATCGCGGCGAAAAGGCCGAGACCCTGCGCATGCTCTCCGCTGTGCTGGAGTGCTGGGCCTCCGAGGGCTACCGCCTGACCACCCCCGAGATCTTTGAGGTGAACATGCAGCTCAAGTATTCCGCCGGCCAGAACGAGACGGATATGTTCGAGTATATCCGCTCCGGTATCACCTTTGACATCGGCAAAATTTTCTCTACGGATCTGAACGGTATGTGTGACCGCATCTCCTACGCCATTCGTGGCGGCGCATCCTGGTCTGCCTCTTATAAGTCCTATAAGAGCGCGATCACGACCACGCTGGAAAAGATCGTGGAGGACTTCCGTGCCTACCACGCACAGCGCGACAGCGGAACCGGTGACGACGGTTATATTTACGGATAATAAAAGGCCGCCGCGATTTTTCGCGGCGGCTTTTCTTTATGCTCTTTACTTTTTCCCTGAAATGGTGTAAAATAAAAAGGCCCGGCGTGGGCGGGCCTTTTTTGCTTGTCACTCTGCGGCGGGCTCTTCGGGAGCTTCCACAACGATCTCTTCCTCGGGCTCTTCGCCGTCGAACAGCTCTTCGTCCAGCTGGTCAAGGTCAAGCTCAAGATCATCCTCCTCGTTCAGCTGATAGGTGTTGCAGAATGTGATCAGATTGCGGAACAGACGGTACAGAACAAACGCAATGGCACCGGCACAGGTGATGACGGAGAGGGTGACGGCAATGATTTTGCCGTAGTTGGTTTCGTTTTTCATGGCACGGTCCTCCTTTCGGGATCCTTGCTATTATTTTATCATAAAATTTGAGATTTGTACAGTACTTTGCGAAAAAAATTTAAAGGAGCACGTGATGTCGGATTGCACAGAAATTTGTGAGATACTGCGTGAGGCGGGGGTTGAGAATGCCGCATACGAGGCGCGCTTGCTTTGTGAGGCATTTTCGGGCGAGGCGTTGCAAAAGGCCGCCGCGCGCCGCGCCGCGCACTATCCGTTGCAGTATATTTTGGGGGAGTGGGAGTTCTGGCGGGAGCGCTATGAGGTCAATGAGCATTGTCTGATCCCGCGCCCGGATACCGAGCATCTGGTGGAGGCCGCGATCAAGAAACTGCCGAACGGGGCACACTTTTTTGATCTTTGCACGGGGAGCGGGTGCGTGGCGATCTCCACGCTGGCCTCCCGCCCCGACACAAGTGCCGTGGCGATCGACCTGTTTCCCGAAACGCTTGCGCTTGCTGCGCGCAACGCCGCGCGCAACGGCGTAGACGCCCGCCTGGAGCTGCAGCTTGCCGACGTTTTGCAGGAGCCGTGTGAAAAAGAGGTGGCGGATGCCATTTTGTCTAACCCCCCGTATATCAGGCCCGACGTGATACAGGGGCTCTCCACCGAGGTGAAGCACGAGCCCTATGCCGCGCTTTACGGCGGTGAGGACGGG
Source organism: Oscillospiraceae bacterium (assembly GCA_015064415.1). Taxonomy (GTDB): domain Bacteria; phylum Bacillota; class Clostridia; order Oscillospirales; family CAG-272; genus Firm-07. The sequence continues at coordinate 20,013 of SVSG01000003.1, read as the reverse complement.
CTTGATTTTTACCGCGCTATCCTCGATAAATGGAAAAAAGTCCTCAAACGGGGCGGGTTTTTCCTGTTTGAGATCGGGTACGATCAGGCCGACGCCCTGCGCGCACTTGCCGATGCGCACGGCATGCAGATCACGGTATTCCGCGATTATGGCGGAAATGACCGCGTGGTGCTGTTGGAGTAATATTTCACAAGCAGATCCCCTTCCGCATACTCTGCAAGAGATGAATGCGCAGCCATTCAACACCTTGCAAGAGACGGGAGGGGATTTTTTGAAGGTCTTGGTGCTTTGCGGTGGGGTGAGTGAGGAGCGGGAGGTCTCGCTTCGTTCCGGGGCGCGCGTCGCGGCCGCCTTGCAAAAAAACGGGCATACGGTAGTGAGTTTTGATGTACAAGAGGCAATGCCGCGCGCAGATCTTGTGCAAACATGCCGTGCGGCAGACGCCGTTTTTCTTTGCTTTCACGGCGGGGCAGGGGAGGACGGACGCTGGCAGGGCGCGCTGGAGGCGGCGGGGGTGCGGCACTACACGGGGAGCGATGCGCGCGCCTCCGCGCTTGCTATGGATAAGCCGCGCGCCAAGGCGTGTGTGAGCGCCATCGGGGTGCCCGTTGCCAAGGGCGCCGTGTGGCACGTGGGAGAGGCGTGCCCCCCACTGGAGTACCCCTTTGCGGCAAAGCCGCCGTGCGGCGGCTCCAGTATCGGATTTTGTATTGTTCACGGGCGCGAAGAATGGGAAAAACTCGTACCGTCAGGGGACTTATTGTGCGAGTGCTATTTGCCGGGGGCCGAGTATTCCGTGGGGGTATTGCAAGGGCGCGCCCTGCCGCCGGTGCAGATCATTCCCTTGGGCGGTACGTATGATTACGCGCACAAATACACGCCCGACGCCACGCGCGAGATCTGCCCCGCGCCGCTTTCCGCCAAGCGCCTTGCCGCCTTGCAAAATCTTGCCTTGTGCAGCTTTTGTGCGCTGGGCCTGCGGGATTTTGCGCGCGTGGATTTCAAGGAGGATGAAAAGGGGCAGCCCGTTTTTCTGGAGGCAAACACCCTGCCCGGGATGACGCAGACCAGCTTGCTGCCGCTGGCGGCGGCCGCGCGCGGTATCTGCTTCGAGGAGCTTTGCGAGCGGATGGCGCAAATGGCTTTTTCGAGAAAAGGAAACAATACTTGACAAATGTGGTATCACGCGGTATAATAAAAGTGTAGCTTTCATACAGATAAGACTAAAGAGGTGAATTGTTATGGATTTCAAGCTGATCTTTCTTGTGGTTTCCTTGGTTATCCTTGGCTTTGGCATGCTCCTTGGCCTCGGGCGCAAGCTCTATTCCGCATTTTTGCGTCTGATCACGCTTTTGCTTTCTGCCGCCGCCGCGTTCATTCTTTCCAAGTACGCGTTGCAGATCGCGAAGGATCCGTTGACGGATCTGCTGAAAAAGGTCGCGCCGGCTGAGCTGGGTGCATATATGGCAGACCCCGAGCTTGTGGGCGTTGTGGAAACGCTGGCACTGTTGATCTTTGCGCCGCTGTTTTTCCTGCTGATCTACGTCGTGCTCAAGATCGTCACGTTTATTGTATATAAGCTCCTTGCCGCCATTTTCCGCCTGAAAAAGGCGAAGCAGCCGCTCGGCCGTCTTGGCGGTGCGGTGGTCGGCCTTTTGTGCGGTGCGGTGACGCTGGTCGTCCTTTTGACGCCCGTGCTGGGTTACAGCCGTGTGGCGCTTGGCGTCATGGAAAAGCTGGAGATCAAGGATGACTACGCCGCTGTTGCCGAGCCGCTTGAAACGCTCAGCAAAACGCCCATCGCCGCGCAGTGCTACGATCTTTTGGGCAAGCCGCTGTTTGAATCGCTGACAACGGCCGAGTGGGAGGGTGAGACGGTCAAGCTGGAAAGCGAGATCGAGGTCATCATCCACGTGGTTGAGGACGTCAAGCCCCTCACGCAAAAGCCCATGCAGGAATATGCGGAGGCGGAGGCGCAGACGCTGGATAAGCTGGCAGATGACCTCAGCTGCTCCGTCATTCTGCGCACGTTGATTTCTTCCATGCTTTCTGACACGTCGGCGGCCTGGCTGAAGGGTGAGAGTGCCCTCGGCATGGAAAAGCCGCAGGCAGGCGAGAACATGCAGGGGATCGTGGACGCGTTTTTGCTGGTATTTTCCAGCTCTGAGACGGATAATATCGACGACGACCTGCACACGTTTGCAAGGGCGATCGCCGTCCTGATCGAGCACGATCTGTTCGTGCTGGTCGAAGAGGAGAACGGCACCGATCTGCTGATCGAAAAGCTGGTTTCCGAGGGCGTTGCCAAGGAGCTGTATGCGGTACTGGACGCCAACAGCCGCATGCGTCCCGTGAAGGGCGCGATCGTGGACACGGGCATGCGCGTGATGCTGCGTGAGCTCGGCGGTACCGAGGATCTGCGCGAGAACCACGGCGAGATGCTGGAAAACATGATCGACGTGCTCAAGGAGTCGCAAAACGAGGATGGCACGGTGAACACCGAGGTGCTGGCGGACAGCCTGCAGGAGGTGGTCACGGAGTATGAGATCCCCGTGAATGAGGACGTGGTGCAGCTGGTGGCCGACGGTGTGGCAGAGATCTTCACGCCCGAGGAGCTGAGCACGCTGACCACGGACGAAATGGTGGATAAGCTGATCGAGCGTCTTTCCTCCAGCGACAATCCGATCGAGCTGCCTGACGATCTGGCGGATAAGCTGCCGGAGGATCTGCCCGACGAATTGCCCGATGACTGGCAGAACAAGCTGCCGTAATACAAAAGCACATAAAAGGACGCGTTGCGCTGGCAACGCGTCCTTTTTTTGCATAAACTGAGGGGAGGAGGTGATGCTATGTTAATGACGGGAGAGTATCAAAGGGAGCATGCGCTGGCCTATGCGCGCCGCTGGGCGCTGTCGCGCAATCCGCTGTTTTATAATTTTACCGAGGTGGGCGGCGATTGCACCAATTTCGTGTCGCAATGCGTGCTGGCGGGGTGCTGTGTGATGAACGGCACGCCGGATTTCGGGTGGTATTATCGCTCGGCGGATGACCGCGCCCCTGCGTTTACGGGGGTGGAGTTTTTCTGGGATTTTTTCACGGGAGCCCCCGAATTTTTACAAAATAACGGCGGCATCGGCCCTTACGGGCGCGAGGTGGGGATGCGCGAGATGCAAGCGGCGGACGTGGTACAGCTGGGACGCGAGGACGGGAGCTTTTATCACACGCTGTTTGTCATAGATCGCACGGAGCGTGAGCTTTATGTGGCGGCGCACTCCAACGACGTGTACGATAGACCTCTTTCCTCTTATAACGCGCCGCGCGTGCGCTATCTGCACATAGAGGGCGTGCGCTTCGAGGTGCCGCTTTCACAATGCTTTGAAAATCTGATCACGGGGAGTGCACTGCCCGCGCCGTTCTGATGGAAAAATAATGCCATAAGACGGATATTTCCACTTGAAAAAAAGCGCGTTTTATGGTATACTTGGATGTGATAAAAAATGGAGGAAGATGCATATGACAAATGATATTCGTTACGTAGGCGTGAATGATCATGAAATCGACCTTTTTGAGGGACAATATACGGTGCCGAACGGAATGGCGTACAATTCTTACGTGATCTTGGACGAAAAGATCGCGGTGCTGGATGCCGTGGATGCGCGCTTTGGCGCGGAGTGGTTGCAGAATTTGCGCACCGTCCTTGGTGATCGCACGCCGGATTATCTGATCGTACAGCACATGGAGCCGGATCACTCGGCCAATATCACCACCTTTGCCAAGGCGTTTCCGGGGGCAACGATCGTCGCCTCTGCCAAGGCGTTTGTGATGATGAAAAACTTTTACGGCAACGATTTTGCCGACAGACGCCTTGTGGTGGGAGAGGGGAGCACGCTCTCGCTCGGTCGGCATCAGCTGAGTTTTATCACGGCCCCGATGGTGCACTGGCCCGAGGTCATTATGACCTATGACAGCACGGATAAGGCACTGTTTTCCGCGGACGCATTCGGCAAATTCGGCGCGCTGGACGTGGAGGAGGACTGGGCCTGCGAGGCGAGACGCTACTATATCGGCATCGTGGGCAAATACGGCGCACAGGTGCAGGCAGTTCTGAAAAAGGCGGCCGCGCTGGATATTCGCTATATCTGCCCCTTGCACGGCCCCGTGCTTTCGCAAGATCTTGCTTACTATCTGAACCTTTACAACGTCTGGTCGAGCTACGGCGTGGAAAGCGAAGGCGTGATGATCGCCTATACCTCGGTGTACGGCAACACCAAAAAGGCGGTGGAGTTTTTGGCCGAGCAGCTGCACAAGGTGGGCTGTCCCAAGGTGGCTATCAACGATCTGGCACGCTGTGACATGGCCGAGGCCGTGGAGGACGCCTTCCGTTACGGCAAGGTGGTACTGGCCACCACGACCTATAACATGGATATCTTCCCCTTCATGCGCAGCTTTATCGATCATCTGACCGAGCGCAATTTTGCCAACCGCACGGTGGCGTTTATTGAGAACGGCAGCTGGGCACCGATGGCAGAGAAGGTGATGCGCGGCATGCTGGAGAAGTGCCGCAACCTCACGTATGCACAGAATAACGTGAAGATCCTTTCCGCGATGAGCGAGGAAAACAAGGCCACCTTGGTGGCACTTGCCGAAGAGCTGAAATAAAAAAAGCCCCCAAACGGGGTGAGAAAAAGGAGTAAAATTATGAAAAAGTATGTATGTGGCGTATGCGGCTGGACCTATGACGAGGCAGTGGGCGATCCCGATAACGGCATCGCACCCGGCACCAAGTTCGAGGACCTCCCCGAGGACTTTGTCTGCCCCCTTTGCGGCGTGGGTAAGGACCAGTTCGAGGAAGCGTAAAAAACACAAAAAGCGGCACACGTGTGCCGCTTTTTGTTATTTTTGCGTGGTATTCAGGTCTTGCTTGATCTGCGTGGTGCTGATCTCGGGCGTTCTTTCCAGATACACGACCTCTACGCCCTCGTCGCGCAGAAAATCGAATTTGCCCCGCCAATCGTCGCCCATCACAAAGGTGTCGATGTGATATTCGTGCATGTCCGATTTCTTTTGCTCCCAGGACTCCTCCGGGATCACCAGATCCACGTAGCGCACCGCCTCCAGAAGCGACTTGCGCTGTTCGTAGCTGAAGCAACACTTTTTCTGCTTTTCCAGCCAGTTGAAATCGTCTGTGGAGAGTGCGACGATCAGATAGTCGCCCAACGCCTTGGCGCGGCGCAACAGATTGATATGGCCGTAGTGCAACAGATCAAAGGTTCCGTATGTGATGACTCGTTTCATGACGTTCTCCTGATTTTCAGTCTTCCAGATAGGATTTGTTCAGGTCCAGGCAGATAAAGTCGTGATGCGTGACCTGCTTTTCGGGGGGCGGGGGCTGTTTCCAGTTGCCGTAAAGGCGGGTGAGGTAGGCGTCGGGGTCTGCCACGCCGTAGATCTGCAGATCCTCAAAGGTGCAAAGCGTGGGCTCGCCCATGACCTCAACGGGCATGATCTCGCGCATGCCCCAGGCGCCGACGGGGTTGCCGACCCACGTGCAGGCGGCGTAATCCTTTTCCTTGCATTTGTCGCAAAGCTGCAACAGTAGCTTTTTGTTATTGATGAAGGGGAGCAGCTGCATGAATTTGGCGGCCAGATTTTTGTGGAGCTTGCGGCCCTTTCGCCAGCCCGCCACGCGGCAAAGCAATAGGTTGTGTGCCTTTTTGATGCGGGCAAAGGTCTCGCGCGCCTCCTCCTCGGTGCGGCCGAAGCCGTCCAGCGGGAAGATGTCCAGATACACGCCGCGCTTTAAGCGGTAGCGCGTATTTTCCACCAGCGTGGTGGTGGTATCATACAATTTGAAAAAGGGATAAAAATAATCCTTGCCCGAGTTTTCGGGGGTCTCCAAAAGGAAGCGTGCTTGCGCCTCCTTTTCCATCAGGGCGCGGAAGCGCTCGTAGTCGGGGCGGGGCATGCCCACGTCGATATCGTCATCCCACGGGATAAAGCCGTGGTGACGGGCGGCGCCGAGCATCGTGCCGCCAAGCGCATAATAGCGCAGGCCGTGCTTTTCACAGAAATGGTGAAACCACGAAAGCAGCTCCAACAATTTTTCCTTTAACAGCTTGGACGTGTTATCTTGCATAGGCCACCTCGATCGACAGATATGATATTATATTATACCACATTGTGTGAAAGAAGTCAACAATGCCCTCAAAAAGGTGGCGAAAAGCGTGTTTTGAGGCGGTTTTATTGACTTTTTGTGCGGGATGCGGTATAATTTTGATGACCGTGCCCCGCTTTTTGCGGCGGCGGATCGGAGGATTTATGACGAATACGGAAATTGCATCCTTGCTGGAGCGTCAGCGGGCGTATTACAGGAGCGGGGCAACGCTCCCCGTAAAATTCCGCGTGGCACAGCTGAAAAAGCTGTACGCCGCGGTGAAAAAGTATAAGGACGAGATCAACGGGGCGCTTTTTGCGGACCTTGGCAAAAGCGCATACGAGGCCTTTATGTGCGAGTCGGGCTTTGTGCTGACCGAAATTTCGCATATGATCAGGCACACCAAAAAATGGGCAGGGAAAAAGCGGGTGAAAACGCCGCTTGCGCAATTTTGCTCCCACAGCTTCAAGCAGCCCGTGCCGTATGGCAACACGCTGATCATGAGCCCGTGGAACTATCCGTTTTTGCTGACCGTCGATCCGCTGGCCAACGCAATCGCGGCAGGGAACACCGTGATTTTGAAGCCGAGCGCCTATTCCCCCGCGACAAGTGAGATCGTGGCAAGGATCGTGCGCGAGTGCTTTCCGCCCGAATACGTGGCCGTGGTGACGGGGGGGCGCGCGGAGAACGCCGCACTGCTGGAGCAAAAATTCGATTTCGTCTTTTTCACGGGCAGTCAGGCGGTGGGCAAGGAGGTACTGCGCCACACGGCCGAGCATCTGACCCCCGTTGTGCTGGAGCTTGGGGGCAAGAGCCCCTGCATCGTGGATGAGAGCGCCGATTTGAAGCTGGCGGCCAAGCGGATCGTGTTTGGCAAATATCTCAACTGCGGGCAGACCTGCGTGGCGCCGGATCACGTGCTTTGCGCAAGTAGCGTGAAGGATGAGCTGGTGCGGCATGTGATCGCGCAGATCAAGGCACAATTCGGTGAGGAGCCCCTGCAGAACGGGGACTACGGCAAGATCATCAATGAGAAGCATTTTGCGCGGCTTTGTGGCCTGATCGATCCCGCCAAGGTGGTGCACGGTGGCCAAGCGGATGCCGCCGCGCTCAAGATCGCGCCCACCGTGATGGACGGGGTGACGCGCGCGGATGCGGTGATGGGTGAGGAGATCTTCGGCCCCATTTTGCCGATCCTGAGCTTTGAGGATTTCGATGCCCTGATCGCGGAGCTGAAAACCTTGGATAAGCCGCTGGCGTTGTATTTATTCAGCCACGACAAAAGTCACGTGCAGCGCGTCACAAGGGAGCTCTCCTTTGGCGGTGGCTGTATCAATGACGTGATCATCCATCTGGCCACCAGCGAAATGGGCTTTGGGGGCGTGGGGGAAAGCGGCATGGGCTCCTATCACGGCAAGGATGGCTTTGATGCTTTCTCGCACCATAAATCCATCGTGGACAAGAAAACGTGGATCGATCTTCCCATGCGCTATCAGCCCTATAAAAGCAAATTTTACGAAAAGCTGCTGCACTTTTTCCTGCGGTGATTGACAGATTTTTTATTTCGTGTTAAAATTAAAATATAAACCCCGCCGATGCGCGGGGAATTACAAGGAGGTATTTTCCATGATGAACGCAAAGGTTCGTGAGCTGTTGAACAGCCAGATCAACAAGGAGTTTTACTCGGCCTATCTTTACCTTGATTTTTCCAACTATTTCAAGGCAAAGGGGTTGGACGGCTTTGCCAACTGGTATATGGTGCAGGCACAAGAGGAGCGCGATCACGCCATGCTTTTCTATCAGTATCTGCAAAACGAAAATCAGGTGGTAACGCTGGAGGCCATCGACAAGCCCGATAAGGTTTTTGAGTGCCACATGGACGTGCTGAAGGCAGGTCTTGCACACGAGGAGTACGTGACCTCGTTGATCAACGACATTTACGCGGCCGCCTATGACGTCAAGGATTTCCGCACGATGCAGTTCCTGGACTGGTTCGTGAAGGAGCAGGGCGAGGAAGAGACCAACGCCAACGATATGATCACCAAGATGGAGCTGTTCGGCTCGGATCCCAAGAGTCTTTATATGCTTAATCAGGAGCTGGCGGCAAGAGTATACACCGCGCCCTCTCTTGTGCTTTAAGCTGTTGCATAACAAAAAAATCCGACCCTTTAGGAGCGTTCTCATAAGGATGTTTACCGTAGGGGCGAACTGTGTTCGCCCGCGGGAGACCGCAGGTCTCCCCTACGGATACGCATATAAATTTCGGTAGAGAACATGCTTTCTCTGCCAATTTGTGTTATAATGGGGTTGACAGAAAGCCTCCCTCCGAGAGGGAGGGGGACCGCGGCGGGGTTCCCCGAAACGAATGAAATGAGTTTTGGGGGTTCTCGCGTTAGCGGTGGAAGGAGCCTGCGTGACTTTAGATTTGTACTAACTTCATTGTAACGCGCTCTCCCTCACCCGACTTCGTCGGGAGCTCCCTCCCGGAGGGAGCCTCAGGATACGTGTAACCTTAGGGGTATGGACTTTGCCCTTGCCTTTGTAATACAAAGGCGAAACTGGCGATAAAGCAAAAGGAGGAATATGAATGATAGATAAAGACGATTGGAGATTACGAGGACAAGAAGATTATTTATCGGGTAAGGTATTATATTTTCGCAAATGGAAAGCACCAAAGAAAGAATGGGATCACGATCATTGTGAATTTTGTTGGGAAAAATTTTCCGATTATCCTGATACACTACACGAGGGGTATACGACAGAGGATAATTACTATTGGATATGTCCAACTTGCTATAACGATTTCAAGGCAATGTTCAAATGGAAAGAGAATGATTCTCAATAGCAAATAACCCCGACGGATAAAAAAATCCGTCGGGGTTATTTATTTGTTTTCTGCAGAGCAATTATGATTTTTTGACCGTAGAGGGCGCTGGTCACTACAATAAGAAATCAAACTTCCTTATGAGAACCTGCCTTTCGGGTCGGATTTTTTTGTTCGGAGGGTCAGGCGGCAGGGGTTGCCGTCAGCTCCTGGTATACACTGAGATAGTAGTTATACGCCTCTTTCACGTAGGCCTTATCTGCATCGGAAAGTGCGCCGTAGGCGGTATCCATGCCCTCCATGGTGGCAAGGAAGGCGTCGCGCAGCTCGGTGTTCTCCTTATCAAGCAGGTAGGCAAAATAGGCCTTTTCTGCCTCGATGAGAGAAGCGGCCACATCGGCATTTGTCATCACGGCGGTGAAATAGGTGTTGAGTGCCGTGTAGTAGGCGCTGTCGGCCTTGAGGAAGCTGAAAATGTTACGTTGGAAGTCGGTCATCGTGCGCACGTCGCCCATCAGCGTGAGCACGTAGCTGTTTTGCGGTACGGCTTCCTTGTCGAAGTAGGCGTAGTACAGCAGATCGGCCGCGTAGACAAACAAGGGCTCAAGATCGTAATTCATCATCAGATCCCAGTAGGTTACGTAGGAAACGGTACCGTCGGTGTTGGTGATGGTGGCCTTTTGGCCCGTCAGCATCGAGGTGGTGGTGGTGTCCAGCATATGGAAGGCCACGGCAAGCGAGTACTCACCACCCAGGATCTCGTACACGTTGAGATAAAGGGCAAGAGATGCATTTTCGCCCGTGACGCGGCCGTACAGCTCGTTCACCTTGGCGTAAAGCGAATACAGCACGGGGTAAAGCTCAGCGGGAACCTCATCCTTCTTGGTGGCAAGCTCGTACATATAGTTGTATGCGGTGAAATACTTGTCAATGGCAAGCTTGAGCTCGTCAAACAGCGCCTTTTCCGTGTCGGTCAGCGTCAAGTCGCTTCCGCTTGTGGCCGCGTTGTAAAGGGCAAGGTATTTCTGATAGCTGATGCCTGCATACTTGTTGAAGTTTTCCTTGTCCGCGTCGGAAAGGGGCGTGTAAGCGTCAACAAGCTCCTTCATCAGGGTCTTGAACTCGTCAAGGGCACCATCCTTATAGCCGATGAGGGCGAAGTTCTCCATCGCAAGCAAAAGCTTTTGGAAAAGGGGCTCGGTGGACTTGTTCAGGTAGGTGGTGTAGTACTCCTTCATGACCAGCATGAGGATGCTGTATACCTTCTCCCCATTGTACTGAAGCATGGGAAGCACGCCCTTGGCGTTGGTATACATCAGGTGCATGGAGGAAAGGAAGCCGAGAAGCTCGGAGGGGGAGAGGGCCTGGAACGCGTCGAACATGGCGCAGATCTCGGCCTTGTCGACTGTGGCGGAGAGCTTGTCGTTCAGCGCGGCCTTCAGCACGGGGTAATAGGTCTTCCACATCTTGTGATAGGCCTCGGAATCCACCATGCCCTTCGCGTGGTACAGATAGCCGTAGCTGGGGGTATACATGTAGATCTGATTCATGTAATCGCCGTTGTAGGCGTTGTAAATGTCGATCCAAAGCTGATTTTCCGATGCCTTGATCTCCTCGGCGATCTCCAGCGTGGAGAAGTAGTAGTACATGAAGCCGGAGACGTCGGCAAGCAGTGCCGCAGAGGCGTAGTTGGCGGCGTAGTACTTCTCATAGGCGATCGCGCCCGAAAGTCCCGCGTACCAGCTTTCCAGAAGGCCGGGCATGGGCATCGAGCCCCACATATAGTTCACCATGAACTCCTGCCCATCCTCCTCATACGCGTAAAGGAAGTAGGAGTAAAGGATCTCAAAAAGGTCGTTGTTCTCACGCCAGGGGGAGAGCAGATTGGTGTAATATCTGGAATAACCGCTCTTGTAGAAGCCGGCGTTGTAGATCTTCATCGTGGCGGAGCGGATGTCGGCGCTGTGCTCCTTGAGGGTGTCGACCGTCCAGCTGTCGGGAATATCTGCGACCAGCTCAAAGACCTCCACGAAGTGCGTGAGCACCGAGATCAGGTGCTCTTGCATCTCCTCCGTGTAGACGTAGATGCAGTCGGCGACCGTCGTCTCGCCCTCTACCACCAGCGTGCCGTATGCGGCCTCGATCTCACGAAGCAGCGTGGCGTAGGTGTTGATCTTGGCATCGCTGTCACTGAGGATGGCAAGATCGGCCTTCGTCTGCTCGTAATCCGAGCAGGTGAGGTACAGATTCAATTCCGCGTCCATGGTGAAGGTCTTGGAATAGTTGTTGACCTCCTTCAAAAAGGCGTTGGAAAGGGCAACGGATCCCGCGCGGATGACGCTGGTGGCAAGCTCGTCGGAGATCATCTCCTTTTGCGCGTCGGAAAGGTCCAGATAGGTGTGGATGGCATCCAGCGCTACCTCGCTTTGTGCGTCCGTGAGGCCGTCCTTCTTCACCTTTTCCCAATCGATCTTGGAAAGGGTGTTCGTCTCGTAATACTGGAGAACGGAGACCTCGCTGAAGGTGACGAAAATGTTGTATTGGAAGGTTTTGCCAAGATAGGTCACGGTCACGGGCTGCTCCAGCGGGGTGGTGCGGTTTTCAAGGGTGGCGGCCGACAGATCAAAGTCGGTGACCATCGTCTCGGTGAGGGGGACGTTCTTGGTGAGAGTCGCGTCGGAGGAGGTGACGGTGAAGTAGCCGCCGTTCACGCTGACTGCCGTGTCATGGCTGAAATACGTGGTCTTCTGGGGCGGGGTGAACTGGATGTTGGATTGATCGTACACCGTGACGTCAAACTGGCAGTAATAGGAATTAGAGCCATCGTTGTAAAGCACGGTGACGGTGGCGGTGCCCGCCACAGAAGAGTCGAAGGAGACAAGAGAGACCTTGGCATCGTTCATATTGACCTTGAAGGACTTGGCATCGTCGGTGGCAATGCGGATCTTGCCCATGTTCTTGTTGAACTCGTCGCCGACGAAATACTTGGTCTCAAAGCCCTCGGCGATGGCGCGCTCGATCACGTTGACCTTGATGGTGGTGGTCAGCTCGCCGTACTTGACGGTAAGCGTCTGGTCGCCGATCTTCTTTTTGTCATAACCCTCCACCGTGATGTCGGGGGAGTCTAAGGGGAGCTTGCTTTCCTTGCCGTCAGTGGCAACGGTCAGCTTGCCGTCGCTCAGATCCAGCTCCTGACCCTCCACGTAGTTCAGACGCGGCTGGTCGGCGTTGGTGATGTAGATTTCTGTCGTTTTCACGGGCTCGTCACAGCTGTTGAAAAGCGCCATGCCCAGAAGGCAAAGGAGAAGCGCCGTGAAAAGCGTGAGTATACGTGTGCTTTTTTTCATGTTTGTGCCTCACTTAATTATCATCGTTGGGTTGCTCGGTCCAGATGGCGTAAAGCGCCGTGCCCTCGGGGGCTTCCGCCACGTTTGCCGAGGTATAGGCGGCGGTGCCGTTTTGCGTGGTGGCCCAGCCGGCGAATACGTAGCTGTCGCGGGTGGGATCGCTGATGCCGCCCGTTGCCATGGGGTTGCGCAAATTGTTCTTGCCCGCCTTGGCGGATACGACGTAGGCGTTATCGGAGGAGAGCTCACAGCCCCAGAAAACGGGGCGGTAGGAGGAGTTGAACTGTGCGTTCCAGTAGGGAGGAATGCTGTCGGATTCGCAGTACAGCGTGGTGTTTTTCAGACCGTAGAACACGTGCTTGCCGATCTCCTGGACGGAGGCGGGGATCACCACGGCGGTAATACCCGTGCAGCCGCGGAAGGCGTAATCACCGATGGCAACCAGCGTTTCGGGCAGCACAAGCTCGGTGAGTGCGGTACAGCCGTAGAAGGCGTATCTGCCAATGGTCCTCACGCACTTGAGATCCAGCTTTTTGAGCGCGGTACAGCCGCGGAAGGCGTAATTGCCAACGCTTTGCAGCTGATCGGACACCGTGATGCTTTCCAGCGCGGCGCATTTGTAGAACATGTAATCGTCGATCGCGGTAATGCCGCTGCCGATCGTGACGTTTTTGAGGGACTCGCATTTATAGAAGGCGCGGGTGCCAAGCGAAGTCACGCTGTTGGGGATCTTGATCTCCGTCAGGGCGGCACAGCCCTGAAAGGCGCGCTCGCCGATGGAAAGCAGGCCTTCGCTGAGCGAAACAAAGCCGGTAACGGGAACCGTTTCCAGGATGGGATTGCCCGCCTCGTCCGTTTTGCCGGTATCCTGCTGTGCCTCTATCGTTGCACCGATGGCGGCACAGCCGTAGAAGGCGTAGGGGCCGATCGAGGTCACACCGGCAGGGACCGTGACGCTCAGGACGTTGGTACAGCCGTAGAAGGCGGAGCGCCCGATTTTGGTGGTGCCTGCGGGGATGGTCAGATCGTAGGTATTGCCGCCGAAATTGGTGTAGCCACAGCCATAGAAGGCGTAGTCACCGATGGATTTTAGCGATTTCGGCAGCGTCATCATGTACGTGGTGCATTTGTAGAAGGCACCGCGGCAGATGTGCTCGACCGAATCGGGGATCGAGATCAGCAGAATGGTCTGCGCGTTGAAGGTGTAATTGGCGATGCCGCGCGTGCCTTCCGCGATCATCAGAAGCGTCTCATAGCCCGTGAGCGCAGAGGAAAGAGAGGGAACGTAGTCCACGGCCCAGCCGTCCATGTAGACAACGCCGCCCTTGGTGCCGTTGTCAGCGATCGCGGCATAAGCGGCGGTCTTGCGGAAGGCATGCGTGCCGACGGAGCTGACCGTTGCGGGGATCTTCACCGCGGCAAGTGTCTGGCAGGCGTAAAAGGCGTAGTTGCCGATGGTAGTAAGGCCTTCGCCAAGCTTTACCTCCGAGAGGTATGGGCAGTTGTAGAAGGCGTATTCACCAAGCTCCAGCAGCGCGTCGTCAAAGGCCACGCGGTAAAGCTGGGGGCATTTGTAGAAGGCGGCATAGCCCACGTACTTGACGCCCTTGAGATCTGCCTGGATCAGCTTGGGCAGGCCGTAGGCCGCATAGCTGGCAACGCCGTACACGTTTGCGCTGATGTTGAGTCTTTCGGCCTCGGCGTTCAGCACCTGCAACAGCCACCCGTCAATGATCAGCATATCCGTGGCGGCTTTCATCACGGCGGTCTCGTTGAAGGCGTAGTAGCCGATGCTGCGCAGACCCTTGCCAAGCGATACGTCAGCAAGTGCCGTGTTGCCGTAGAAGACGCAGTTGCCAAGCGACACGGTGGACTCGGGTACGGATACTGCCGCAAGCTGCGGGCAGTAGGCGAAGGCGAAATCCTCTACCACAAGCAGACTTTTGCCAAGATCTATTTTGGTGAGGGCCTTGCAGTTGACGAAGGCGTAGGTGGCAACGTGCTCTACGCCCGCACCCAGACTGACGGTGGAAAGGGCGAGGCAGTCGGTAAACGCGTAAGTGGCAATATACTTCAGCGTGGCGGGCAACGTCACCCCGAAGGTGCTGTTGTCACTGCCCTCATAGGTGATGGTGGTGAGCGATTCGCAGTTGGAGAAGGCGTACTCGCCGATGGCGGTCACGTACTGCCCCAGCTTGATGCTTTGGAGTGCGGAGCACCAGGAGAAGGTGTGGGGGGCGATCTCGGTCACGCTGTCGGGAAGCGTGATCGAGGTGAGGGCCTTACAGCTTTGCAGCGCGTACTCGCCGATCGCGGTGACACCCTCGGGAATGGTGATCGACACAAGAGCCGAACACTTGGCGAAGGCCTTGTCGCCGATCGCTTTCACGTTACTGCCGACGGTAAGACCTGTGATCTTGGTATTGCCGTAAAGCGCCTTGTCTGCGATGGAGGTCACGGGCTTGCCGCGGTAGACGGCCTCCATGGTGACGTCACCCTTGGCGGAGCCGCCGCCCACAAGCTCGTATTCGGAATCGTTGTGGATCAGCTGATACTTCAGGCCGGATTCGGCTTCTCTTTTGAACTGATATACCGCCCAATCCGAGTCACCGATGGCCTCGCCGTCGCCGTTGGCTTTGACCTTGATCTCATAATTACCGGCCTCCAGCTTTTCCAGCGAGACGGAGTTGGATCTGACGGAAATTTCCTTTTCCTGCCCCTCGATCTGCACCGTGTAGAATTTCGCGCCCTTGACCGCGTTCCAGGTGAGGGTCTGCGTTTCCACGTCCAGATAAAGGCCGGAGGGGGTGTTCAGATCCGAGTCGCAGGAGGTCAGCACCAATGCGCACAAAGCGAAAAGTGCGATCAAAATAAATGTAAAACGTAATTTTTTCATTGTTATCCCTCCTGTCACTTTGACGCGGACGCCTTGCGCTTTTTATCGCGGATGATCTCATGCGGCCACTTCCACTTGAATTTGCGCGCGGCAATGTCGATAAGGAAGCACACGATGATGAGGATCGCAAAGAGGATGCGAGGGTCAATGATGATGTGCAGATACTCCACCGCGTTGTCAAACACCTGCAGGGGGTCGGTCAGTACAAAGCCGCCCGAATCGTTTGCCAGCGACTCGATCAGCGCTTTTGCTGCGTCGGTATCCGCAAAGGCGTTGTATTCCTTCGAGTAGGAAAGGGATTTGTAGACCTTGGTGGCGGAGAGCTCGTTGCCCTCCTTATCCAGCTTTTGCACAAGGATCTCGTGCATGCCGGTTTCCTTGACGGCGAAGCTGATGCGGCTGTAGCCACTTGTCTTATCGGCGTTGATCACCTGCTCGGCACCGGAGGGGGCCAGCACCGTCACTTTGATGCGCTGATCGTCGGCAAGGTCGGTATAAATGCTGAGGTTGGTGGTGTAGTTGTCGCCCGAGAGCTGCACCTCCACGTCGGTGGCGCGCACGCTTTCGGTGGGGAAGAGCGCGTAGATGATATTATTGAGCAGCACAGCGCCCACGTCGCTTGCCACGAAATCGGCAGACCAGGTGCCGTTGAGGTCGCAGGCGAAGGTGCCGACGCGGCCCTTGCCGAAGTTCCATTGCGAGTAGATGGGGGTAAAGGAGCCCATCAGCACTGCCTCTGCCCCCTGCTTGAGCTTCACGCCGTAATAACCGTCCAGCGTGGGCATAGTCTCGGGGTCGATGCCGTTGGTGACGGCATTGTAAACGTTGATGGTGGGGGTAAATTCCTCATAGTTGACCGACTTGATCTCGGGGGCCTCCAGATCCTCTCTCATGATCTTGGGCAGGTTTTCGTAATTGCCCTTGGCGATATTATGAAAGTTATCCTCGTCGCAGCCGGCATAATTGACCAAAAGGTCGATCATTCTGTTTTGCGCATCCTGAGAGCTGTCAATGCCGATGATGGACATGGTGATATCCAGCTTGGCATTTTCCTTGGCCCAGTACTGATAAAGCTCGGCATCGCCGCCGGCAGGTTCGCCGTCAGAAACGATGATGATGTGCTTTTTCTCAATATCGGAGCGGGCGGCAAGCGCTTTTCCGGCGCGCTCCAGCGCGGCGGAAAAGATGGTACCGCCGGAGGTAATGCTGCCGTCGATGGCGGATTCCTCCAGTGCTGCAATAGAGGCAAGGATCTTGTCGCGCTGTGTACGGGGGGTAAGAGACAGCTCCTCGGTATAGGAGTCTGCCAGCGTCATGACGCCCACGTAATCGCGCTCGGTAAGGGCATCCAGACACGCCTGCGCGCCCTGCATTGCCCAGTAAAGCTTGGAGGATTCATAGGGAGAGCCCAACATACTTCCCGAGGTGTCCACCACGATGATGACGCCGACGGGCGCGGTGTAGTTCACGATCTCGACGGGAAGCATCTCCTGATACAGCGTCTTATACATATCCTCGCGCGTATAGGCGTTGGCGGTCCAGTTCTCACTGCCGGGGTCTGCCTCGTTACCGCAGACCGTGAAAAGGCCGCCGCCGATCTCGTGCACGTATTGGAACAGGAGCTGGTCGAAGCCGTCGGGCAGGTCGTCGTTGGAAATGTTGCAAAGGATGATCTCGTCGAAATCGCGCAGCTCGTCAAGGGTGCTCGGCATGCTGTTGCTGTCGCTTACGTTGACCGTTTTGACGTTCAGCTCCTTGCCAAGCATGGCCGCGATCGAGGCGGATTCCTGCGAAATGCTTTCGATCACGAGGATCTCGGTGAAGGTTTCGATATAAATGTGATTGACGTAGGTGTTGTTTTGCGTCAGCGTATCTTCGTCGCCGGCGATCTCAAAGGAGACCACATGCATACCGCCCCATGCAAAGGAGTAGGGGATGCTGATGGTCTGCTTGCCCTTGACAAGCTCGATCGGCATCGGCGTGCCGGCCACGTTGTTGTCGTAGGGGGTGATGGTGGCGGCTCCCTCCACGGAGCTTTCCACCGTGACGTCCATGGTGAAATTCGAGTTGATCTCAACCTTGGGGACGGATTGTGTGGCTGCAATGATCTGCACCTCTTGCTCGATCTCTTCACCCGCAAAGTAAACGGTGTCCACGCTGATCCCCTTGGCCGCAAGGGCTCTGATCACGTCCTTGGCCGAGCCGTCGGTTTCAAGGGCGTCGGAAAGCAGGACGATGCGGGCGTTTTCGGGGCTTTGCAACAGCGACGCCGCATACGTGAGGGCGGAGGAGAGGTCGGTCGCGGTGGTGTCGGGGTCGCTTGACGAGAGATAGGTGGAATATACCTTATCCATGTTGTTCGTCAGCTCGACTGCGTATACCTGATCGTATCCGAACTTGACGATGCCAAGCCGATACATGGAGTCGCAATTGTCAATGACGGATTTGATGAAATCGTCCACCTCGTTTTCCGTATCCTCCAGCGTGAAGGAGGCGTCAACGAGAAGCAGGACCTCGGTTTCGGTATTCGGCTCATAGTACTCAATGGTGAGGCCCGCAAGCAACGCGACGGAGAGGAGCATAATGACCAAATGCATCACGATCGAAACAATACGGTTTCTTGTGCAGCGATACCTTTTATTCAGTTTGAAGTAGGAAAACAGCGTCAATGCGAACGCAGGTATCAGCAGCAGAAGCCACCATGCATTTGTAAAATTAACACTAAAGTTTGTCATCTTTTCTTTCCTAACTAAATTTGCTCACGAGATTTCAGCCACCATTCGGCGAACAGCAGCACAACCACCGTCAAGGCAAAGTAAAATAATAGATCAATGTTGGTGATATCTTCTTCCGAGAAGAAGTAGGGGTTGACAAGGGTATTCTCCACAAGGGCAATATTGCTTTCCTCCGGGGGGATCCTGACGTAGATGCTTTCAATGATGGGATCGCCCGACATGGCGCTTTGCGTTATGGTGTAGGTGCCGGGGGCAGGAAGCTGCAGCTGTGCGGGGAATTCCGTAAAGGGGGGAAGGTCAAGGCCGGGGCCGACCACCTCAAGCTGATTGGCTCTTGCATTCAGCGTGACGGTGTCGTTGATCTCATACACGTTCCCTTCAAAGGTGACGGGGAAGAAGTGGCCGATGACGTTGTTCAGCAGCAACGGGAATTCGGGCAGCACCGCAAGATTCGAGTAGTGCAAGCTGAAGGGCAGCAGCAGGATCTTCTGATCCACGTCCTCCTTGAGCATGAGCAACGGGTATTCCTCGTACGTCGCAAGCGGCGTGTAGCCGTCGGAGCTGGTGATGGAGGTGAACTGCGTGACGGAGATCCTGCTTGCGTCCACGTTGTTCATCAGGGGGTGCGCTTCCCCTGCACCAAGGAACAGCTCGCCGCTGGCCGAGAGGGCGGTGCCAAAGCGGATGCCCGCGTCGGAGGGGAGCTTGGAGGGGTTGACGTAGATCACCACGCCGTCCGAGGGGACGACGTTGGGGGCGGCATGCTCGAAGATGTAGATGTCAAAGCCCTCGGTTGCGGGCTCGGCGCTGACCTCGGTAAGCTCCACGGCCCAGCGGTCGCGAAGCGCATCCTGCAGCACAAGCAAGGCGCTGGGGAAGTAGTTGTTCGGCATGGCGCTGTAATACTGGATCTTCAGCGTGGGCTTTTTGCCCCCGTACAGATAGAACTGATTGTCATAGTCCAGCGAATCATACTCGGAGATATGGACGTACAGATGCTCGTAGGCGAAAACCGAGATATTCTCGTTGATCAGCTCGGCCTCGGCCTCGGGCATATCCTCGGTGACGTAGCCCAGCACGATGGTGGTGACCTCGTCGTTGTTGCAGTACACGGTCTGCTCGATCTCCATGGTGGTGTCGGTATCGTTCACGTTGAAGATCTCGCAATTGACGGTGATGCGGGAATCGGCGGCGTAGCTGGCCACGTCGATCTCAAAGCGATAGTAGTTTTCCACGATGGTGGCTCTCACGTCAAGAATGGCGGCATTCCATTCGGCGGTGTCACTCACCTGATACACGTTGACGTTGCCTGCGTTCAGATAGGTCGTGTCGGTGTAAAGCGTGACGGTGGCCTTGTCGGTGTGGGCGGTGATCTGCTCCGCCTGCTTCATGGCGCCCTCAATGTCGGGCGTGCCGTAGGTGTAGCGCGGATTTTCGGTGTCCGTTACGGCGTCAAAGGCGGCGTAAACCAGATCGGACTGCTCACGGGTGGCCTCCCGCACAAGGAATTCGGCCTTGTCTGCGGCAAGGATCACGGTGACCTTTTTGTCTGCGTCAAGCGCCTTGACGGCATCGGCCAGCGCCGCGTCGGCGGCACGCTCCAGTCTGGTCTTCTGGTTCACCTGCGTCTGCATGGAGGCGGAGGCATCCAGAATGATGACCGTGTCGCCCTCACCGTCGCCGTTGTCCGCGGCAAGGAAGGGCTGCGCCAGAATGAAGGCCGTGGCGGTGAGGATCAGTACCTGGCACAGAAACAGAAGAATGTTCCGCAGTTTACTGAGGGGTATTCTTTTCTTTCTGTATTTTAAGCTAAGCTTCCAGACAAAGGTACTGGAAATGAATTTGTTCTGGTAGTTGGGCTTGATGATATAAATGATGATCAGTGCAATGATACCGATCAGGCCCAGCAACCCAAGGGGTGTTAATAAACTCATGCCATAATACCTACCTTAAGCAATTCTTTGAACAGCACCTTTTCGATAGGTTGATCGGTGCAAATGGAGGCAAACATGGCGCCGCGCGAGTTGCAGAAGCTCTGCAGCTCCTCAAGCATGGCG